>JAZJZQ010000158.1:0-3741 GCA_040389625.1 Pseudomonadota bacterium | reverse complement strand
AGTCGGCGTTGATGGTCACGTACTCGTGCGACAGGTCGCAGGTGTAGACGGTGGCGGCGGCCGTGCCGCGCGCCAGCTTGACGCGCACCGTGATCTCGCTTTGCGCCATCACACGCTGGCCGTCCTCTTCCTTGTAGTCGGGATTGCGGCCGCCGTCCTTGGCCACCCACACGTCGTCCAGGTACAGGTTCAGGCGGCTCACGTCCAGGTCGTCCACGCCTGCGTAGCCGATGGCGGCCAGGATGCGGCCCAGGTTGGGGTCGGAGGCGAAGAAGGCCGTCTTGACCAGCGGCGAATGGCCGATCGAGTAGGCGATCTTGCGGCATTCGGCCACGTCCTTGCCATCCTCCACCGTGACGGTGATGAACTTGGTGGCGCCTTCGCCGTCGCGCACGATGGCCTGGGCCAGGAACAGGGCCAGTTCCGTCACGGCCGCGGCCAGGGCCGCGTATTCGGGGCTGTCGACGGACGTCACTTCCAGCGTGCCGGCGCCGGTGGCGATCAGCATGAAGGCGTCGTTGGTCGAGGTGTCGCCGTCGATGGTGATGCAGTTGAAGCTGCGGTCGGCCACCTGCTTGACCAGCACGTCCAGCACGGGCTGGGCCACCTTGGCGTCCAGCGCCAGGAAGCCGAGCATGGTGGCCATGTTGGGCTTGATCATGCCGGCGCCCTTGCTGATGCCCGTCAGCGTGACGCTGTGGCCGGCGATGGTGACGCGGCGCGAAGCGGCCTTGGGCTGGGTGTCGGTGGTCATGATGGCTTCGGCCGCGTTAAACCAGTTGTCGGCCTGCAGGCCGGCCACCGCTTGCGGCAGGCCGGCCACGATCTTGGCGACAGGCAGCTGCTCGAGAATGACGCCGGTCGAGAACGGCAGGATCTGCTGGGCTTCGCAGCCGAGCAGGCCGGCCAGGGCGGCGCAGCTGGCGTTGGCGGCGGCCAGGCCGGCCTCGCCCGTGCCGGCGTTGGCGTTGCCCGTGTTGACCACCAGCGCGCGGATCGCCTTGCCGCCGGCCTGCACGGCCGCCAGGTGGGCCTTGGCCACCTGCACCGGCGCGGCGCAGAAACGGTTCAGCGTGAACACCCCGGCCACCGTGGCGCCCGGCGCCACCTGCAACACCAGCACATCCTTGCGGTTCGGCTTCTTGATGCCGGCTTCGGCATAGCCGATGGCGACGCCGGCGACGGGCTGGAGGTCTGCTGCATGGGGCTTGGGGGAGTTGACGGCCATAGTATGTTCTCGTGCTAGGGATGGAAGGGAAAAAGGTAGCCGCTATTGTAATCCCTGGCGCGGGAAATGGTACGGCCGGCGGGCAGGGCCAGCGTGTGCCGGGCCGGCAGGCAAGCACCAAAAGTTACAAACCAGCAGCCGGCGCTCGGTGGCTACGGCGGTCACCGGCCCGGATCAGTAATGCTGTCAAAAAGACATTCAATAACAATAACTTATCGGATTGATATCGCTACCATTGTTGCGTTTTGGTCGCAATACTACTTTAATATTAGAACACTCGTTCTATTTCCTTTCTCAACAATAGATGCCGTCTGGAAATTCGTCTAAGGTGACGGCAGTGCGCCAAACGGGCGTGCCAAACAAACAGGCGTGCTGCGCCAACCGACAGAGCGCCGACAAAAATAAAGACTTGAACGGAATCCGACGAATGAAAAAACAACTGTTAGTAGCAAGCATCCTGGCCGCCTTCGGCGTGCTGCACGCGCAAGCTGGCACGCTGGACGACGGCAATCTGAGCATCAGCGGCTTCGGCACGCTGGGTGTGGCCAAGAGCAACACGGACCAGGCCCAGTTCGCCCGTTACAACCAGGCCGAAGGCATCTCCGACAAGGCGCGCATCGGCCTGGACAGCAACCTGGGCCTGCAAGGCACCTATAAATTCACCGAGCAGCTGTCGGCCACGGCGCAAGTGCTGACCCGCAAGAACACCAGCCCCACCTTCACCACGGACCTGACCTGGGCCTTTTTGAAGTACAAGCTCAACGATGAAGTGAACGTGCGCGTGGGCCGCGTCGTGCTGCCGACCTTCCTGATCTCGGACTACCAGAACGTGGGCTATGCCAACACGATGATGCGTCCGCCGATCGAGCTGTACGGCCAGTGCCCGATCGAGAACGTGGACGGCGCCGACGTCAACTACCAGCACGCCTTCGGCGACTTCAACTTCACCACCCAGGCCTTCGCCGGTGTGAGCCGCGGCAAGCTGTTCATTCCCACCGGCGCCGGTTCCGTGGCGACCTACCGCGCCCCTGCGGCCGGTATCAGCTTCACCGGTGAATACGGTCCCTTCCTGGTGCGCCTGGGCCATGCCCGTGCCAAGCTCACCACCAATGACCTGACCCCGATCAACAACCTGACCAATATCCTGGCGCACAGCGGCTTCCCCGCCCTGGCCAACGACCTGAGCCTGACACCGGGCAAGAAGATCGCCTTCACCTCGGTCGGTGTGACGATGGACTGGAACAACATCCTGCTGCAATCGGAATATGCCCAGCGCCGCGCCAAGGAAGCCGTGTACGTGCCCGACACCAACGCCTGGTACGCGCTGGCCGGCTACCGCTTCGGCAAAGTGCTGCCGTACTACGCCCACGCCGCCAACACCTATGCCGGCACGTCCGTCAATGTGCCGGCCATGCTGGCCGCGGCGCCCCCGCTGAACGCGGCCGTGCGCGGCCTGCTGCCGGCCACCGAGCAGAGCTCGGACCTGATCGGCGTGCGCTGGGACTTCGCCAAGTCGCTGGCCCTGAAGGTGCAAGTGGACCGCGTCAAGCCCAAGTCGAAGTCCGGTTCGCTGATCTTCGTCCAGCCGGCTGCCGGCATCACCAACAGCGTGACCGTGGTTGCGGCAGCGCTTGACTTCGTATTCTGATCGGGAGCCCCTCAATGAAATCCAAGATGACTTCTTTGCTGCTGGCCGCCCTGGCTGCTGCTGCGCTGCCGGCGTCGGCTGAAACTGTCGTAATCGTGAGCAAGCAGAACCCGGCCACCCGCATGTTCTCGGAACAGGCGGCCCAGTTCTTCCTCGGCAAGTCGGCCATGTTCACCCCCATCGACCAGGCCGAAGGCTCGCCCATCCGCGCCGAGTTCTACCACAAGGTGGCCGACAAGGATCCGGCCCAGGTCAAGGCCATCTGGTCCAAGCTGGTGTTTACCGGCAAGGGCACGCCACCGAAGGAGTACAACTCCGACGCCGAAGTGCGCAAGGCCGTGGCGGCCGATCCCAAGGCCATCGGCTACATCAGCAAGGCCGCGGTGGATGACAGCGTCAAGGTGATCCTGACGCTGCCGTAAGCACCGTCCGCCTCCCCCCAACAGCGCCCGGCCCCGTGCCGGGCGTTGTCATTTCCTGCCATTTGCACGACGTTGTCACCCGTTTGTCCTGAACGTCGGTGAAAAAACCACAGTTTTCACCGCAGCAACTCAATTCTGGCCATTCTAGTTTTATGCCTCCAGGAAATTCGACTAAGGTTATGGCTAAGCGCGCATGGCTGCGGCAGCGATCCTGACCGCTACATGCCTGCAAGCACCGAATTTCTCGCAGGACAACAAGAGGGGACTATGAAAAAAATTATATTGGCAAGTGCAATCTTCGCAGCCTTCGGCGGCGCCCACGCGGGCGTGATGGACGACGGTAATCTCAGCATCAGCGGCTTCGGCACGCTGGGTGTGGCCAAGACGGATACGGACAAGGCCGAGTTCACCCGCTACAACCAGGCCGAAGGTGTCAAGGACAA
>JAZJZQ010000157.1:0-3801 GCA_040389625.1 Pseudomonadota bacterium | reverse complement strand
GTCGACCAGCAGCTGGGCGCCGTCGCCCGGCCGGCGCGCGTGGTGTTCATTCACGCCTTGCCCAAAACCCGTTCCGGCAAGCTGTTGCGCCGTTCGATACAGGCCGTGTGCGAAGGGCGCGACCCGGGCGACCTGACCACCATCGAAGACCCCAGCTCACTGGCCCAGATCCAGAGCGCGTTATCTACTGAAAAATAAGGTTCTGTGGTCCCCCAATTCTTCCAGCACATTGGCGGGAAAACGGATCTGCTTTTCGTAGACAGGCATGGTGGTGCTCCCGGGGAGGGCGGTTTTATAAACGCAGCTAATCCCCGCGGGAGACCACTGTAACGCGCTATCGCGCACTAAAATAGCCATTACGGCAATACTAAAATCCGCTAAACGGCGATATGGTTTTTAGCGGCGTCCCGTGCGTTTTAGTACCACGATTTTCCACTAATCAGAGTGAAATCGTGGCGGCCATAGTGCTCTATTACGCAATCGCGCGTTTTAGTAAAGGGCGAAAAGAAGGGGGCCCACCCTGTGTCCCGCGGCCTTGCGACCCACTGCCTCCCGCGTATCCCATCCGTTGCCATACCGGCATCTTAAGCCGTATATGCAACAGCGCTAAAATTTATCCGATGTCTTATGTCTTATAGAAGACTGCTTGAGGTACAATAGCGGTCGTAAAGGGTTGCGGTGTTCCGCGCGCCCCTGCCATTGACCTTAACTGAAGGAGTTTTTCATGCTAGCTGCTTACCGCGACCACGTCGCCGAACGTGCTTCCCTCGGCATTCCTG
Source organism: Pseudomonadota bacterium (assembly GCA_040389625.1). Lineage (GTDB taxonomy): Bacteria > Pseudomonadota > Gammaproteobacteria > Burkholderiales > Burkholderiaceae_D > Rugamonas. The sequence continues at coordinate 3,022 of JAZJZQ010000157.1, read as the reverse complement.
CGCTGCCGCTTTCCGCAGCCCAGACCACGGAATTGGTCGAACTCCTGAAGAACCCGCCCGCCGGCGAGGAAGCCTTCCTGGTCGAACTGATCACCAACCGCGTGCCGGCCGGTGTGGATGACGCCGCCAAGGTCAAGTGCGCCTTCCTGGCCAGCGTGGCCAAGGGTACGGAAACGAGCCCGCTGATTTCGCGCGAACTGGCTACCCGCCTGCTGGGCACCATGCTGGGCGGCTTCAACATCAAGCCCCTGATCGATGTGCTGGACGACGCGGTCGTCGGCGCCGTCGCCGCCGAGGCCCTGAAGAAGACCCTGCTGATGTTCGACTACTTCCACGACGTGAAGGACCTGGCCGACAAGGGCAGCGCGCGCGCCAAGGAAGTGCTGCAATCGTGGGCCGATGCCGAATGGTTCACGTCGCGTCCGGAAGTACCGCAAAGCCTGACCCTGACCGTGTTCAAGGTGACCGGCGAAACCAATACCGACGACCTGTCGCCCGCACCGGACGCCACCACCCGTCCCGACATTCCGCTGCACGCGCTGGCCATGCTGAAAAATGCCCGTCCCGGCATCAATCCGGATGAACCAGGCAAGATCGGCCCGATCAAGCAGATCGAAGCACTGAAAGCCAAGGGCAACCTGGTCGCCTACGTGGGCGACGTGGTCGGCACGGGCTCGTCCCGCAAGTCCGCCACCAACTCGGTGCTGTGGTTCACCGGCGAAGACATTCCTTTCATCCCGAACAAGCGTTTCGGCGGCGTGTGCCTGGGCGCCAAGATCGCTCCGATCTTCTACAACACCATGGAAGACGCGGGCGCGCTGCCGATCGAACTGGATGTGTCGCAGATGGACATGGGCGACGTGGTTGAACTGCGCCCATACGAAGGCAAGGCCCTGAAAAACGGCGCCGTGATCGCCGAGTTCAAAGTCAAATCCGACGTGCTGTTCGATGAAGTGCGCGCCGGCGGCCGTATTCCGCTGATCATCGGCCGCGGCCTGACCGCCAAGGCCCGCGAAGCGCTGGGCCTGGCCCCATCGACGCTGTTCCGTCTGCCGCAGAACCCGGCCGACACCGGCCGCGGCTACTCGCTGGCCCAGAAGATGGTCGGCCGCGCCTGCGGCATGCCGGAAGGCCAGGGCATCCGTCCAGGCACCTACTGCGAACCGAAGATGACCACCGTTGGCTCGCAAGACACCACCGGCCCGATGACCCGCGACGAGCTCAAGGACCTGGCTTGCCTGGGCTTCTCGGCCGACCTGGTGATGCAGTCGTTCTGCCACACGGCCGCCTATCCGAAGATCGTCGACGTCAAGACCCACCGCGAACTGCCGGCCTTCATCGAAAACCGTGGCGGCGTGGCCCTGCGTCCGGGCGACGGCGTGATCCACTCGTGGCTGAACCGCCTGCTGTTGCCCGACACCGTGGGCACCGGCGGCGACTCGCACACCCGTTTCCCGATCGGCATTTCCTTCCCGGCCGGTTCCGGCCTGGTGGCCTTTGCCGCCGCCACCGGCGTGATGCCGCTCGACATGCCTGAATCGGTGCTGGTGCGCTTCAAGGGCACCATGCAGCCTGGCGTGACCCTGCGTGACCTGGTCAACGCGATTCCCCTGTACGCGATTCGCCAGGGCATGCTGACCGTGGACAAGAAGGGCAAGAAGAACATCTTCTCCGGCCGTATCCTGGAAATCGAAGGCTTGCCCAAGCTGAAGGTCGAGCAGGCGTTCGAGCTGTCCGACGCGTCGGCCGAGCGCTCCGCCGCCGGCTGCACGGTGCACCTGGACAAGGAACCCATCATCGAGTACATGACGTCCAACATCACCCTGATGAAGTGGATGATCGCTACCGGCTACCAGGACAAGCGTACGCTGGAGCGCCGCATCCAGGCCATGGAAGCCTGGCTGGCCAAGCCTGAGCTGCTGTCGCCGGACGCGGATGCCGAATACGCCGCCGTCATCGAAATCGACCTGGCCGACATCCACGAGCCTATCGTCGCTTGCCCGAACGATCCGGACGACGTGAAGACCCTGGCCGAAGTGGCCGGCAACAAGATCGACGACGTGTTCGTTGGTTCCTGCATGACCAACATCGGCCACTTCCGTGCCGCCTCCAAGGTGCTCGAAGGTAAGTCCGACATCCCGGTGCGTCTGTGGATCGCGCCGCCGACCAAGATGGACCAGCAGGTGCTGACCTCCGAAGGCCACTACGGCACCCTGGGCCGCACCGGCGCGCGCATGGAAATGCCGGGCTGCTCGCTGTGCATGGGTAACCAGGCACAGATCCGCAAGGGCGCCACCGTGATGTCGACCTCGACCCGTAACTTCCCTAACCGTCTGGGCCTGGAAACGAACGTCTATCTGGGTTCGGCCGAGCTGGCCGCCGTGTGCTCGGCCCTGGGCCGCATCCCGACCAAGGAAGAGTACATGTCGCACATCGGCGTGATCGACCAGAACGCCGGCGACATCTACCGTTACATGAACTTCGACCAGATCGAAGAATTCCGTACGGTGGCCGACAAGGTCCAAGTGGGCGCGTAATTTGCGTGAGCAGGCAAGGGCGGCCGTTTTGCCCTTGCCTGATAATGTGTGCCACGACACGCATGGTTTGCTGCCTTGTACGGCAAACCGGAGCAGGAAAAATCGCCGCTTAGCCGGCGATTTTTCGTTTCTGCTCCGCTTATCGTTCTGCGGTCGTTCTTCTATCGTCCGCTATCGTCCATCCCGCGCGCTCAGGCCGCGAAACCGCCGTCGATGAGCAGGTCCGCACCCGTGACAAAGCCCGCCTCGGGCCCGGCCAGGTAGGCCACCATGGCGGCGATTTCGTCGGGGTGGCCGTGCCGTGGCAGCGCCATCAGGCCATGCAGCGCAACGGCGAAATCGCCCTGGGCCGGGTTCATGTCGGTATCGACCGGGCCGGGCGACACATTGTTGACGGTGATGTTACGGCCGCCCAGGTCGCGCGCCAGGCCCTTCACCAGCCCGGTCAGCGCCGCCTTGCTCATGGCATACACCGCGCCGCCGGC
>JAZJZQ010000156.1:1461-5364 GCA_040389625.1 Pseudomonadota bacterium | reverse complement strand
TTCTGGCCGGCACCACCTGGCTGGCTGCGGCGCAAGCCCAGAACACGGCCGACACAGGCGTGCAGCGCGTGGTCGTGACCGGGTCGAACATCGCCCGTATCGACCGCGAGGGCCCGACTGCGGTCGAGATCGTCAGCCGCCTGCAGATCGAGAAGAGCGGCGCGTCCACCACGGCCGAGCTGTTGAGCAAGCTGCCGTCGGTGAAGATGCAACTGGATGGCGATGACAAGAGTACCTTTGCCAGCGGCGCCACCTCGGCCGGCCTGCGCGGCCTGGACGCCAAGTACACGCTGATCCTGCTCAACGGCCGCCGCCTGGCCAACTATGGCTTTGCCGACGGCTCCGAGAACTCCTTCGTCGACCTCAATAACATTCCCGTGGCCGCCATCGATTCGGTGGAAATCCTGCGCGACGGCGCGTCGGCCATCTACGGCTCCGACGCCGTGGCCGGCGTGATCAACTTCCGCACCCGCCGCGACTACACCGGCCTGGAAGTGACAGGCAATATCGGCATCAATGAAAAGGGCGACGGTTCGACGGGCAACGTCAGCGTCACCAAGGGCTGGGGCAACGCGGCCCGGGACGGCTACAACGTGTTGCTGACGGTCGATGCTTTCAAGCGCAATTCGCTGCAAAGCGGCATGCATACGGGTACCTCCAACCGCGACTACCGCCGCTTCGGCGGCAGCGATGCCCGCAAGACGACCGAATTCCAGGGCAACGTGTACGACTTCGACACGGCCGAACCGGCCTTTGTCATCCCCGGTTGCAAGGGCTCGATCGAAGTCGATCCGGCCACCCACGATAACGTGTGTTACACCAACCCGAGCCGCGAACTGTCGCCAGCCATTGAACGGTTTGGCGTGTCCACCATCATCACCAAGCGCCTGAACGGCGAGGACGAGCTGTTCGCCGAACTGGGCTGGAACCGCAACAAGAACTCCTACCCCAAGGACTATGCCGCGCTGGACAATCGCCTGCTGCTGCCCACTGACGGCACCACCAATCCCGGCGTACTGGCCCTGCCCGGCCCCAGCGCGGACGGCACGCTGGCCGGCTTTACGCCCGGCGACCGGTTGCAGGTGCGCCACTCGGTCACGGAGGCGGGCCGCCAGGCGGAGCTCACCACCGGCACCACGCTGCGCGTGGTGGGCGGCTGGCGCGGCGCCTTGCATGACTGGGACAGCGAACTGTCGGTGAACCTGAACCAGAACAAGCTGCGCGACGAGGAAAGCAACCGCCTGCTGGCGGCCGAAGCGGGCGCCGCCGTCAAGGCCGGCATCCTGGGGCAGGGCGGCTATGATCCATTCAATCCCGCCAATCCGGCCAGTGTCGTCAATGCCATGATGACCACCCTGGAGCGTGAAGCCACCTCGCGCCTGGGCGCGCTGGAATGGAAGATGAGCAAGCCGGAGCTGTTCCACTACCAGGGCCGTCCCGTCGGCTTCGCCTGGGGTGCGCAAGCGAGCCACGAGTCGATCGAGGACAATCCCGATCCCCGCTCGGTGGCCGGCCTGATCGTCGACACGGGGGGAACCTATGCCCGCGCCAGCCGCAGCCTGTACTCGGCCTACGGCGAACTGGGCGTACCACTGTTGAGCACGCTGGAAATGCAACTGGCGGCCCGCGCCGACCATTACAGCGACTTCGGCAATTCCTACAATCCGAAACTGGCGCTGGCCTGGCGTCCCACGTCCACCGTGCTGGTGCGCGGCTCGGCCACCACCTCGTTCAAGGCGCCCACGCTGCTGGAGATCGGCTCGACCACCTCGGCTTACCAGACCGTGGCCGACTGGGCCCGCTGCGGCCCGCTCGGTTATGTGGGTCCCAACTGCGCGTACAGCCCGAAAGACTACCTGAAGGGCAATCCCGACCTGAAGGCGGAAAAGGCGCGCAACTACGCGCTGGGCGTGGTGCTGCAGCCGAGCCAGGCACTGACCGTGTCGCTGGACTGGTATGGCATCCGCCAGCGCGACACCATCCAGGCGCTCGACGCCCAGTACCTGATCGACAACGAAGACATCATCCCCGGCTATGCCGCCCTGATCGGCCGCGACCCCCGCAACCCGGTGCTGGAAAAGCGCTACCCCGGCCTCAACAAGGGACGTTTGCACGACATCACCACGCCCTACATCAATGTCGGCAAGACCAACCTGTCGGGCCTGGACCTGGACGTCAAGTATGACCTGGCCCTGGGCGAGGGCAAGCTGCACCTGCGCGAAACGAACAGCTACACGCTGCAGTTCGAGCAGAGCGTGGTGGCCGGCGCGGCGCCGACCGACCGCCGCGACGGTACCGACCATCCGAAATGGTCGAATGCGTTCACGGCTGCCTACGAGTTCGGCCCGCATGAGATCGGCCTGACGGCACACACCCACGCCAGCACGCTCAACATCACCGACCCCACCTATACCCAGGATCCGGCCGTCACCAACGCCCGCGTCCCGTCCTACACGGTGTGGGATGTGAACTACTCGCTGCGTCCGGGCAAGCAGTTCGACGTGAACGTGGGCATCAACAACTTGTTCGCCAAGAGCATCGTGTATTCCAGCTCGGCCTTCAAGGATGAACGCGTCCAGTCGCTCAACGACGCCGTCGGTCGTTATGTCTATGTCAACCTGCGTTATGCCTTCAAGTAAGGGCCTGACCTAGGGCGGCGCCCCGCGCGCCGGCCGTCGTACCCGCCACGCCGCGGCCGCGCCATGCGCTGCCGCGGCGTGCTGCCATGGGGCCGGCGGCGTCCACCCGGCGCCCGCGCAGCCCGCATGGACCCTGGTTCTGGAAGGTGGCGGGCGGGGCGTCCGGGGCGGCGCCAGAAACCTCACATACCCCGTATTAAGTTGTTGCGTCAAGACCCAAATGACGTTACACTAGCCGGCTTCGGTATGGATTCGCCTTTTTCTGGTCCGTACTAATTTTTGTAGTTAAACAAAGCCCCGCCCAATCGTAGGTGGGAATGGAGAAAAAATGAGCCTTGGCCTCCTCGGTCGCAAGGTTGGTATGATGCGCATCTTCACCGATGACGGGGATTCGATCCCAGTCACCGTGTTGGACGTATCGAACAACCGTGTTGCGCAAATCAAAACGCCTGAAACGGATGGTTATTCCGCAGTTCAGGTTGCATTCGGTCAACGTCGCGCTTCCCGCGTGACCAAAGCCGTCGCTGGTCACCACGCTAAAGCCGGTGTCGAAGCGGGTACTCTGCTCAAAGAGTTCCGCGTGGACGCTGCCAAAGCTGCCGAACTGAAAGCTGGCGACGTCGTTGCCGCCTCCCTGTTCGAAGTCGGTCAAAAGATCGACGTGCAAGGCGTGACGATCGGTAAAGGTTACGCCGGTACCATCAAGCGTCACCACTTCGCTTCGGGCCGTGCTTCCCACGGTAACTCCCGCTCGCACAACGTTCCAGGTTCCATCGGTATGGCGCAGGATCCAGGCCGCGTGTTCCCAGGTAAGCGCATGACCGGTCACCTCGGTGACGTCAACCGCACCATCCAGAACCTCGAAATCGCCCGTATCGACGCCGACCGCCAGCTGCTGCTGGTCAAGGGTGCCGTACCAGGCGCGAAAAATGGCCAGGTCGTCGTTTCGCCTGCCGTTAAAGTTAAAGCAAAGAAGGGAGCTTAAACGATGGAACTCAAGCTCTTGAACGCGCAAGGTCAAGCCGCGTCGAATGTAGCTGCCGCCGACACCATTTTCGGCCGTGACTACAACGAAGCGCTGATCCACCAAGTGGTCGTGGCCTACCAGGCCAATGCACGCAGCGGTAACCGCAAGCAGAAAGACCGTGAAGAAGTTCACCACACGACCAAGAAGCCATGGCGCCAAAAAGGCACCGGCCGCGCTCGTGCTGGTATGTCGTCGTCGCCACTGTGGCGCGGCGGTGGTCGCATCTTCCCGAACTCG
>JAZJZQ010000156.1:0-1451 GCA_040389625.1 Pseudomonadota bacterium | reverse complement strand
AGTGAACAAGAAGATGTACCGCGCCGGTATCTGCTCGATCCTGTCGCAACTGGCCCGTGAAGACCGTCTGTCGGTCATCGAAGACCTGACGATCGAAGCACCGAAGACCAAGCTGCTGTCGCAAAAGCTGACCGGCATGGGCTTTGACTCCGTGCTGATCATCACCGATGCCGCCAACGAAAACCTGGAACTGGCTTCGCGCAACCTGCCTAACGTGCTGGTTGTGGAACCACGTCACGCAGACCCGATGTCCCTGGTGTTCTACAAGAAGATCCTGGTCACCAAAGCTGCACTGGCTAAGATTGAGGAGATGCTGGCATGAGCGCAGTGAAATTTAGCGAAGAGCGCCTGATGAAGGTGCTGCTGGCGCCGGTCATTTCCGAAAAAGCCACCATGGTGGCGGAAAAGAACGAACAGATCGTGTTCCGTGTCACCACGGATGCGACCAAGCCAGAAATCAAGGCCGCCGTTGAACTGCTGTTCAAGGTGGAAGTGGAATCGGTGCAGACCGTCAACCGCGAAGGTAAGCAGAAGCGCACCGGTGCCCGCATCGGCCGTCGCAACCATACCAAGCGCGCTTTCGTGTGCCTGAAGCCCGGCCAGGAAATCAATTTCTCCGAGGAGGCTAAATAATGGCACTCGTTAAGATGAAGCCAACCTCGCCAGGCCGTCGCGGCATGGTGAAGGTGGTCAACGCCGACCTGTACAAAGGTCGTCCGTTCGCTGCCCTGGTTGAGAAAAAATCGAAGACCGCTGGCCGTAACAACAACGGCCACATCACCACCCGTCACATCGGCGGTGGTCACAAGCAGCACTACCGTCTGGTCGACTTCAAGCGCCAGAAGGACGGCATTCCGGCGAAAGTGGAACGGATCGAATACGATCCTAACCGCACCGCCCACATCGCCCTGCTGTGCTACGCCGACGGCGAGCGCCAGTACATCATCGCCACCAAAGGCATGAGCGTCGGCGACACCGTGATGAACGGTTCGGAAGCGCCTATCAAGTCGGGCAACTGCCTGCCGATCCGCAACATCCCGGTCGGTACCGTGATGCACTGCGTGGAAATGCTGCCAGGTAAGGGTGCGCAAATCGCCCGTACCGCCGGCGCCGGCGTGGTCCTGATGGCCCGTGAAGGCACCTATGCTCAAGTGCGTCTGCGCTCGGGCGAAGTGCGCCGCGTGCACATCGAGTGCCGTGCCACCGTGGGTGAAGTCGGCAATGCCGAACACAGCCTGCGTAAGATCGGTAAAGCTGGTGCCATGCGCTGGCGCGGTGTTCGTCCTACCGTGCGCGGTGTGGTCATGAACCCGATCGACCACCCGCACGGTGGTGGTGAAGGCCGCACTGCAGCGGGCCGTCACCCAGTGTCGCCATGGGGCCAGCAGACCAAGGGTAAGAAGACGCGCAGCAACAAGCGCACTTCTTCGATGATCGTCTCGCGCCGCGGC
>JAZJZQ010000155.1:0-2596 GCA_040389625.1 Pseudomonadota bacterium | reverse complement strand
GCTACCTGGGCGACGGCATCAACGACGGCGCCGCCCTCAAGGCGGCCGACGTCGGGATCTCCGTCGACAGCGCCGTCGATATCGCCAAGGAATCGGCCGACATCATCCTGCTGCAAAAAAGCCTGCTGGCGCTGAAGGATGGCGTCATCGAAGGGCGCAAGGTGTTCGGCAACATCAGTAAATACATCCGCATGAGCGCCAGCTCCAACTTCGGCAACATGCTCAGCGTGCTCGGCGCCAGCCTGCTGCTGCCCTTCCTGCCCATGGCGCCGGTGCAGATCCTGGTCAACAACCTGCTGTACGACGTGTCGCAGACGACGCTGGCCAGCGACCACGTGGACGGCGAATATCTGAAACGGCCGCGCCGCTGGGACATCGCCAACATCGGCCGCGCCATGCTGAGCCTGGGGCCGATCAGTTCCCTGTTCGACTACGTCACCTTTGCCGTGCTGTGGTACGCCTGTGGCGCCTCCAATGCGCCGGCCCTGTTCCAGACCGGCTGGTTCCTGGAATCGCTGCTGTCGCAAACACTGGTGGTGCATGTGCTGCGCACGGCCCGCATCCCCTTCCTGCAAAGCCGCCCCAGCCTGCCGCTGCTGATGACAACCTCGGGCATCTGCCTGCTGGGCCTGTGGCTGCCGTCCTCGCCGCTGGGGCCCGTGCTGGGCTTCGTGCCCATGCCGGGACGCTACTGGACCATCCTGCCCTTCATCCTGGGCGGCTACCTGGGTTTGACGCAAGCCATCAAAAGCTGGCTCAGCCGCCGTTTCGGCATGCGTTAACATGGTTGCGTTGTCTAGCATGACGTTTGGGGATTTTGATTTGGATCAATCATTTTTACGGGCTATGTCACTACTATCAATCTTGCCGTGCGCCGCAGGCCCCGCATTTCACCCACCAGGAGCTGTCATGAAGAAGAATTTCGCCCTCCCGCTCGCCCTCTCCCTGTTGCTGGCTACCGCGGCGAGCGCCGCCCCGCCCGCCTCGGCGCCGCCGGCCAAGCCGGCGCCTCAACAGGCTCAACCGGCGCAGAATGTGGATGCCCAGATCAAGGCCATGCGCGACCTGCACGACAAGATGATGCGCGCCACGCCGGAACAGCGGCGCGCCCTGATGAACGAAAACATGAAGCTGATGCAGGACAGCATGTCGATGATGAACCACATGGGCGGCTGCGGCATGATGGGCGGCGCCCAGGGCGGTCAAGGTGGACCACAGGGTTGCGGCCAGGGCGGCCAGCAAGGCGGTCCGCAGGGCGGTCCCGGCATGATGGGTGAGCGCCGCGGCCCGGGGCACGACATGGAACAGCGCATGGAAATGATGCAGATGATGATGCAAATGATGATGGACCGCATGGACCACGCACCTGCCGCCAAATAAGCCGCAGCTGCGGACATAACACTAGCAAGGGGGGAAGTCATGTCGTACAAGACGATCTTGGTACACGTCGAAAAATCGAAACACCTCGCTGGCCGGGTAAACCTGGCGGCGCAACTGGCCAATCGTGAGGAAGCCCATCTGGTGGGCGCCGCCATGACGGGGCTGTCGCAATTCATCTACCAGTGCGCCTCCATGTCGCCCGAAGCGCCCGTCGCGCCCGCCGACCTGAGCTTCCTGAACGAGCGTGCCGACGGGGCCCTGGCGGAATTCGAGGCGGAAGTGAGCCGCCTGGGCGTGAAGTCGTTCGAGCACCGCCGCATCGACGACGAATCCGAAAGCGGCCTGACGCTGCAGGCGCGCTACGCCGACCTGGTGATCGTGGGCCAGACGGATCCGGACGAGCCCACCCCCAATATCGCCGGCGACCTGCCGCAGTACGTGATGCTGCATTGCGCGCGGCCGGTACTGGTGGTGCCGTACGCGGGCAAGTTCGACAAGCTGGGCGAGCACGTGCTGCTGGCCTGGGACGGCAGCGCCGAAGCCACCCGCGCCATCACCTGCGCCATTCCCCTGCTGCGCCGGGCCGCCAAGGTCACGCTGGCCGTGTTCAACCCCTACGCCGAGTACAACACGCATGGCGCCCAGCCCGGCGCCGACATGGCGCTGTACCTGGCCCGCCACGGCATCAAGGTCGAGGTGCTGCAGCAGGCGACGGAGCTGGACATCGGCAATGCCCTGCTGTCGCTGGCAGCCGACATCGATGTCGACCTGCTCGTCATGGGCGGCTACGGCCACTCGCGCGTGCGCGAGGTGGTGCTGGGCGGCGTCACCAAAACCATCCTGACGGAAATGACGCTGCCAGTTCTGATGGCGCACTAAGCGCCGCTGCCGGCCGGCTGCCGCCTGGTAGCCTGCCGGCGCCCTTACTGGCGGCGCCCTGCCCTGAACCCTCAGCCGCGGGCCGCCAGCAGGCGCGCCGCCGCTGCTGCCAGCCCCGGCGCTACATCAATGCCGTTACTGACGTGCTGCACCGTGTTGCAAGTGACGATGCGGCCCGGCCCCGCGGCCTGCAGCGCGGCGTACGCATCTTCGGCAAACAGCGCGTGCACGCCCACGTACACGGGCGCCATGCCGCCGGCCTGCTGCAACTGGCCGCTGGCTGCGATCATGGTGCGGGCCGTCGACACGATATCGTCCACCAGCACCGGCGTGCGGC
>JAZJZQ010000154.1:1785-14402 GCA_040389625.1 Pseudomonadota bacterium | reverse complement strand
TGGCGGCACTGCGCGCTACGGACTTGGCACCCCGGCCGCCGGCCACAATCACGGCGCCGCGCGGTGCCGATACACCTGGAGCGGAGCCCTTGGCACCGCCTGTGCCGCCTGCGCCGCGCGTGCCTGGCGCGGCCGGTTTGCCCGCCGGCGTGGCGCGCCTGGCCGGTGCACCCGCTTGCGGCGCGCGTGCGCCAGTTGGCGCGTTGCTGGATGGCCGTTGTCCGCCGCCGGCGGCCAGCGCCGCCTTGCCGCCCGGCGGGCCGGTAAAGGGACGCTTCTTTCTGGCCGGGGCGTCCGCCTTGGCCGTAGCCTTGGCCGCCGCGCCGCCCGTGGCGGGCACGCGGTGGTCGGCCTCGAAGCCAGGTTCTTCCTCGCGCCGTATCACCTGGCCGGTCAGGGTTTCGATGGCGGCCAGCAGGTCGACTTCATCGGCGCAGACGATGGACACGGCTTCACCCGTGGCGCCGGCACGGCCGGTGCGGCCGATGCGGTGGATATAGTCTTCCGGCACCGTCGGCAGGTCGAAGTTCACTACCTGCGGCAGCGCTTCGATATCAAGTCCGCGCGCGGCCACGTCGGTCGCCACCAGCACCTGCACCTGCGCTGTCTTGAAGCGGTCCAGCGCCCGCAGGCGCGCCGGTTGCGGCTTGTCGCCGTGGATCGAGTCGGCTGCGATGCCTTCCTGTAGCAGCGTCTGCACCAGCTGTTCCACGCCCTTGCGGGTCTTGACGAACACCAGTACCTGTCCCCAGCGGCGCTTTTTCATCAGGTGCAGGAACAGTTCCGGCTTGCGCTTCTTGTCGGTCGGGATCAGCCACTGGGTGACGGTCTTGGTGGCCGTGTTGCGCGGACTGACCTGGATCGACAGGGGATCGTTGAGCAAGCCCTTGGCCATGGCGCGGATCGCGTCCGAGAAGGTGGCCGAGAACAGCAAGGTCTGGCGCTTCTTCGGCATGGCCATGAACAGCAGGTCCAGGTCGTGGGAGAAGCCCAGGTCCAACATGCGGTCCGCTTCGTCCAGCACCAGCGTTTGCAGCGAGTCGAAGGTGACGGCCTGTTGGCCCAGCAGGTCCAGCAGGCGGCCCGGCGTGGCCACCAGCACGTCCAGGCCCTTGCGCAGCTTGTTAATCTGCGGCTCGATCGGCACGCCGCCATAGGCCACGAAAGAGCGCAGCGGCAGGTTGCGGCCATAGGTGCGGAAGCTGTCGTAGACCTGTTCGGCCAGCTCGCGCGTGGGCACCAGCACCAGGCAGCGCACGGACAGGGGCGCCACCACGCCTTCCATGGTCAGGCGGTGCAAGATGGGCAGGGCGAAGCCGGCTGTCTTGCCGGTGCCGGTCTGGGCGGCGGCCATCAGGTCGCGCCCGGCCAGCACGGCCGGTATGGCCTGCTTCTGGACCGGCGTGGGCTCGTGGTAGGCCAGCGTTTCGAGCGTGCGCAGCAGGGGATCGATCAGGCCGAGGGAATGGAAAGTCATGGTGTGCTTAATAAGAGGCAGGAAATGCGGAAGGCAGGGAGGGCGGCGCAGCCGCCAGGGCCGGCCGCCCGCTTAATTCGTGACGGGGTTGGCGAGAGCGGCGGCCCACAGGGCCAGGATGTCGCGCACGCGCTCGTCGGGCAGCGACAGCAGGTTGTCGCCCACATAGAGTTCGACCACGCTGTGCTCCGGCAGCGCGCCATGGTTGGCGCGGTTGAACAGCCAGACGCCGTGTTGGGCGGCGATCTCGTTGCGGATCTCCGTGGCGCGCTCGCGGCCCACGGGCAGGTGCAGATGCAGCATGCTCGCTTGCGGACGGGCCGGATTGACCATCATCCGCGGATGCGCGCGCAGCGCTTCGTACAGCCATTGCGTACGGCGGAAGTAGTCCGGCATGGCGGCCAGGCGGGCGTCGAACTGCATGGCCGCCGCCACCAAGTAGGGCGAGCGGTGCACGATATTGCCGCCCTGGCGGCGATACCATTCGGCGGCCTTGGCCACGAAGGCCTGGCTGCCGGCCAGCATGGCGCCACCGAGGCCGCCTATGCCCTTGTAGAGGGAAACGTAGACGCTGTCGAAACCGGCGGCGATGTCGGCCACGGGCCTGCCGTAGGCCGCAGCCGTTTCCCACAGCCGGGCGCCGTCCATGTGCAAATGGATGTTCGCCTCGGCGCAGTGGCGCTTGATGGCCTCCAGTTCGTCCCAGTCCGGGCACTGGCCGCCGATCTCGCGCGCCGGCAGCTCCAGCGCAGCCGCGCCCAGGCGGTCCGGGATGGCCTGCAGTTCGTCCAGCGTCCAGGGCCGGTGCTGGTCGCCGATCTGCAGTACCTGGAAATGGTCGAACAGCTGATGGTTGCCCCGTTCATGGCGCAGGATGTGGGCCGTCGGATGCAGCGCCACCAGCCGGCTGCCCCGTTCCCCGCAAGCGAGGCGCAGCGCCGTGGCCTGGGCCATGGTGCCGGTGATGCAGAACACGGCCGCTTCCTTGCCCAGCAGGGCCGCCACCTTCGCCTCGAACTGCTGCAGCAGCGCGCCGTCGCCGTAGGTGTCGTGCGCCACGCCGTTGGCCTCGCACCATGCCGCCATGGCCGCGAAGGTCTCGGCCGGCGTCGGCTGCCGGTGGCCCGGCAGGACGGTATGGCATTGCTGGCGCAGTTCGGCGTCGGTCAAGGCAGTCTCCGGTCAGTGGACGACGTGGACGTTGTGGAATTGCAGGGCCGCCAGGTTGGCGTACACGCCGCCCAGCGCCACCAGCGAAGCGTGGGTGCCGGTTTCGACGATCTTGCCGTCTTCCATGACGATGATGCGGTCGGCGCGCTGCACGGTGGCCAGGCGGTGGGCGATGATGACGGTGGTGCGGCCTACCATGGCCGCTTCCAGCGCCGACTGCACCAGGCGTTCCGATTCCGCGTCCAGCGCGCTGGTCGCTTCGTCCAGCAGCAGCAGCGGCGGGTTTTTCAGCAGTGCGCGGGCGATGGCGATGCGTTGGCGCTGGCCGCCGGACAGGCGCACGCCGCGCTCGCCCAGGAAGGACTGGTAGCCCTGCGGCAGGCGCTCGATGAATTCGTGGGCGGCGGCCAGCTTGGCGGCCTGGATCACTTCCGCGTCGGTGGCGCCGGCGCGGCCGTAGCGGATGTTTTCCATCGCGTCGGCCGAGAAGATCACGGTATCCTGGGGCACGATGCCGATGGCGTCGCGCAGCGTGTGCAGGTCGAGGCGGGTGATGTCCACGCCATCGAGCTTGATGCTGCCGTGCTGCGGGTCGTAGAAGCGCAGGAACAGCTGGAACAGGGTGGTCTTGCCGGCGCCGGACGGGCCGACCACGGCCACCGTTTCACCGGGCTGGATGTCGAGCGACAGGTGTTCCAGGGCCTGCGTGTCGGGGCGCGACGGATAGTTGAACGAGACGTCCTGCAGGGCCAGCGACGCGCCGTTGGCGGCGCGCGGCGGCAGCGCCAGCGGCTGGGCCGGCGATTCGATGCGCGACTTGACCGACATCAGTTCCAGCAGGCGCTCGGTGGCGCCGGCGGCGCGCTGGGCTTCGCCCATCACTTCCGACAGGGCGCCGATGGCGCCGGCCACGATGGAGGCGTACAGGATGAACTGGCCCAGGTCGCCGCCCGTCATGGTCCCCTCGATCACGGCGTGCGCGCCCAGCCACAGCACGAACACGATGGTGCCGAACACCAGCACGATGGCGATCATGGTCAGCAGGGCGCGGGCACGGATGCGGCGCATGGCCGTCAGGAAGGCGTTTTCGACGGACGCGCCGAAACGGTCCGATTCCACTTTCTCGTGGGTGAAGGCCTGCACGGTGGGCATGGCGTTGAGGATCTCGCCGGCCATGGCCGAAGCGTCGGCGATGCGGTCCTGCGAATCGCGCGACAGCTTGCGCACGCGGCGCCCGAACATCACGATCGGCAGCACCGTCAATACCAGCAGGCCGATGATGATGGACGACAGCTTGACGCTGGTGACGAACAGCATCACCAGGCCGCCCAGGAACAGCAGCACGTTACGCAGCGCCATCGAGATGCTGGTGCCGACCACGGCCTGGATCAGCGTGGTGTCGGTGGTGATGCGCGACAGCACTTCGCCGGTCTGCGTGGTTTCGAAAAATTCGGGGCTTTGCGTGACTACGTGCCTGTACACGGCGCTGCGGATGTCGGCCGTGACGCGCTCGCCCAGCCAGGAGACGGTATAGAAGCGGGCCGCCGTCGCCAGCGCCAGCACGGTGGCCACCGCGAACAGGGCCAGGAACACCAGGTCCACATGCTTGATGCTCTTGGTGCCGGCCGTGCCGCCGAAGCCCAGGTCGATCATCTGCTTGAACGCGGCCGGGATGGCCAGCGTGGATGCAGCGGCCACCACCAGCGCGATACCGGCCAGGATGAACTGGCGGCGGTAGGGCACCAGGAACGGCATCAGGCCCTTGAAGGCGGCCAGGCTGCCTTTTTTCAGTTGGCGGGATTCGGTGGGAGCTGCGGCGGACGGTGTGCTGGCGGTGGTGCTATTGGTCATCGTGTTGGCAGTTTGAGTTGTCATCGTTTTCAAAGTTTCATGGGCCGTACATACCCGGTCAGTTCCAGGTAGGCGCGCCCCGCCGGTGCGCCGTCGCGGCTGACCGTGACGGCACCCTCCCAGTACACCGCGCCGGTCGAGCGCCGCGAGTCCAGCTCCTGGTCGTCCTGCAGCGGCACGATCTGCCATGCGGTGCGTCCGGTGGTGAGCAAGGTGGCGACGGGATACTCGGCATTGGTGCGCGGTGAACGCCACCGCCGCTGCGGGGTAAAACTGACCTGGTCCGGCGAATACTGCGTGATCTTACCGGATGCATCGCGCCATGTCGCGTGCGCCCATAGTTTACCACCTGTGGCGCTTCTGATCTGAAAAGCCATCAGGGCGCCGCCGTCGTCCAGGTTGGCGCCCACCCAGTCCCAGCCCGAGGCGGCCGGATCGAGCACCTGGGACGACCATTCGTGATCGAGCCAGCTGGCGCCGGACACGGCCTGCGCCTTGCCCCGGCGGGTGACGCTGCCGGTGGTGGCCAGCTGCGGCTCGCTGTAGTAATAGCTGGCCTGGGCCGGCTGCGGGCCCTTGCGCGAATAGCCGGCGTCGCCTTCCAACAACACAGGCTGGCGCGGGGCCAGGCGCAGCGCCAGGGCAAAGCCGGGCGTGTCGACGCTGATGCGGTAGCTGCCGTCGGCGTCGCGCACCATGCGCCAGGCGTCGAGCTTGACGTCGGTGTCGCCCACCCTGGCGTAGGCCAGGCCGAAGCCTTCGCGCGCGCTGCGCTGGTCGTGCAGCAGCTTGCCGTTGGCCGGGTCGGACAGGGCGGCGTGGCCGATGATCAGCTGCCTGGGCGCGAAGCGGCTGGGATTGGCGCGGTCGTGCGGGGTGGCGCTGCGGAAGAACGTCACCTGATAGCCCAGCGGCTTGCCGTCCGCGCCCTGCAGCCAGCCGGTGACATACCACCACTCCGTCTTGAAGCCGGGATGGGCGCCGTAGCTGGCGGGGAAGGGCAGCGGCGCGGCCAGCGGCGTGACGGACGCGTATTGTGGCGGCGCGGCCAGGGCCGGCGTGGACGCCAGGGCCAGTGGCGCCGCCAGCGCGATCAGCGCGGTCAAGGCGTTCACCGCGGGCAGGGGGCGTCGCGCGCGTGCCCACATGAGCTTAGGCGGTTGGAGCATGGTTACCAGTCCTCCCGGACGGCGCGTATCGGTCCGCCGGACAGGGCCTGGCGCCCGGCCAGCAGCGCCGTCAGGGCGGCGGCGCCCAGCAGCAGGCCGGCCACGGCGCCCAGCAAGGCCCAGGGCAGGTGCAGCTGCATGGTCCAGTGGAACGATTGCGGGTTGATGACGAACACGAGGATCAGGCTGATGACCCAACCCAGCACGAAACCGGTGGCGATGCCCAGCCCCGTGAGCGAGCCGCCCTCGATGGCGAGGATGGCCAGCACCTGGCGTCGCGTCACGCCCACGTGGCGCAGCATGCCGAACTCGCGCGAGCGCGCCAGCGTCTGGGCCGAGAACGTGGCGGCCACCCCGAACAGGCCGATCACGATGGCGATCGCTTCCAGCAGATAGGTGATGGCGAAGCTGCGGTCGAATACCTTCATGCTCATGGCGCGGATATCGGACGGCGCGCCAAAGTCCAGCCGGGCGCCGAACGGCAGGCGCTTGAGGCGTTCTATTATCTGGGCGGCGCTGGTGCCGGGTTGCAGCCACAGCGCCGAGTCGCTCACTTCCATGTCACCCGTGATGGCGCGGTAATCGGACAGGCGCATCTGGATCGAACCGGTGGGCCGCGCGTAGTCGCGCCATACTCCGGCCACGAAGAAGGGATGCGGCTTGCCGGCCAGCGGCAGGGTGATGCGCTGGCCCGGCGCCATGCCGTACAGGTCGACCATCGCTTCGGAAACCCACACGGGCGCCATGCCGGCCGGGGCGGGCAGGGCCGGGCCGACCAGCGGCAGCAGGCGGCCCGGGTCTGCCGCGTCGATAAAGCGGGCGATCAGGGCCACGTTGGGCCGGTCAGGCGCCAGCGACAGCGAGCGGGCGCGCAGGAAATCGGCCTTCTGCACGCCCGGCAGGGCGGCCAGCGCGGCCTGTTCCGGCGGACGCAGGCCGGCCGTGACGCCGCCGCTGGCCGAGCGCACATACAAGTCGGCCGGCAGCAGATGCTGCAGCCAGTCGTCGAGCGAGACGCGGAAGCTGGCCACCATGATGGCCATGGCCACCATCAGGCTGAAACTGGACAGCACGCCGCCCAGCGCGATGCCGGCCTGGCCGGAGGCGTTGGACAGGCGGGCCAGCGTCAGCGTCAGCACGGGCGACGGGTCGGAGCGGTGTGCGGTGGCGGCGCTCCAGCGCGCGTGCGCGGCGCGGAACACGGCGGCGGCCAGGCGCGGCATCAGGGCGATGGTCCCCACCAGCAGCAGCGCCACCGCCAGGTAGCCGAAGATGGGCAGCTCGAACACGGGCGGCGCGCGCGTGAGCAAGGCCGCCAGCGCGAGGCAGGCCACGGCGGGCCAGATCGTGGCCAGGCGCGAGATGGCCGCTTCCTCGGTGCCGGACTTGAGGGCGACGGCGGGCCGGGCGCGGGCCGCCTCCAGTGCCGGCGCGGCGCAGCCCAGCAGCGCCACGCCCACGCCGAGCGCGAAATACACGAAGGCGGCAACCGGCGTGAACTGCACTTCCGGCTGCACCCCGGCGAAAAAGCCCGCGCCCAGGTCGCCGCCAAAGAAGCGCAGCGCGGCGGCCGCGATGCCGTAGCCGGCGGCGATGCCGATGGCCGATCCGGCCACGCCCAGGCACAGGCCTTCCAGCAGGATCTGGCGCAGCAGGCGGTGGCGGTCCATGCCCAGCACGCGCAGCAGCGCGAACTGGCTGCGACGGCGGATCACGGACAGGGCCTGGGTCGAGAACACGAGGAAGGCCCCGGTGAACAGTGCCACCAGCGCCAGCACGGTGAGGTTGACCCGGTAGGCACGGCTGACGCCATCGTTGCGGCTGTTCTGTTCCTCGTCGTTGGGCTGGCTGACGTGGAAGCGGCCCGGATAGCGGCGCTCCAGCTCCTGCGCCAGCTGCGACTTGAAGGCGTCGCGGTTGACGCCCTCGCGCAATTTGAGGTCGATGCGCGACAGCTGCCCCAGCTTGTTGAAGCGCCACTGGGCCGCGCCCACGTCCATCACGCCCAGGCGCTGGCCGGCGCGGGCATGCAGCAGCGGGCCGGCCACGCGCAGCTTGACCGTGTCGGTGCCGCTTTGCAGCGCAAGCGGCGCATTGCGTTCCAGCTTGAGCCAGGCCAGGGCGGCCGGCGACAGGAAGATGGTATCGTCGCCCATCGTGTCGTAGGGCTGGTCCTCGGCCGGTATGCCCATCAGGTCGGGCGCCACGAAGGCGGCCCGCATGGCGTCGATGCCGATGATCTTGAGGGCGTTGCGCTGGCCGGGCAGCGAGGCGTCGAATTCCAGCACGGGCGAGGCCACCGCCACGCCGTCGCGCTGCGCCATGTCGGGGTAGATGGCTTCGTCAAAAAACGCTTCCGTGCCGCGCACCTGCACGTCGGCCACGCCGGACAGGCCCTTGATGGCGGACGAGAATTCGTTGAAGGCGGCGGCGTTGATCAGATGGATGGCAAAGCCGAGCGCGATGCCGACGGCGATGGCGGCAATCGCCGTGACGGCGCGCAGCGGGTGGGCGCGCCACTCGCCGAGCAGCAGCCAGCGCGACAACTGGCGCAGGCCGGCCGCCACCGTGCGGCGATCGGGTGCGGCTATGATTGCGGGCATTCGAGCGCCAGCTTTTCGGCCGCGTACCGGGCCCGCAGCTGGGCGTGTTCGGCGGCCTTGCCGCGCGCATTCCTGGCCGTATCGTCGGCCCACTGCCGGTACAGCTTGAGGCGGCCGCACTTCAGCCGTTTGGCTTCGGCGGCGCGGTCGGCGCGGGCCTGCGCCCGTTCGTCGGCCTTGTCCCGCTGCTGGCGCTCCTTTTGCAGCATGTCGGCCTGTCCTTTGGCGCGGGCGGTTTCGGTGACGGCGGTGCTTGCGGCCTCCGGTGGCGGCGCGGCGGGCGCATCGAGCACGGCGCCGCGTCCATCCGGGCATGGTGCGCTGCCGTAGCTGATCTTGCCGTCGGCCGCCGTGCATTTGTAGACGGGCTGCGCATCCGCCAGCGGGAACCACAGCAGGCCCGCGGCCATCAACAAGCCCGCCGCCATCGGCAGGCCGGCGGTCCGCAGCAGGCGCGGCGCGCCGTTCACAGTATCTTCCCCGGATTCATGATGCCCAGCGGGTCCAGCGCGGCCTTGATGGCGCGCATCAGATCCAGCTCGACGGCGCTCTTGTAGTGCGCCAGCTCGTCGCGTTTGAGCGCGCCGATGCCATGTTCGGCCGAGATGGAACCGCCAAAGCCCACCACGCTGTCGTGCACCACGCGGTTGACGGCGTCCTGGTTGGACAGGAAGGCTTCGTTGGAAATGCCGTCCGGCGGCGCGACGTTGTAATGCAGGTTGCCGTCGCCCAGGTGGCCGAAGCACACCAGCTGGCAGCCGGGGAAAGCCTGCTCCAGCAACGGTCCGGTGGCGGCGATGAATTCGGCGATGCGCGACACGGGCAAGGAGATGTCGTGCTTGATGTTCTTGCCGGCCGCCGCCTGGGCCAGCGGGATGTGTTCGCGCAGCTGCCACAGGCCGGCCGACTGCGCGATCGAGCTGGCGACCACGGCGTCGTCGATGGCGCCCTGTTCCAGCGCCGCGCCGATGGCGTTTTCCAGCAGTTCCACGGCATGCTGTTCGGATTCGTTACTTGACAACTCAAGCAATACATACTGGCCATGGGCGGCGGCGAACGGCTTGGGCAGCTGGGGGAAATGCCGCGCCACCAGCGCCAGGCAGAACTGCGACATCAGCTCGAAGCCCGTCAGGCTGGCGCCGCAGCGCTCCTGCATCAAGGTCAGCAAACGCAGCGCATGTTCGGGCGTGGGCATGGCGGCCAGCGCCGTGATGCAGGCCTTGGGTTGCGGATAGAGCTTGAGTACGGCGCCCGTGATCACGCCCAGCGTGCCTTCCGCGCCGATGTACAGGTCGCGCAGGTCGTAGCCGGTATTGTCCTTGCGCAGGCCGCGCAGGCCGTCCCACAACTGGCCCTGCGCGGTCACCACTTCCAGTCCCAGGCACAGTTCGCGCGTGTTCCCGTAGCGCAGGACGGCCGTGCCGCCCGCGTTGGTGGACAGGTTGCCGCCTATGCTGCAGCTGCCTTCGGCCGCCAGCGACAGCGGGAACAGGCAGCCTTCGGCCGCCGCCGCCTCCTGCACCTGCTGCAGGATGCAGCCCGCATCGACCGTGATGGTGCGGTTGACGGGATCGACGGCGCGGATGCGGTTCAGGCGCGCCAGCGACAGCACCACGGCAGTGCCGCTGGCGTCGGGCACGCTGCCCAGCACCAGGCCGGTGCGGCCGCCCTGGGGCACGATGGGCACGCGCCACTGGGCGCAGGCGGTCACCAACTGGCGCACCTGTTCCACATCGGCCGGGCGCAGCACGGCGGCCGCCTTGCCGGTGAAGCGTCCGCGCCAGTCGGTCAGGTAGGGCGCCATGCCGGCATCGTCGCAGACGACGAAATCGTCGCCCACCAGTTCGCGGCAGCGGGCCAGGAAGTCGTGCAGGTAGGCGGGCGTGCTCATTTGGCGGGATTGACCTTGTCCAGCAGTTCCTTGGCCATGCGCTTGGCCGCCTTTTTATAGGGGCGCAGGTACATCACGGCGCACACGAAGTAGACGCACACGATGGCCGCTTCGCCCCAGCCCAGCCAGGCCGACAGGCTGCCCTTGTCGCTGTAGCCGCGCACCACGCCTTCGGTGAAGTACAGCAGTATCATCATGGACGACCATTGCAGCGTGTAGATGTCGCGCCGGAACACGCCGTACAGGGGAATCAGCAGCGGCACGGCCTTGAGCACCACCCACGAGCCGCCCGGATGGAGCGGCGCCAGCACCATCTCCCACAGCACGCACCAGATAATCAGCAGCACCAGGCTGGCGATGGCGCCCCGGTGGAAATAGCGATGCAGTTTGTCGTTGACCATCATTGCCCCTGCAGTTTGACGGCCGTCTCGGCCAGGCGCCGGCCTTGTGCGATGGCCAGCCGTTTTTCGTCTTCCGTGATGGCCAGCTTGCCGTCCAGGCCGGCCCAGTGGCTGGCCCCGTAGGGCGTGCCGCCGCTGGCGGTGGTCATCAGTTCGGGTTGGGTGTAGGGCAGGCCCAGCACCATCATCCCGTGGTGGAACAGCGGTATCATCATCGACAGCAGCGTCGCCTCCTGGCCGCCGTGCAGGCTGCCGGTGGAGGTGAACACGCAGCCCGGCTTGCCCGCCAGGGTGCCCGACAGCCAGTCGGTCGAGGTGCCGTCCCAGAAATACTTCATGGCCGAGGCCATGTTGCCGAAGCGGGTGGGCGAACCGAGCGCCAGGCCGGCGCATTCCTGCAGGTCGGCCAGTTCCACATAGGGCGCGCCTTCGTCCGGCACTTCAGGCGCCGTCGCCACGGTCACCGTGGACACGGCCGGCACCGTGCGCAACCGGGCGTCGCAGCCCGGGACGCTCTCTATGCCTTGGGAAATGAGCTCGGCCAGTTTGCGCGTGGCGCCATGACGCGAGTAAAACAATACGAGAATAATCAGATTGGGTCGGTTCATCGTTGGTATTATAGGGCGCTTTAGGGAGTGGCATGGCTGCTACTCTTGCATCCTGATTATTGAGTCCATGTTTTCAAAATACGTTTATCCGATCTGGCAATTCCTCAAACAGCGCGTCGATGGCAGCGCCGAGGCGGTCCGCTCGCTGTCGTGGCAGGAAATCCGCGACCTGCTGCTGTTCGCGCAGCGCCGCCTGCGCGAGGTGAGCCTGACCCAAGTGGCCGGCAGCCTCACATTCACCTCCGTGTTCGCGCTGGTGCCGCTGCTGACCATCGCGCTGGCCATCTTCACCACCTTCCCGATGTTTAACGCCTTCCGCAACTCGCTGGAAGCGTATTTTATCCAAAGCGTGATGCCGAAGGCGATCTCCAACACCATCATGAGCTACCTGACGGGCTTCGCGGCCAAGGCCACGCGGCTGTCGGCGGTGGGCGCGGTGGCGCTGGTGGTGACGTCCGTTACCATGATGGGCATGATAGAGCGCGTCTTCAACCGCATCTGGCAGGTGCGCCAGGAGCGGGGCTGGACCAAGCGCATCCTCGTCTACTGGGCCCTGATCACGCTGGGGCCACTGTTGATCGGCGCCTCGCTGACGCTGTCGTCGCACTTCTTCATGGCCACCAGCGACCTGGTGGGCGGCATTCCCGTGCTTGGCGCCCTGATCTACACCCTGTTGTCGATCGCCCTGACCACGGCCGGCTACACGCTGCTGTACGTCTCCGTGCCCAACCGCGACGTGGACTGGCGCGACGCGGCCTGGGGCGGCCTGGTGGCCGGCCTCGCGTTCGAGGTGGCCAAGCGCGGCTTTGCCGTCTTCATTATCCAATCGCCCACCTATTCGAAGATCTACGGTGCGCTGGCGGCCTTGCCGCTGTTCCTGCTGTGGGTCTACGTGTCGTGGCTGATCACGCTGTCGGGCGCGCTGCTGGTGGCGGCGCTGCCGGTGGTGAAATACGAACGCTGGTGGCACGAAGCCGTGCCCGGCGGCGAGTTCGTCGACGCCATGGCGATCCTGAAAGTGCTGTACACGGCCTGCCACTGCAGCGATACGGCCCTGGTGAACGCGGGCGCCATCCGCCGCGCCACCCGGCTCGGTTTCGATGAAATGGACGTGCTGCTGGAAAAAATGGCGGCCGAAGGCTGGGTTGGACGGGTGCACACCGAGGCGCCGCGCCGGGTCCAGTGGGGCAAGCGGGTCAGCGAGGGCGGCGACCACTGGGTGTTGCTGGCCAATGTGCACCGCCTGACGCTGGCCGACGTCTACCGCCTGTTCGTGTTCGGCGGCATGCCGGTCAACGCCGGCGTGGTGGCCGATGGCGACGATGAGCGCGATGTGCGGGCTGCGAGCGATGCCGCTGCACTGGCGCGCTCGGTGGAAACGGCCGTCGAGCAAGGCCTGGGCCACACGCTGGCCGAACAGTTCGGCCAGCCGGCCTGCCGCTGAGCG
>JAZJZQ010000154.1:0-1685 GCA_040389625.1 Pseudomonadota bacterium | reverse complement strand
TCGGCCATCAGCGAGTGGCCGCTGTCGACCTGCACCACCTTGCCGTGGGCGATGGTGGAGGTGAGCAGCTTGGTCGAGCGGGGCGGCGTCATCATGTCGCGCTGGCCGAACACGAACAGGGTAGGGCAGCGCACGGCCTTGGCCGCCGCCTCGCCGTTGGCGTAGCTGTTACAGGCCGCAAAATCGGTATGGAACACGAGCGCCGGGTTGATGGCCGAGATGCGCTGCATCAGCCGACGGGCGCCGTTCATCACATAGAAGCCGGGCGCGGGGCTGGACGGCTTGTGCGCGATCGATGAATGCGACCAGATGTTGACCATGTCGATGGCTGCCTGCTCGTCCGTGCGCGCCGTTTCCAG
This sequence comes from Pseudomonadota bacterium, assembly GCA_040389625.1. Classification (GTDB taxonomy): domain Bacteria; phylum Pseudomonadota; class Gammaproteobacteria; order Burkholderiales; family Burkholderiaceae_D; genus Rugamonas. The sequence continues at coordinate 1,326 of JAZJZQ010000154.1, read as the reverse complement.
CAGCGCGTCCGACACCTTCATCGGATAAGTGGAACCGAGCATGCCCAGATGCGTGACCCGTTCCGGCGCCTTGAATGATGCCTCCAGCGCGATCAGCGATCCCATGCTATGCCCGAACAGGGCGGCCTGGCGCACCCCGGCCGCGTCCAGCACGGCCAGCAGCCAGTCGGCCAGCGCTTCCACGCTGGCCTTGGCCTGGCCCTTGCTGCGGCCATGGCCGGGCAAGTCCACCGCCAGTACGCCGTAGCCGTGATGGGCGAAATAGCGTGACTGCAGGGCCCACACGCTATGGTCGTTCTGGGCGCCGTGGATGAACACGACGGTCGGCAGGGCCGGGTCGAACGGCTTGCCGCCCGTGTAGCAATAGGCGTCCACGCCTTCAACGTTGAGCAGCATGTCAGGCTCCTTTCTGGGACAGTTTGAGGCCGCGGGCCAGGTCTTCGATCAGGTCGTCCGCATCCTCCAGGCCGACGGACAGGCGCATCGTGCTTTCCGTGATGCCGGAAGCGGCCAGCTGGTCGGCCGGCACGCGGAAGTGCGTGGTCGAGGCGGGGTGGATCACCAGCGACTTGGCGTCGCCCACGTTGGCCAGGTGGGAGAACAGCTTCAAGCCTTCCACGAAGCGCTTGCCGGCCGCGCGGTCGCCCTTGAGGCTGAACGAGAGCACGGCACCGCAACCCTTGGGCAGCAGGGTCTTGGCCAGTTCGTAGTCGGGATGGCTGGGCAGCTCGGGATAGGACACCGATTCCACGGCCGGATTGGACAACAGGAATTCCACCACCTTGCGGGTGTTGGCCACATGGCGCTCCATGCGCAGGCCCAGCGTTTCCACGCCCTGCAGGATGGCGAAGGCGTTGTGCGGGCTCATGACGGCGCCGAAGTCGCGCAAGCCCTCGCGCCGCGCGCGCAGGGCGAAGGCGCCCACGGTCGATTCTTCCGCGAACACCATGCCGTGGAAGCCGTCGTACGGTTCGCACAGTTCGGCGAAATGGCCCGTTTTTTCGTAGGCAGCCTGCCAGTCGAAGGTGCCGCCGTCCACCAGCAAGCCGCCCATGGCCGTGCCGTGACCGCACAGGAACTTGGTGGCCGAGTGGAACACGAGGTCGGCGCCGTGTTCCAGGGGGCGCAGCAGGTAAGGCGTGGTAAAGGTGGAGTCGAGCATCAGCGGCAGGTGGTGCTCGTGGGCCAGCGCGGCCACTTGCGGCACGTCGAGCACGTCCAGCCCCGGATTGCCCAGCGTTTCGGCGAACAGCACCTTGGTGTTGGGGCGGATGGCGGCGCGCCAGGCGTCCAGGTCGCGCGGATCGACGAAGGTGGTCTCGATGC
>JAZJZQ010000153.1:0-2603 GCA_040389625.1 Pseudomonadota bacterium | reverse complement strand
ATCGACAGGTCGAACTCGCCGGCGATCATCAGCAGGCAGGCGCCGATGGCGATCACGCCCAGATAGGCGGCCACCTGCGACCAGTTGATCACGCCATCGAGGTTGAACATGCCGGAGCCGCCGGCCGTCAGGCCGAAGAAGACAAACACCAGCACGGCGCCGGAAATGGAGGCGAACTCGGGACGGCCGAACAATCGGCCTATCCAGCCGACTTGCTGCACGCGCTCGTCGGCGCCTGCGGCCGGCCCGGGAGGGGCCGGCGGAAAACTGGGGGGAACTGCCGCGGATGCGCCGGCAAACAGCACCGGCCCCGCATTTGACGCACTTGATTTTGCCGCACTCATGACTTCTTCCTTTTTTGACTCTGCCGGCGAGTATGGCCGCGCCGTCCGCGATGGGGATGGACGACGGCCGCCGCCCGATCAAGGGCCGGTCCCGGGGACCGCCCCTTGTGCTGTCTTGTGCTGCTCAGCTCAGGCCAGCGCCGCCGGCGGTGAATTTAGCGATACTGACCCGCGTACTTTTCAACTTTGGCGATATTGTCGCGGGTCACAAAGCCCGGTCCGGAGCCGATATGGCGCACGCCGTAGGAAGGCGACAGCCCGTATTCGGCCAGCCGCGCCTGGAACTTGGGGTTGGCCATCAGCTTGGCCTTGACCTTGGCCAGGTCGGTGATCTTGTCCTGCTTCATGATGGCCATCACGGCCACCGGCAGGTAGCCTTGCAGGTAGGGCTGCTGGTCGATGGCGAACTTGATGCTGCCATCCTTGATGCCCTTGGAGATGTCCTCCGACAGGTCGAAGGTGGCAAACCAGATCTTGCCCTTCAAGCCCATCTTCTCGACGGCGCGCATGGCCGGCACGGCCGAATCGGGGCCCAGCGCCAGCACGGCCTGGGTGCCGGGATTGGTGCGCAGGTAGGCACTGACCTTGCTCTCGATGACGCCGGGGTCGATGCCGTTGGTATCGAGCGTGGCAGCCTTGTAGTCCACGCCAAGCGCATCGGCGAAGCCGCGGCAGCGTTCGAACGAGGATGGATTGGTGGCGTAGTGGTTCACGCACACGAACGATTTGATGCCGGCCGCCTTGGCCTTGGCGCCCGCGCCCTGCCCGGCCTCGTATTCCGGCTGGCCCACGTGCATCAGGGCGCCCAGCTGTTCGCTCTGCTGCAAGGTGCCCGAATTGATGGTGATGAGCGGGATCTTCTTGGCCACCACCAGCTTGAGCGGCTTTTGCAGCACGCTGTAGTCGGCGATGCTGGCCACCACGCCGTCGTAGTTGCGGGCGGCCGCCTGCTCAATCAGGCGCGCCATGTCGGCCAGGTCGCCGTTGGGCGGGTTGCGGTAGTCGACCGTCACGTTGAAATCGTCACCGGCGTCCTTGACTGCGTTCTTGATGGTGTTCCACCACGAGTCCGAGTCAGGCGCGTGGCTGATCAGCACGAATTTCTCACCGGCCGCCTGGCTGGCGCCCGCCGCCAGCACCAGTGCCAGCGCTGCTGCACATTGCAATACCGTCCTGCGTTTAAAACCTTGCATGATGTCGTCTCCGTTATCGTTTTATCAGACTAATTTTCGGACTACCTTAGGTCGCTGCTTCAATGCGTTATGGCTCGCATTGATGTCAAGCTTAGAACATCGTCATCGCATTTGCAATTTGTTTTTCAATTTTTTTTGAAATAGAAATTTGTTTCCATTTCTTGGAAAGACTTCTATAATTCCTCACATTGGAACAAGGAGCACAACATGGCCGAACCAGCCTCGGTAGAAAGTTTGATGGAGCAGATAGCGGACGAATACGAATCGCTGTCGCGCCAGTTGAAAGTGATCGCCAAATACATAGAGCAGCACAAGGCCAGCCTGATGCTGGAAAAGATCAGCGACATCGCCGCCGCCTGCGACGTGCAGCCGTCGGCCATCGTCCGCTTCGCCCAGCGCTTCGGCTTTACCGGCTTTAGCGAGATGCAGGACGTGTTCCGCCAGGCCTACACGGAACAGGCCAACGCGGCGCCCAATTACAAGCAGCGCATCCGCAAGCTGATCGCCTCGCGCGACGACCAGCTCGATATCGGCGACATGACGCGCGAATTCATCGACGCCAGCCGCACCGGCCTGGGCGAACTGTCCGAAGGCCTGGACGATGCGCAGCTGGAGGCGGCCGTGGCCCTGCTGCAAAAGGCCGACAACATCTACGTGGTGGGCGTGCGGCGCGCCTTCCCCGTCGCGTCCTACATCGCCTACGCGCTGCAGAACACCAACAAGCGCGTACACCTGGTCAATGGCCTGGGCGGCATGTACCGCCAGCAGATCCGCAGCGTGCGCGAACGCGACGTGGTCATCGCCATCAGCTTCGCGCCGTACGGGCAGGAGACCCAGTATTGCGCCCGCGTGGCCCACCACCAGCGCGCCAAGCTGCTGGTGATCACCGACAGCAAGCTGGCGCCGCTGGCGCGCGTGGCCGACGCCCTGCTCACCGTGACCGAGGGCAGTGCATACGCCTTCCGCTCGCTCACCAGCACCCTGTGCCTGTGCCAGGCACTGTTCATCGCACTGGCCTACAAACTCGAGTTGGACATAGAAGAAACCCAAGACCCTGGAGGATATG
>JAZJZQ010000152.1:3134-7342 GCA_040389625.1 Pseudomonadota bacterium | reverse complement strand
GCAGGACGAGGCGGCCAAGCCGCTGATCGTGCTGATGCACGGCGACTGCAAGGTCTCGACCAAGAACCTGGCGCGCGCCATCGGCTGCAAGTCGGTCGAGCCGTGCAAGCCGGAAGTGGCCCAGCGCCACAGCGGCTACCAGGTGGGCGGCACTTCGCCGTTCGGCACCCGCAAGGCAATGCCGGTCTACGTCGAGCAATCGATCCTGGCGCTGGAAACGATTTATATCAATGGCGGGCGGCGCGGCTACCTGGTGGGCATCGCGCCCCAGGTGCTGCTGGACGTGCTGGGCGCGCGCCCGGTGCAGTGCGCGCTGGCCGACTAGCGGCGGCGCCTGCGCGAGGTTGGCAAAAGCGCACAATTTTCCCGATGCGGGGCGGGCTTGGTGTATATTCAGCAGCCCCCGGCCCAGCGCGCCGGGAATTATCTGCAGAGGGAAACAATGAATACAGTATGGATGACCGTGGCCGCCTATCTGGCCGGCTCGATCTCGTTTGCCGTCGTAATGAGCAAGCTGTTCGGCATCGCCGACCCGCGCACCTACGGCTCCAAGAATCCCGGCGCCACCAACGTGTTGCGAAGTGGCAACAAGGCGGCCGCCATCATGACCCTGATCGGCGACGGCGCCAAGGGCTGGCTGGCCGTGTGGCTGGCGATCCACTACGCCGACCAGCTGCAGGTGGGCGACATGACGATCGCCCTGGTGGCCATCGCCGTGTTCCTGGGCCACCTGTGGCCCGTGTTCTTCCGCTTCGTGGGCGGCAAGGGCGTGGCCACGGCGCTGGGCGTGCTGCTGGGCCTGAACCCCTGGCTGGGCCTGGCCACGCTGGTGACGTGGCTGGTGGTGGCGTTTGCCTTCCGCTACTCGTCGCTGGCGGCCCTGATCGCGGCCCTGTTCGCGCCGTTCTATTATGGCCTGCTGTTCGGCGTGGAGCCGCAGCTGTTCGCCGTGGTGGCCATGAGCGTACTGTTGGCTTACCGCCACAGCCAGAACATTTCGAACCTGCTGGCTGGCAAGGAAAGCCGTATCGGCAGCAAGAGCGCCGCCGCCGCCAAGGCCAAGCACAAGTAACGGGCACCAGAACGGGCACCAGCACGGGCGCAAGCACGGGCACAAGAAACGCGCACAGCCGAGCGCCCGGTCCAGGGTCGCGCCGCCCGCTTGAAATTCGCCGCGCCGCCGCCATCTGGGGCGCGGGCGCCGGCATCACGCACGGCGCGTAACACTCGCAAAGGCTCACATGACCACCCCCCTCACCATCGATTTCGTCTCCGACGTCTCCTGCCCCTGGTGCGCCATCGGGCTCAAGGCGCTGGAAGCGGCCATCGCCCGCATCGGCGACGAGGCCGACATCACGCTGCACTTCCAGCCGTTCGAACTGAATCCCAACATGGGCCCGGAAGGCCAGGACATCACCGAACACCTGATGGAAAAGTACGGCGCCACGGCCGAGCAGCAAGCCCAGACCCGGGGCGCCATCCGCGCCCGCGGCGCCGAAGTGGGCTTCAACTTCGCGCTCGACCAGCGCAGCCGCATCTACAACACCTTCGACGCCCACCGCCTGCTGCACTGGGCCGAGCTGGAAGGACGCGCCAGGGAGCTCAAGCTGGCATTGCTGGAAGCGTATTTCAGCCGCGGCATGAACCCCAGCGCGCACGATGTGCTGGTGCGCCTGGCCGGCGAGGCGGGGCTCGATGCGGCCACGGCGGCGGAGGTGCTCGAAAGCAACCAATACGCGGATGAAGTGCGTGAGCGCGAGCAATTCTTCGCCCGCCACGGCATCAATTCCGTGCCGGCCATCATCATCAACCAGCGTCACCTGATCTCCGGCGGCCAGCCGGTGGAAGTGTTCGAGCGCGCCTTGCGCCAGATCATGACGGAGAGTTGAAAAATGCCGGCGACTGCGGGTGATACGGGCGCCCGCAGCCCCCTGTTTTGGGATAAACTGTCAAAGTAGCAAAGGGATCGGGCCAGCCATTCCGGCTATCCCGTTGCCGGCGTTGATAGCGCTACTTGGGGGGTCTTATGCTGGCCGCAGAAAAAATCCACATCTTGCCCATGGCAAGACCGCAGACCGACCAGTTCCGGCTGGCAGCCTTGCACCGTTACAACATCCTCGACACCCCCTCCAGCGAGGAATTCAATTTCCTCACCGAGCTCGCTGCCAGGCTGTGCAACGTACCGTATGCCTTCATTTCACTGGTCGACGCGGAACGGGTCTGGATCAAGGCCCACACGGGCATGGAACTGTCCGTGCTGCCGCGTACCGACTGCTACTGTTCGCTCGCCATCCTGGGCGACAGCGCCACGGAAATCAACGACCTGCGGGCCGACTACCGCACGGCCCACATGCCGCTCACCGTCAACGCGCCGTTCATGCGCATGTACAGCAGCGTGGCGCTGACTTCGTCGGACGGCTTTGCCATTGGCACCCTGTGCGTGATGGACACCGTGCCGGGCCGCCTGAACGAAGAGCAGCGCAACGTGCTGGCCCGGCTGGCGCGCCAGGCCATGGCCCTGATCGAGCTGCGGGCCAAGGAAAAGGCGCTGGGCGAATCGATGCGCGAGCTGGAACAGCTGACCATCACCGACGAGCTGACGGGCCTGCACAACCGCCGCTCGCTGCTGCAGCGGCTCAAGTTCGAGACGGCGCGCGCCAAGCGTTTCCGCGCCCCGCTGTCGGCCCTGATGCTGGACCTCGACCACTTCCGCCAGATTAACGACGGCTACGGCCACGCCGTGGGCGACCAGGTGCTGGCCGGCGTGGGCCGCATGCTGCGCGAGAGCGTGCGCGTGATCGACGTCCCGGCCCGGTACGGCGGCGAGGAACTGTGCATCGTGCTGCCCAACACCCCGCTGGACGGGGCTTGCAAGCTGGCCGAGAACCTGCGCATCAAGGTCGAGGTGCAACAGCACCTGGCCGGCGCCCGCCCGCTGTCCGTCACGGCCAGCCTGGGCGTGGCCGCCTTCGACCACATGGAGATCGCCGACGGCGACAGCCTGCTGCGCCAGGCCGGCGCCGCGCTGTTGCGGGCCAAGCAGTCCGGTCGCAACCAGGTGGCGTACTGAAATAACGCTTGCGGCACGGCGGCGGGCCGGCGGCCCGCGCGTCGGCGCCGAATCCCGGTAAGATGCCGGGCATGGACAACATCACTCACACCGTTGTCGGCCTGGGCGTGGGCGAGCTGCTGGAACGCAGCCTGCCGCAGGAAGCCGATAGCGTGCGGGCCCGCACGCGGCGCCGCCTGTTGCTGGTCTCGTGCGCGCTGGCCAGCAACTTCCCCGACCTCGACCTGTTCCTGACCGGCTTGCTGCCCGATCCGCTGGGCTATCTGCTCAACCACCGCGGCCATACGCACACGCTGCTGTACGCGTTGCCGCAGGCGCTGGCGCTGGCGGCCTTGTTGTGGCTGTGCTGGCCGGCGGCGCGCGCCCTGCTGCGGGCCAGCCGGCCGGCCCGCCTTGGGCTGGCGGTCAGCATCGTCACCGGACTGGGGTTGCACCTGCTGCTGGACTACACCAATTCTTACGGCCTGCATCCGTTCTATCCCTTCGACGGCCGCTGGTTCTATGGCGACATGGTGTTCATCGTCGAACCGTTGTACTGGATCGCGTTCGGCGCGCCGCTGGCCATGATGCTGGGCACCCGGCTGGCGCGCCTGGCGGCGCTGGCCGTGCCGGCCTGCGCGCTGCTGTATTTCACGGCCAACGGCTACCTGGGCGCGGCGTCCTGCGTGGCCTTGCTGGGCGGCGGGGCGCTGCTGGGCGCCTTGCAGCGCCGCGCCGGGGCGCACGGGCGCGCGCCGCTGCTGCTGGCGGCCGGCCTGTGCGTTGTGTATGTGGCAGGGCAGGGCGCCGCCTCCCACGTGGGCGGGCAGCGCATCCGCGCCGCGCTGCAGCGCATCGATCCGGCCGCGCGCGTGGTGGATGTGGCGATGACGGCGTTCCCGTCCCAGCCCCTGTGCTGGAATTATGTGTCGGTGGAGAGCGACGAGGCGGCCGGCAGCTACCGCATGCGGCGCGGCGTGGCCAGCCTGGCGCCGCACTGGCTGGCGCCGCTGGCCTGTCCGCGCCGGCTGGTCGACGGTGCCGCCATGGCCAGCCTGGACCCGGCCATCGTCGAGACGGGCGAGACGACGGCCAGCCTGCAGGCGCTGCGCCGGCTCCAGCGCGAGGACTGCCATGTGAACGCGTGGCTGCGCTTCGC
>JAZJZQ010000152.1:0-3034 GCA_040389625.1 Pseudomonadota bacterium | reverse complement strand
GGCGGGCCACGTCGTCGTGATCGGTGGAGGTGGCCAGTGCCAGCCAGGCCGCCAGCTCCGTTTCCACGAACGCGTTCTTGGCGCGCACGCGCTGCACCGTGTCCGAGCCCAGCAGCAGGCGCACCGGGGGCTGGGCGCTGTCGGCCAGCGTCAGCATGGCCGTGGCCAGCTTGGCCGGATCACCCGGCTGCTGGTGGTTGACGCCGGCCGCGAAGGTGCGCATGGCGCCCACCGTGTCTGCATACGCCTCGATGCGGGTGGCCGTGGTGGCCAGCGACGAGGGGGCGAGGAAGTCGGTGCGGAAGAAGCCCGGCTCCACCACCGTCACCTTCACGCCCAGCGGCGCCAGTTCCAGCTGCAACGCCTCGCTCAACGCTTCCACCGCGAACTTGGTGGCGCTGTAGATGCCCCAGCCGGCATAGGCCGAATAGCCGCCCACGGACGAGATGTTGATCACATGGCCGCTGCGCCGCTGGCGCATGGCCGGCAGCACGGCGCGGGTGACGGTGTGCAGGCCGAACACGTTGGTGTCGAACAGGGCACGCACTTCGTCCGGGCTGGCTTCCTCCACCGCGCCCAGCAAGCCGTAGCCGGCGTTGTTGACGAGGACATCGATGCGCCCGAAGCGTTGCAGCGCCTGTTCCGCCGCTGCCCCCGCCTGGGCCGCGTCGCGCACGTCCAGCTGCAGCGCCAGCAACTGCGGGTGCTGGCCCAGCGCGGCGACGACAGTGCGCGGATCGCGTGCGGTGGCCACCACGGCATCGCCCCGGGCCAGCGCCTGGCGCGCAATCAGCACTCCGAAACCGCGCGAGGCGCCCGTGATGAACCAGACTTTATTTGTGTTCGACATGATCATTTCCTTTGCGTGAGAATCCGCGCTCGGCGGCGCGTCCGGAAGTGGGCGGCGCGGGCGGCGGGTTGGCAGGAGGCAGTGTAGGACGCGTCATGCTGCTACACTAGCCATAGGAAAGACGTTTGATTTTCAACTGTTCGTTGTGAATGCGCCCATGGATACTTCCCGTGTCATCTCCCTCTTTATCGCCGTGGTGCGGGCCAGGAGCTTCAGCCACGCGGCGCAGGATGCCGGCCTCACGCCGCAGGCCGTCAGCAAGGCCGTACGCCAGCTCGAGCAGCACCTGGGCGTGCGCCTGTTCCACCGCACCACGCGCAGCCTGAGCCTGACGGAGGAGGGCGCACGCCTGTACGAGCTGGCCAGCCCCGGCCTGCGCCTGCTGGACGAGGCGCTGGACCAGGTCCGTAACAGCCGGCAGGATGTCGATGGCCTGATCCGCGTGGCCGCGCCCACCTCGATCGGCAGCATGGTGCTGGCGCCGCTGCTGGCCCAGTTCCAGCAGCGCTACCCGCGCGTGCATTTCGACCTGCTGCTGGAAGACCAGTTCACGGACCTGGTGCAGGCCAGGATCGACGTCGGCATCCGCGCCGGCAGCCCGCCGGAACGGAACCTGGTGGCGCGCCGGCTGGGCGCGGTCCATTTGCTGATGTGTGCCGCGCCGCGCTACCTGGAACAGCATGGCGCGCCCCGCCATGCCGACGACTTGCGCCAGCACCGCTGCACCGGCTACCGCCAGGCCAACACGGGCCGCATGATGCCGTGGGAGCTGCACGGCGACGGCGGCACGGTCTACCTGGACGTGCCGGCCGTGGCCAGCTTCAACACGGTGGAGAGCGAACTGGCGGCCGTGCGGGCCGGCGTGGGCATCGGCCAGATGCCGGCCTACCTGGCGCAGCACGAGCTGGCCAGCGGCGCGCTGGTGCACCTGCTGCCGCAACTGGATACGGCCAACGCCGGCGTGTTCATGTACTACCAGCAGCGCACCCAGATGCCGCTGCGGGTGCGCCACTTCATCGACTTCCTGTCCAGCGCCGCGCCGCCATTCTTCGCGCCGCCGCAGCCCAAGCCCGGCCGTCGCCGCCGCTGACGGCGGCCTGCGCCCGGCGCCGCCTGCTGTCGCGCGTTCCTTTCTGGTGCGCCGCACAATATCAGTGCCGCGCCGTCCATCGTGGCGCGGGCGCGCACCGCCGCGGCCCGCGTTTGTCTCCGGTTTGTGCGCTTTTCGCTGGCACAGCACTTGCTGATATCCCATGCAGGGCGGCCAGCCGGCCGGCCCATGGACCAGGCATGAGGATACGATGACTAGCGATACCCGCATCAAGCTGACCCGACGTAATCTGCTCAAGGCTGGCGTTGCGGCCACGGCCCTGAGCGGCCTGTCCACCCGCGGCGTGTGGGCCGCCGGTTCCGACAAGCCGGAAAAGGAAGAAGTGAAGGTCGGTTTCATTCCGCTCACCGACTGCGCCTCGGTGGTGATGGCGTCCGTGCTGGGCTTCGACAAGAAGTACGGCATCAAGATTGTGCTGAGCAAGGAGTCGTCCTGGCCCGGCGTGCGCGACAAGCTGGTGAACGGCGAACTGGACGCGGCCCATGTGCTGTATGGCCTGATCTACGGCGTGCAGCTGGGCGCGGGCGGGCCGAAGAAGGACATGGCGGTGCTGATGAACCTGAACCACAACGGCCAGGCCATCACGCTGTCGAAGAAGGTGGCCGACAAGGGTGGCGTGGACGGCCCCTCGCTGGCTAAGCTGATGCGCAGCGATCCGCGCGAATATTCGTTCGCCCAGACCTTCCCCACCGGCACCCACGCTATGTGGCTCTACTACTGGCTGGCCGCGCACGGCATCAATCCGATGAAGGACGCCAAGGTGATCACCGTGCCGCCGCCGCAGATGGTGGCCAATATGCGGATCGGGAACATGGACGGCTTTTGCGTGGGCGAGCCGTGGAACCACCGCGCCATTGCCGACGGCGTGGGCATCACGGCCATCACCACCCAGGATATCTGGCGCGACCATCCGGAAAAGGTGCTGGGCACCAGCGCCGAATGGGTAGCCAAGCACCCCAACACGGCGCGCGCACTGACGGCGGCCGTGCTCGACGCCGGGCGCTGGATCGATGCGTCGCTGTCGAACAAGCAGAAGATGGCCGAAACCATCGCCGACAAATCCTACGTCAACA
>JAZJZQ010000151.1:0-2573 GCA_040389625.1 Pseudomonadota bacterium | reverse complement strand
CTCTGGCTGCTTGCTCGAAAAAAGAAGAAGCTCCTGCTGCTCCAGCTCCAGTAGCCGCTCCTGAAGCCGCTGCTCCTGCTGCTGCTCCAGCCGCTCCTGCTGCTGACGCTGCTGCTCCTGCCGCTTCGGCTGCTGCTCCTGCAGCTTCGGACGCTGCTGCTGCTCCTGCCGCTTCGGCTGCTTCGGCTGCTTCCGCTGCTTCGAAGTAATCAGCTTGCGTAAAGAAACCGGTCTACGGGCCGGTTTTTTTACGCCTGAACTTCAAAGAAACCGGCCCTGCGCCGGTTTTTTTTCGTCCTTACAAAAGTCATTGCCGTACATCACTCATCATAGTTCAGCCAGTTTCATAATCAAGACCAGTTCCGCCACAAGGCGTAAAAAAACCGGCCAGCGGCCGGTTTCGGATCACGCCACCGCGCGGGCGCGGCGGGCGTGCGGTCGCGGTGCATGCCGCGACGATAGCTCCCTTACTTCAGTTGCTCGTGCAGCAGGGTCAGGATCTTTTCCGCCACCGGGCCCGTTTCCGGCTTGCCGGTATTGTTGAGCACCGTGACCAGGCTGTCGCTGCCCGCGCCGGCCTTGACGGCGATGCGGTAGCGCTGCGCTTCCTTGTCCGACTCGGACTCGCCCCAACTGAACAGCTTGCTGAAGAAGCCCTTGGTTTCGCCCGCTTCCTGGTTCACATAGCGCACAAAGTAAGTGCCCTGGGTGCGGTCGCGGTCTTCCACCGTGAAGCCGGCGCGGTCCAGCGCCAGGCCCACACGGCGCCAGGCGCGGTCGAAGCCTTCGTCCACGGACACGGCGCGCTCGGCGCCGGCACCCACCAGCGTGGCGTGCTGCGGCTGGACGATGGCGGACGCGACGGCCGTCTTGGCCTGCGCATCTTCCGTGCTGCCCAGCTTGGTCATCAGGCGTGCCAGGAATTGCGCTTCCAGGCCAGGATCGTTGGGACGGGCGGTCCACATCGTCGATTCCTTCTGGGCGCCCGTCACCACTTCCTGGGCGCCGCGGTGGCTGATGTAGATCTCGGTGCTGCCGTCGGCGTTACGCTCGAGACGGGTACGGAACTTGTCGCGCTCGCCGCTCGAATACAGCGAATCGAACACCTTGCCCACCGTGTTGCGGATGAAGTCCTGCGGAATCTTGGCCCGGTTCTCGTTCCATTCCGTTTCCATGATGCCGGCCGTCGGCATGTCCAGCGCCAGCGTGAAGCCGGCATCTTCCCAGAACTGCTTCAATTGCGGCCACAGCTGTTCCGGCGCCTGCTTGACGACCAGCCAGCGCTGGTTGCCGGCCCGTTCCACGCGGATGTCGTTCATCGCGGCCGGCGCCACGGCCGTACCGGCCTGCACCGACGCCACCGGGCCAGTGCCCTTTTGCGCGTTGTAGCCGGAAGCGGTGGCGATGCCGTTGCTCGAATCGGGCAGCGAGTAGCGGTTATCTTTCTGCAATTGCGTCAGATCCGGCGGCACGTCGAGCGTGCTGGCCTTTTTGGCGGACTTGTAATCCACCTTGTCATTGCCGACAACGGAACCGATCATGCCGCAACCGGTCAAACTGGCCATCAAGGCGCCCACGATCAGGGCGCGCTGCGAGGAAATAGATGCTGTCTTGCGAATAGTCATGTCGTTACTGGATAAGAAGCTGGATGACAGCTGGAATCAGAATGGGGTACGGACCGGACGAACCAGGCAGCCTGCTTACGGCAGGATGCCCGCTTCGCGCAGCGCCGCGCGCACGGCGTTGTGGTACTCGCCAGCCAGTGGCACCAGCGGCAGGCGCAAGCCGGCCGGCATCATGCCCATTTCGGCCAGCGCCCATTTGACGGGTACCGGGTTCGGTTCGATGAACAGCTTCTGGTGCAGCGGGAACACCTTGTTGTTGAGCTCCACGGCCTTGGCGATGTCGCCTTCCATGGCGGCCTTGCACATCTCGTGCATGGCGCGCGGGGCCACGTTGGCCGTCACGGAAATATTGCCCTTGCCGCCAGCCAGCATCAATGCCATGGCCGAAGGATCGTCGCCCGAATAGACGGCGAACGACTTCGGTGCCAGGCGCAGCAGGTCCAGGCCGCGGCCGATGTTGCCGGTCGCATCCTTGACGCCCACGATGTTGGGGATGGCCGTCAGGCGCAGGATGGTTTCGTTGCTCATGTCGGCAACGGTACGGCCCGGCACGTTGTACAGGATGATGGGCAAGTCCACCGCTTCGGCGATGGCCTTGAAGTGCTGGTACATGCCTTCCTGGGTAGGACGGTTGTAGTAAGGCACCACCAGCAGGGCGGCGTCGGCGCCAGCCTCTTTGGCAAAGCGGGTCAGCTCGATCGCTTCGGCGGTCGAGTTGCCGCCGGTGCCGGCGATGATGGGGATGCGACCCTTGGTGTGCTCGACCGCGGCCTTGATCAGCGCGCAGTGCTCTTCCACGGTGACGGTGGCCGATTCGCCGGTGGTGCCGACGATCACGATGCCGTCCGTGCCTTCCGCGATATGCCAGTCGATCAGCTTGTTCAAACCCGGGAAGTCCAGACTGCCGTCTGCGTGCATCGGGGTGACGATTGCTACTATGCTGCCCTT
>JAZJZQ010000150.1:0-9434 GCA_040389625.1 Pseudomonadota bacterium | reverse complement strand
TCGTTTTCAGGAGAAGTACATGCTCGGATTAATGCAACACCAGTCGCTGCTGGTCTCGTCGCTGATTGAACACGCCGCCAGCAACCACCCGCAGGCCGAAATCGTTTCCCGTACCTCCGAGGGACCGGTGCACCGCACCAGCTACGGCCAGGTGCGCCAGCGCGCCTGCCAGATGGCCAATGTGCTGACCCGCCTCGGCGTGCAGCAGGGCGAGCGCGTGGGCACGCTGGCCTGGAACGGCTACCGCCACATGGAGCTGTACTACGCCGTGTCGGGCATGGGCGCCGTGCTGCACACGATCAATCCGCGCCTGTTCAAGGAGCAGATCGAGTACATCGTCAACCATGCGGAAGACCAGTACCTGTTCTTCGACATCGGCTTCGCGGCCCTGGTGGCCGAGCTGGCGCCGCAGCTGCCCACCGTCAAGGCCTTCATCGCCATGACGGACCGGGCCCACATGCCGCAGCTCGACATCCCGCGCCTGCAGTGCTACGAAGAGCTGCTGGACGGCGCCGACCCCGCGTTCGCCTGGCCCGGGCTGGACGAGAACACCGGCGCCTCGCTGTGCTACACCTCCGGCACCACGGGCCACCCCAAGGGCGTGCTGTATTCGCATCGCTCCACCGTGCTCCATTCGATGGCCGCCTGCAGCGCCGACGGCCTGGCCCTGTCGGGCGGCGATTCGGCCCTGGTGGTGGTGCCCATGTTCCACGTGAATGCCTGGGGCATGCCGTATTCGGGCGCCATGTGCGGCGCCAAGCTGGTGCTGCCCGGCCCCGGGCTGGACGGCAAGAGCATCTATGAACTGATGCGCGACGAGCGCGTGACGATGGCGCTGGGCGTGCCCACCGTGTGGCTGATGCTGTTCCGCCACGTGGACACGGCCGGCGTCGACCCGCGCCGCGAACTGTGCCTGCAGCGCTGCGTGATCGGCGGTTCGGCGGCCGCCGTGTCCATGATCGAACGGTTCGAGGACGGCTTCGGCGCTACCGTGATGCACGCCTGGGGCATGACGGAGATGTCGCCATTGGGCACCGTGTGCAAGCTGCTGCCCAAGCACGCGGCGCTGCCGCTGGAGGCGCGCCGCAAGCTGCAGTCCAAGCAGGGCCGCACCCTGTTCGGCGTGACCATGAAGATCACGGACGACGAGGGCAACAGCCTGCCGCGCGACGGCAAGGCCTTCGGCCACCTGCTGGTCAAGGGGCCGTGGATCGTGTCGTCCTACTTTCGCGGCGAAGGGGGCCGGCAGCTCGACGCCGACGGCTTTTTCGACACGGGCGACGTGGCCACCATCGACGCCGACGGCTACATGCACATCACGGACCGCGCCAAGGACGTGATCAAGTCGGGCGGCGAGTGGATTTCGTCGATCGACCTGGAGAACGCGGCCGTGGGCCACCCGGCCGTGGCCGAGGCGGCCGTGATCGGCATCGCCCACCCCAAGTGGCAGGAGCGGCCGCTGCTGGTGGTGGTGCGCAAGGCCGGCCACGAGGTCACGCGCGAGGACTTGCTGGCCTATCTGGGCGGGCGGGTGGCCAAGTGGTGGCTGCCGGACGATGTCGCCTTCGTCGAGGACTTGCCGCACACGGCCACCGGCAAACTGCAGAAGATGAAGCTGCGCGAGCAGTTCAAGGACTACCGCCTGCCGGCTTGAATTGTGTTGCCGTGCGCGCCGGTGCGAATCCCGGCGCGGCGGGGGCGCGAGCGTGTAAAATGTCGTTCCCCTGGCAACACTGAAACAAGGCAAATACTCTTATGTGGTTCAAGAATCTTCAGATTTACCGTCTGCCCGCCCCTTGGGCGTACACCCCGGAACAACTGGAAGCAGCGTTGGCGCCCCATTCCTTTGTGCCTGCCAGCAGCAACGAACTGCTGCGCCAGGGTTGGGACCGTCCCCGTCCGAACGGCGGCCTGGTGCACGTGGTCAACAAGCAGATGCTGATCCTGCTGGGCACGGAAAAGAAATTGCTGCCATCGTCCGTCATCAACCAGGTGGCCAAGGCCCGTGCGGCCGAGATGGAAGAAGCGCAAGGTTTCGCGCCCGGCAAGAAAGCCATGAAGGAACTGAAGGAGCGCGTGGCCGACGAACTGCTGCCGCGCGCCTTCTCCATCCGCGGCAACGTGTGGACGTGGATCGACCCCGTCAACGGTTGGCTGGTGGTGGACGCGGCCAGCCCGGCCAAGGCGGACGAAGTGATCAAGCTGCTGCTGAAGGCGGTCGACAAGCTGCCGCTGGAGAGCCTGCGCGTGCAGCGCTCGCCGGTGGGCGTGATGACGGAATGGCTGCAGGCGGACGACGCCCCGGCCGGCTTCACGGTCGACATGGACACGGAACTGCGCGCCACGGGCGAGAGCAAGGCCGCCGTGCGCTACGTGCGCCACACGCTGGAAGCGGACGAAGTGCGGCGCCACATCGCGGCCGGCAAGCAGTGCACCCGCCTGGCCATGACGTGGGACAGCAAGATTTCCTTCGTACTCACGGAATCGCTGGCCATCAAGGGCATCAAGCCGCTGGACGTGATCAGCGAAAAGGAATCGTCGACCCGCAACGACGACGAGCGTTTCGACGGCGACTTCATGCTGATGACGGGCGAGCTGAGCAAGCTGCTGGCCGACGTGGTCGAAGCGCTGGGCGGCGAAGCCAAGGCTTAAGCCCGGCCCGCACCATCCCGATGCCGCACCGGATACCACGGTGCGGCATTTTTTTTGAGGATTTGCTTACAGCGGCTGGAACACGCCGGCGGCGCGGTTCTTTTGCACGTTGTCCCAGGCGAAGATCTGGCCGTTCATGGCCACGTACACGCCCGGCGCCAGGGTCTGCGCCACGCCGCAGGCGAAGCCCAGGTTGAACAGGGCGTCCGAATTGGCGATTTCGTAGGGGATCATGGCGCCCGTCAGGACGATGGTCTGGCCCAGCTTGGCCGGCCCCAGCACGGCCGCCGTCTGCGGCATGGTGTCGGTGCCGTGGATGATGACGATGGCCCGCTCGGGCGCCGCCTGGCACGCGGCCAGGATGCGGGCGCGGTCGGCGTCCACCATGTCGAGCGAATCCATGAGCGGCAGTTGCTCCAGTGCCACGTCCACCGTCAGGCGGCAGCGCGCCAGCAGGGCCGGCACGTGGCTGTCGCCAAAGCCCAGTTTACCGTTCAGTTCATCGTAATGCTTGTCGAAAGTGCCGCCGGTGGCGAGGATGCGCAAGGTCATGGTGGGAATATCCTGTACAGTGAAATGAGGCGCATCATAACGCGAAACGGCCCGCGCCCCCAGCCCGCCGCGTGCCGTTACGATGGACTGGAAAGTCGGGCATACTGTGACTACACTGGTTTCTTTGTCCGTCTTTAGCTTGCCCGCTGTCATGAAAACCGTCGCTCCCGGCACCGTCATCTTCCACCGCTACCGCGGCTACGGCGTTATCACGGCCGTCAACCTGTTGACGGGCTGGATCAGCGCCCGCTTCGGCAGCGAGGCCCGCACGCTGGACTTGAACCTGTCCACCGACGAGGTGCAGTTCGCCGACGGCGAAGCCATCCTGTTCCGCCGCGCCCCGCCCGACCGCATGCCCCACGCGCGCCTGATGGCGCTGGTGCGCGCCCTGCATCAGGCCGGCTACCAGCGGCTGTACCTGTATTCCTGGCCCAAGCCGTCCGGGCTGCACTGGCGCTGGCATTTGTTCACGGGCCAGCGCGACTGGATGCAGCGGCCGTGGCGCGAAGGCTGGTACGGCTCGGGCGCCGATTACAACGTCAACCCCGTGATGGGTTGGGGCGACTCGCCGGGCGCCACCACGGACGAGCTGGTCCACGCCCTGGCCCGCTTCGATCCCCAGGGACTGGCCCAGGCCCTGGGCCGCGACGAGGACCACACGGCCTGGTTCGCCGCCGTGTGCGATGCCTTGCTGCCCGGCTATATGTACAGCCTGGACATGCAGCGCCCGGCCCACGGCCCGCTGCAGGACATGCCGCCCGTGCCCGTGGTGCCAGTGCGGGCCACGCTGGCGCCCTACACGGGGCCGGCGCTGCCGTGGCCGCCCGGCTGGGCCGGCCTGTGGAGCAAGGTCCACGCCCTGCCCACCCCCGCCATCGACCTGACTGGCCTGCCCGCAATCCGCTAGCGGCCTCAGCCCGCCTGCACGTACTGCAGGTAGTCCGGATTGAGGATCTTGTCGCAGCGGCCGGCCGCGAAGTCGACCACGTTCTGGAAGGCATGGCGGAAATACAGCTCGTAGCTGTCCTTTTCCACATAGCCCAGGTGGGGCGTGGCCAGCACCACCGGCATGCGCAGCAGCGGATGGCTGGCCGGCAGCGGCTCGTCCATGTACACGTCCAGCGCCGCGTAGCCGGGCCGGCCCTGGGGCAGGGCCAGTTCCAGCGCTTCCGGCTGCACCAGTTCGGCCCGGCTGGTGTTGACGAACAGGGCGCTTTTCTTCATGCGGGCCAGGTCGTCGGCCGTGACGATGCCGCGGGTGGCGTCGTTCAGGCGCAAATGCAGGCTCAACACGTCGGCCTGCTCGAAGAATGCTTGCCGGCTGGCGGCCGCCTGGTTGCCGTCGCGCACGGCCGCCTCGCGGCTGGCCTGGCTGCCCCACACCAGCACCTGCATGCCGAACGCGCGGCCGTAGCCGGCCACCAGCTGGCCGATCTTGCCGTAACCCCAGATGGCCAGCGTGCGGCCCTTGAGCGTCGTGCCCAGCGTGTTCAGGGCCGGGTTGATGGAGGCCGTCTGCCACAGGCCGTCCTTCAGGTTGCTGGCATAGGGCACGATCTTGCGCGCGGCGGCCATGATCAGGGCCCACGTCAGTTCGGCCGGCGCCGTGGGCGAACCGACCCCTTCCGCGATGGCGATGCCGTGCTCGGTGGCTGCGTCCACGTTGACGTGGCCGGCCACCTTGCCGGTCTGGGAAATCAGCTTCAAGTTGGGCAGTTTGGACAGCAGGGCCCGGTTCAACACGGTGCGTTCGCGTATCAGCACCAGGGCGTCGAACGGCGCCAGGCGGATCGCCAGCTGGCCTAATCCGCGCGCCGAATTGTTGAAGATTTTGACATCATGACCCTCCAGGAGCTTGAAGCATTCCAGGCTTGGAGTAGCATTCTGGTAATCGTCGAGAATTGCAATTTTCATGGGAGTTGCCAGATTTTGTGGTGGATTTCGTAGCGAAATAACAGGTTTATTAATTTCCGGAATAGCTTACTACTTTACTCAACAATTTCTCCTACATTTATGTCGGAAAGCGGGGTGGACAGGTGTACAATCGCCCACAATTTTTCAGGCTCGACCACCGAGCCTGCGCAATACGTTCCATCAGCCCAGGCACATGATTGGGCTGCGTGTCCCGCCGGCGCGGGGTGCGCGACATGACCGCCGTACCGCCGGAGCATAGCCCCATCTCGCCATGCCTCCCGGGCGCAAGGCGCGCGCTACCAGCGTGCGCGGCTGACGACGATCCTGCCTGCCGGGACAAGACCAGAATTCTTTTATTGGCATTGGAGGTACTATGAATCAGCCCGTTATGGGTGGCGTTGCAGCACTGAACGTCCCAGCTTACATCAAGCAGCAAAAACTGATCAATTGGGTGGCCGATATCGCCGCCCTGACCAAACCGGATCGTATCTACTGGTGCGACGGTTCGCAAGAAGAATACGACCGCCTGTGCGGCGAGATGGTGGCAGCGGGCACCATGAAGCGGCTGAGCCAGGACAAGCGTCCCAACTCCTACCTGGCCTGCTCCGACCCGAGCGACGTGGCGCGGGTGGAAGACCGCACCTTCATCTGCTCGGCCACCAAGGAAGAAGCCGGCCCCACCAACAACTGGACGGAACCGGCCGAAATGCGCGGCACCCTGAACGGCCTGTTCGACGGCTGCATGACGGGCCGCACCATGTATGTGGTGCCGTTCTCGATGGGCCCGCTCGGCTCGCCGATCGCCCACATCGGCGTCGAACTGTCCGACTCGGCCTACGTGGCCGTCAACATGAAAGTGATGACCCGCATGGGCCGCGCCGTGTACGACGTGCTGGGCGAAGACGGCCCCTTCGTGCCGTGCGTGCACAGCGTGGGCGCCCCCCTCAAGGCCGGCCAGAAGGATGTGGCGTGGCCCTGCAACGCCACCAAGTACATCGTGCACTTCCCTGAGACGCGCGAAATCTGGTCCTACGGTTCCGGCTACGGCGGCAACGCGCTGCTGGGCAAGAAATGCTTCGCGCTGCGCATCGCCTCCAACATGGGCCACAAGGAAGCCAAGGCCGGCGGTCACGGCTGGCTGGCCGAGCACATGCTGATCCTGGGCGTGGAATCGCCGGAAGGCAAGAAGCACTATGTGGCGGCCGCCTTCCCGTCCGCCTGCGGCAAGACCAACTTCTCGATGATGATCCCGCCGGCCACCTTCAAGGGCTGGAAAGTGACCACCATCGGCGACGACATCGCCTGGATCAAACCGGGCGCCGACGGCCGCCTGTACGCCATCAACCCGGAAGCGGGCTACTTCGGCGTGGCCCCTGGCACCAACACCAAGACCAACTCGAACTGCATGGCCTGCCTGAACGAGAACACCATCTTCACCAACGTCGCCCTGACCGACGACGGCGACGTGTGGTGGGAAGGCTTGACCAAGGAAGCGCCGGCGCACCTGATCGACTGGCAGGGCAAGGACTGGACGCCGGCCTCCGGCACCAAGGCCGCCCACCCGAACGCCCGCTTCACCGTGGCCTCGACCCAGAACCCCGTGATCGACCCGGCCTGGGACGATCCGGCCGGCGTGCCGATCTCGGCCTTCATCTTCGGCGGCCGCCGCTCGACCACCGTGCCGCTGGTGACGGAGGCGCGCAACTGGGTCGAAGGCGTCTACATGGCCGCGACCATGGGCTCCGAGACCACCGCCGCCGCCGCCGGCCAAATGGGCGTCGTGCGCCGCGACCCGTTCGCCATGCTGCCGTTCATGGGCTACAACATGAGCGACTACTTCCAGCACTGGCTGGACATGGGCGCCAAGCTGGGCGCGGCCGCACCGAAGATCTACTGCGTCAACTGGTTCCGCACCGACGAGCAGGGCCATTTCGTGTGGCCTGGCTTCGGCGACAACATGCGCGTGCTGAAGTGGATGCTGGAGCGTCTGGAAGGCCAGGCCGGCGGCGTCGAGAACCTGTTCGGCATGACCCCGCGCTATGGCGACATCCACTGGGACGGCCTGCCGTTCACGCCGGAAGAGTTCGAGACCATCACCTCGATCGACAAGGACGCCTGGCGCGAAGAACTGAAGCTGCACGCCGAACTGTTCGAAAAGCTGGCCTACCATCTGCCGCAAGAGCTGAAGGACAACATGGCCAAGCTGGAACAGCGCCTGAACGGCTGAACCGGCGGTTGACCTGGCGGCCGATCCTGCCGCCGGGCCGGCCCTCCGGCCAGCACAGGCCTGGCGCCTGGGCCCTGAGCCGGCCGCCGGTCCACGTCGCAAGAGAACGCGCCCACGTGGCGCGTTTTTCATTTTTCTTTCATTCCTCGCCAATTTCGCACGGGTGTGCTAAAGTTCCTTCCATGGACACCCTGACCGCCAAGAGCGAAGCCACCTATGCCGCCATCGTCGCGGCCGCCTGCGAGATGGCGGCCGCCGAAGGCATAGGCAAGCTGTCGCTGGGCGAGATCGCCAAGCGCACCGGCATCAGCAAGAGCGGCGTGTTTTCCCGTGTCGGTTCGCTGGAAGCGTTGCAGGAAGCGGTACTGGACGAATACGACCGCCGCTTCACGGCCGCTGTGCTGCTGCCCACGCTGCAATTGCCGCGCGGCCTGCCCCGGCTGACGGCTCAGGTGGGCAACTGGATGCGCCGAGTCTGCGATGGTGAGGTGGGGCATTCCTGCCTGTACACGGCCGGCGCCTTCGAGTTCGACGACCAGCCGGGCCCCGTGCGCGACCGGCTGGCCAAGGGGGCGCTGGTGTGGCGGGCCTCGCTGCGCAAGACCATAGGCCAGGCCATGGAAGCGGGCCAGCTGCGGCCCGACTCGGATCCCGAACAGCTGGTGTATGAGATCTACAGCCTGATCGTGGGCTTGCTGCACGACACCCGTTTCCTGCATGACGAGACGGCGCTGCGCCACGCGCAGCGCGCCTTCAACCGGCTGATATCCACCTACAAGAGCTTCAACGAGGTGTAGCCGGCGGGCCGGGGTAGCGCCCGGCCGTTTTTTTGCTTTAATTTCGCACGGGTGTGCGAAAAAGGAGGCTGACATGAGTATCTGGCTGTTGCTTGTCCCCGTGGCGCTCTACCTGGCCTGGCCCACTGGCCTGGTGGCGTTGCTGCGTTCCCTTCCCGATAGTAATGACGACTTTCATATAGGAGGCTGACCATGAGCAGTGACATCGAGTTCTACTTTGACTTTATTTCGCCCTATGCCTATCTGGCGGCCACCCGCATCGAGCGGCTGGCCGCCGCCCACGGGCGCCGGGTGCGCTGGAAGCCGGTCATGTTGACTGCCCTGAGCCAGGCGGCCGGTACCCAGCTGGCGCCGTTCGTGCCCTTGAAGTGGCGGTATGTGCAGCACGACCTGGAGCGCAGCGCACGCCTGGCGGGCATTCCTTACCGCTTGCCGGACGGCTTCCCCAGGTTGTTGCTGGCGCCGGGGCGCGCCATGACGTGGCTGGCCGCCAACCATGGCGAGGACACGGCGGCCTCGTTTGCCCGCACCTGTTTCAGCGCCTACTTCGGGGATGGGGTCGATATTGGGGACCAGGAAGTGCTGGCCGGGATCGCCGGCGCGCTCGGTGTGCAGCGGGAGGCGCTGCTGGCGGCGCTGGAGGATGAAACCGTCAAGGCCGCGTTCAAGCAGGCCAGCGCGGATGCGGTGGCCAAGGGCGTGTTCGGCGTGCCGTTCATGATCGTGGACGGCGAGCCGTTCTGGGGCTTTGACCGGCTGGCGCAGCTGGAGGCGAAGCTGGGTGGGGCTGCCTTGGCGGTTTGACGCCGTCTCTTCAGCTCTGTTGCCTGGGGACAGACCCGCGGGTGGGAGCCGTTGGCCTTGCGTGGCTCGGCGGCGCTGGGTCAGTCCCCGGGTTACCGGCCCCGCGGTCTGGGGCTGTTGCTTGCGGGCGCAGGCCGGGAAGCAGGGGACTGACCCCTTGGGCCGGTAACCCGTCACCTGGCCGGCGCCGGTGACACGGGGGCTGTCCCCAATGCCGTTAAGTTAAAGGATCTCTAAGCCGGCTTCGGGGACGAAAATGGGGACGTACCCCTTTTTTCGAAAATGGGGACGTACCCCTTTTTTTGAGAAGTCCGCTAACTTAACGGCATTAGGGTCTGTCCCCGGTGATCGCCAGCCGCCGGCCCGGACCTGCCCTTATTTGCTGTTGAGCAGCGGCTGCAGATATTTGCCCGTCACGCTGGCCGGGTTGGCGGCCACTTCTTCCGGCGTGCCGCTGGCGATGATCTGGCCGCCGCCGGCGCCCCCTT
>JAZJZQ010000149.1:0-15417 GCA_040389625.1 Pseudomonadota bacterium | reverse complement strand
CGTTGCCGGAGGGGCCTGATCGGCCATACCCCACCATGTACGCTGCCGGGCGACCTCGGCCTAGGATTGGGGGGGGCTCTTGCGCGAGCTCGTACAGCTTCACTGTCGTGTTCCAGTTGCGTGTGGTGGCGCGCAGCTTCAGGGTCCGTTCGAAATAATTGTTGTTCAGTTTGGTCTTGCCGTAGCCGCCGGGACAGTGAATGTAGATCACTTTTTCCCCGGCCTCGAATTCATCGGGCAGGAAGCTGGCGGCGTTGGACACCGCGGCCGGTGCGCTCTTGAGGAAGGTGAAATACAGGAGCGATGTGTCGTGCGTCTTCCAGGCGGCGGGCATGGACTCGATGACGGCGCCGATTTCCGGCGCGGTACGGGCCAGCACGTCGATATCGGTGTAGCCGAATTCGTTGCGGATGGCTTGTTCCAGGGCCGCCTCAAGTTCGGTGGCGCCGAGCGGGGCGTCGAGAACAATATTGCCGCTTTGCAGATAGCTTTCAACATTGGAAAAGCCGAGCGACTGGCACAGGCTGACCAGCTCCTTCATGGCCACTTTGCGTTGGCCGCTGACATTGACTCCTCGCAGCAGGCAGGCATAGCGCGTCATGGGGCGCTGCTCCGCCGAATGTCTGGCAACGAAATGGCATCATCGATAATATTAATCATGTTTAAACATTTATCTTTATTAAATGTAAAAATGTTACTTTTGTGAATGGATGATAGTCAAGGATATTTCACCGGCGGCGTGCCCGGACGCGCGTTTGGCTGGGTTGGCACTTTCAAGCGAGGAAAAACAATGGTCATGTTCAAATTCGTTGCCACCGTCATGCTTGGCGCCTGCGCCATCGCATCGGCGCAGGATGTGCTGGTTTCCGGTTACGTGCAAAAGGTGATATTGCAACCGCAGGGTACTGAGAATTGTCCACGGGACTGTCCCGCCATCGCGGCGACCAAGCCCGATGGTACGACCAGGGTCTGTATATCGAATTCGGGCGGATGCCAGACCATGGAGGTCAAGGTTGACCATGTCTATCGCGGTGAAGTGCCTGGCTTGACGCGATCCATGACGCGGCAATTCAAGACCTATATCGGCGAGTGGGGGCCGAATTTTGCGGCCACGGAAGAACAGGTAGTCGTCAGCGAAGTAGCGGGCGAAGTATGGTGGTCGCCAGTAACGAAACGGGACGGCAGGATCTACATCGATCCCAAACGCCTGCGCCGCATCGCAGGCGTGCCGACCGCGACTGCGGATACGGCAGACTTGGTCGCGTTGGACGAGGTGCTGGCACGTCTCGGCGACGGGCGCTGACCCCGCTTGTTCTAAACCAGCAACGCCGCCGCATCGCCGGCTGCCACACGCCCCTCGTCGGTGGGCACGACCCAGATTTCCACGCTGCTGTCGGCGGCCTGGATGGCCATGATCTGGCTGCCGTCGGCCGCCGCGTTGCGGGACGGGTCGATACGCACGCCCAGGTACAGTAGCTGCTCGCACGCGGCCAGCCGCAGCGCCGCGTCGTGTTCGCCGATGCCGCCCGTGAAGGCCAGCAGGTCCAAGCCGCCCAGGCAGGCGCTCAGCGCGCCGCATTCTCGCACCAGCCGATGGGTGAACAGGTCGATGGCGAAGCGGGCTTCGGGCTGCTCGCTGGCGCGCAGCGTGCGCATGTCGGCCGACAGGCCCGACACGCCCAGCAGCCCGGACTGGCGGTACAGCAGCGTTTCGATGCGGTCCGCGTCCCAGCCCTGGCGCATCAGGTGCAGCAGCACGCCGGGATCGAGCGCGCCGCAGCGGCTGCCCATCATCAGCCCGTCCAGCGCGGAAAAGCCCATGCTGGTGGCCACGCTCACGCCGCTGCGCATGGCGCACACGCTGGCGCCATTGCCCAGGTGGGCCATCAGCACCTTGCGCCCGCTGCGGCCACTGCGCTCGGCCAGCCGCGCCGCCAGGTAGCGGTACGACAGGCCGTGGAAGCCGTAGCGGCGGATGCCGTCCCGGTGCATGGCTTGCGGCAGGGCGAAGTGCTGTTCCAGCGCGTCCATCGTGGTGTGGAAGGAAGTGTCGAAGCAGCCCACCTGCGGCAGCTCGGGGAAGGCGCGCCGGAACAGGTCCACGCCCTCCAGGTTATGCGGCTGGTGCAGGGGCGCCAGCGGTTCCAGCGTGCGCAGGTAGGCCAGCGCCGCGTCGTCCAGCACGACGGAGGCGGCATAACGGGAACCGCCGTGGACGATGCGGTGCGCCACCGCCACCAGCCGGGCCGGCGCGGCGTAGCGCGCCAGCAGGGCGCGCATGGCGTCGAGCGCGCGCTCGAAGCTGTCGCCGGCGCCGGGCGCCAGCGCTTCGTTCAGCTTGACGCCATCGTCCGTGCTGAAGGCCACGCAGGGCTGGCCGTCCGGCTCCAGGCCGGCGATGGTGCCCGTCAGCAGGGCGGGGCCCGTCACGCCCGCGCGGCACGGGTAGAGCGCGAACTTGATCGAGGAGGAGCCGACGTTGACGGCGATGATGGCTTGCTGTCCGTTGTTCATGGGCGTTCCTTGCGGTAGCGGTGGGCCAGCAGCAGCGCCAGCGCGGCCGAGGCCACGCGGGCGTCGGCCGCGTCGGCCCGGCTGGTGAGGGCGATCGGCAGCGCGGCGCCCAGCACCACGCCGCAGGTGGCGGCGCCGGCCAGGTATTCGAGCTGCTTGGCCAGCATGTTGCCGGCTTCCAGGTCGGGCGCGATCAGGATGTCGGCGTGACCGGCCACGGACGAAGTGATGCCCTTGATCCGGGCCGCCTGCGGCGAAATGGCGTTGTCGAAGGCGAGCGGACCATCGAGCACGCCGCCCGTGATCTGGCGCCGCTCGGCCATCTTGCACAGGGCGGCCGCGTCCAGCGTGGAGGCGATTTTCGGGGTGACCGTTTCCACCGCCGACAAAATGGCGACCTTGGGCTCGGGCGTGCCCAGCGCGTGCGCCAGGTCGATCGCGTTCTGGACGATGTCGGCCTTTTCCATCAGCGTGGGCTGGATGTTGAGGGCGGCGTCGGAGATCAGCAGCACCTTGTCGTACAGCGGCACTTCCAGCCGGAATACGTGCGACAGGCGGCGCTTGGTGCGCAGCGCCGGCTGCGCCAGCACGGCCTGCATCATTTCGTCCGTGTGCAGGCTGCCCTTCATCAGCATCTCGACCTGGCCGGCGGCGGCCATGGCGGCCGCCTTCTCGGCTGCCGCGTGGCTGTGGGCGACGTCGACGATCTCGATGCCTTCCAGCGATGCATGCGCCTCGTCGGCCACGGCCTGCAGGCGGGCCAGCGGCGCGATCAGCACCGGCACGATCAGCTTGTGGCGGGCCGCGTCCAGCGCGCCCTTGAGTGACTCCACGTCGCAGGGATGGACCACGGCGCAGCGCACCGGCTCCAGCGCGGCCACGCTGGCCAGCAGGGCGCCGAAGCGGTCGCTGGGATCCACCAGGCGCAGCAGCGGCAACTGCGTGCGCGGGCGGCGCACCTTCTCGATCGGGGCGATCACGGTGGCCACGCCAGACAGCACCAGGGCGCCGGTCTGGTTCTTGATCTCGCAGTTGAGGGCCACGTGGTGGTTGGCGTCTTCCTTGGTCAGCACAGTGGCCGTGATGCGCAGCGTGTCGCCGATGCGCACCGGCTTGAGAAAGCGCAGCGACTGCTCCAGGTAGATGGTGCCGGGGCCGGGCAGGGCGGTGCCCAGCAGCTTGGAGATCAGGGCCGCGCCCCACATGCCGTGGGCGATCACGCCGTGGAACAGGGTGGCGTCGGCGTAGTCCGTGTCCAGGTGGGCCGGGTTGACGTCGCCCGAGACGGCGGCGAAGGCGGCAATGTCGTCGGCTGTCAGGGTGCGGGTCTGGCGCGCGCTCTGGCCCACTTGCAGTTCGGCGTAGGTGACGTTCTCGATGATCTCGGGCAGGTCGTTATGGTCGTTCATGGCGGAGGCTCGGTCGTAGGTCGTAGGTTGTAGGGTGTGGCGTGCAAGGTGCTTCAGTTGACGACGTGGTAGCCGCCGTCCACATAAATGGTCTGGCCCGTCATGCCGGAGGCGGCGTCGCCGGCCAGGAAGGCGGCCAGCTGACCTACTTCGTCCAGCGTGACGAGACGGCGCAGCGGCGCCCGGTGGACGGCGCGCTGCATCAGGCCTTCAAAATCCTCCAGGCCGGAGGCGGCGCGGGTGGGGATGGGGCCGGGCGAGACGGCGTGCACGCGCACGCCCTGCGGTCCCAGTTCGGCCGCCAGGTAGCGCACCAGCGATTCCAGCGCGGCCTTGACGGGACCCATCACGCCGTAATGGGGTACGGCTTCTTCGGCGCCCAGGTAGCTCATCGTGATCAGGCTGCCGCCGGCGCCCAGGTGCGGCTCGCACAGGCGCGCCAGCCGGGCGAAGGAATGGCAGGAGATGTTCATGGCGCGCAGGAAGCCGCCGGCCGAGCTGTCGGCCACCCGGCCGCGCAAGTCTTCCAGCGGGGCCCAGGCGATGGAGTGGATCACGAAATCGAGTCCGCCCAGCTGCTTCACGGCCTGCTGCACCAACTGTTCCAGCGCGCCGTCCTGCTCCACGTCGCACGGCAGCAGGGGCACGCCCAGCGCGCTGGCCACCGGCGTGGCGAAGGGCACGGCCTTGTCGTTCAGGCAGGACAGCACCAGCTGCGCGCCCAGCGCGTGCGCGGTGCGCGCGCAGCCGGCCGCGATGCTGTGCTCATTGGCCAGGCCGACGATCAGGCCGCGCTTGCCGGCCAGCGAAAACGGGGAAGTGGCGATTTGGGTCATGGTTGGCGCTATCTTTGGTTGGTGGGTGGTGTGCGGTTAGCCGAACTGGCGGGTGAAGCGCAGCGTGCAGGCCACGCCCACGGCCAGGCCCAGCCCCAGTATGCCCGCGATCATGGGCCACAGGCTGAGCAGCCCGGCGCCCTTGAGCAGGATGCCGTAGCTGGCGTTGATGAAATAGTACAGCGGCGAGGCATACATCAGCGCCCGCATCACGCCCGGCATGGCTTCCGGCGGGGTCCAGGCGCCGGACAGGAACATCATCGGCGCCAGGATCAGGATCACCATCATGCCCGCCTGCGCCATGTTGCGGGTGACGGTGGCGATCAGGATGCCGATCCCGGCCAGGGTGCAGATGTAGGCCGTGCAGACGGCAAAGAACAGCAGCAGGCTGCCCTGCACCGGCACGCCGAACACGGGGATCAACAGCCCGAACAGGCCCAGCGCCGTGCCGCACAGGATCACGGCCACCATGGCCAGGATCTTGGGCACCATGATCTGCAAGGGGCCCAGCGGCGACACCAGCAACTGCTCAATGGTGCCCCGTTCCTTCTCGCGCACCATGGCGGCCGCCGGCAGCAGCATGGAGAACAGCGTGATCACGTTGAGCAGTTCCGAGATGCCCATGAACCAGGCGTCGTTCTGGTTGGGGTTGAACCAGACCCGTACCCGGTTGTCGATCAGCGGACCGTCCGGCGCCGTGCCGCTCAGGCTAAGGCCAAGGCGGGCGGCGGCCGTCTCCAGGCCGTAGCGGGCCACGATCTGGGCCACGTCCACCGACGTCAGGAAACCCTGCACCGAGTTGGAGGCGTCGATCTGCATCTGTACCGAGGCCGGTTCGCCCCGCGCCAGCGCGGCGCCGAAACCGGGCGGCACGTCCAGCAGGGCCATGGCCTGGCCCTTGTCGAGCAGGGCCTGGCCCGTGGCCGCGTGGCCAGCGCTGCCGATCTGGCGGAATTCGGGCGCCAGGAAGCGCCCGGCCAGCTCGCGCGATGCGGCGCTGCGGTCCATGTCGAGCACGGCCAGCGCCGCGTTGTTGAGCTGCAGGGTGACGCCGGCGGCGGCGTTGTAGATGTCGGCCGAGAAGGCATAGACCACGAACAGCAGCAGCAGCGGGTCGCGCATCAGCTGCACCAGCTCCTTCCACGTCATCACGCGCAGGCGGCGCCACCAGGTTCCATTGGTTATGTTGGGCCAGAGTCGTAGAGTCATTGGCGTCATTGTCTTCATGTCAGTTGGCGGGGCGCTTGTGGAAGCCGAGGAAGCCGGCCGTGAACAGCGCCGCCGCGTACAGCGCCAGGATCAGCAGGTCCTGCCACAGCGCGGCCAGGCCGGCGCCCTTGAGGAAGCTGCCGGTGGCGATGTCGGCGTAGTACATGCCGGGCAGCAGGTGGGCGATCAGGGCCGCCTCGGCCGACAGTGACGGGATGGGGATGATCATGCCCGAATAGAGCACGGCCGGCACCACCGTCACGATGGCCGTGCCCACCATGGCCGCCACCTGGGTGTTGACCAGCACCGACACCAGCAGCCCGATGCCGGTGGTGCAGATCACGTACAGCACGGTGGCGAACAGGAACAGCAGCGGATTGCCCTTGAACGGCGCGCCGAACAGCAGCAGCGCCATGGCCGTCAGCAGCAGGGCGTTGATGATGGAGATGCCGACGTAGGGCGTGAGCTTGCCGACCAGGTATTCGCCGCGCGACAGGGTGGAGGCGTAGACGTTATAGATGGCGCCCGATTCCTTTTCCCGCACCACGCCCAGCGCCGTCAGGAACGGCGGCGACAGCATCAGGATCACCATGATCAGCTTGGGCGCGATCGACCAGATGCTCTTGACCTCCTGGTTGTACAGGTAGCGCGTCTCCAGTCGCACCGGCTGCAGCAGGGCGCGCACGCTGGCCGCCGGCACGCCGTTGGCGTCGCCCAGCCAGCTGGCCATGCGTTCCAGCGTGGCGGCGGCGTTGATGGCGGCCACGTAGCCCTTGGCCGTCAGCGCGCGGAACGGGAAGGTGCCGTCGATCCAGGTCTGCACTTCGGCCGGGTGGCCGCTGGCCAGGCGCGCGCCGAACTGGGGCGGGATCACGATCACGGCGCGCAGCGTGTTGTTGACCACCAGCTTGCGCAGCGCCTCCTCGTTCTTGCCGTAGCCGTAGAACTCGAAATAGCGGGAATCGGTGAAGCGGTGCGCGTAGTCGCGCGACTGGGCGCTCTGGTCGTAGTCGACCACCGCCAGCGGAATGTGTTCCACGTCCAGCGACAGGCCGTAGCCGAACAGCAGCATCAGCAGCGATGGCACGATGAAGGCCAGCGCGAAGAACAGGCGGTCGCGCACGATCTCGCGCCACTCCTTGTAGGCGACGACGGCGATGCGGTGCAGGTTCATGTGGCCGCTCCCTGTTTTGGCGATGATTGCGCAGCACCCGCAGTATCCGCAGTATCTGCGGCGTCCCCGGTGTCCCCGGCATCCGGGCCGCCGCTCGCCTTGGCCGCCTTGGCGGCGGCGCGGGCCTGGTCGGCCGCTTCCAGCTTGGTGACCAGGTGGACGAATACGTCCTCCATCGACAGGCGGCGCGCGGTGATGGCGTCCGCCTGCAGGCCGTGCGCGGCCAGCAGGGCGTCGAGCCGGGCCAGTCCCGCTTGCGGGTCGGGCAGCTGCAGGTGGATGCGCGAGCCGAACAGGGCGGCCTGGCCCAGTCCTTCGGCGCGCAGCATGTCGAGCAGCGGCTGCGGCGCGCCGGTGGCCAGTTCGTACAGCTTGCCGCCGTCGCGCTCCACGTCGGCCTTGAGCTGTTCTGGCGAGGCGTCGGCCACCACGCGGCCCGCGTACATCAGCGCGATGTGGTCGCAGTGCTCGGCCTCGGACATGTAGTGGGTGGTGACGAGGATGGTCACCTTGTCCTCGCGCGACAGGCGGAACAGGATGTGCCAGAAGGCGCGCCGGCCCACCGGGTCCACGCCCGACGTGGGTTCGTCCAGGAACAGCACCTGCGGCCGGTGCAGCAGGGCGCAGCCCAGCGCCAGGCGCTGGCGCAGGCCCATGGGCAGGCTGGCCGCCAGCGCGCCGGCGAACGGGTGCAGGCCGGCCATGTCCAGCACCCAGCCGATGCGTTCGGCCTCCAAGTGCGGCGGCACGGCGTAAATGCCGGCATACAGGCGGATGTTTTCCATCACCGTCAGGTCCAGGTAGAGCGAGAACGCCTGCGACATGTAGCCGATGCGTTCGCGGATCTGGCGCCCTGCGTCGCGCATGTCGGCGCCGGCCACGCGGCCGCGCCCCTCGCTGGGGCGCAGGATCCCCGTCAGCATCTTGATGACGGTGCTCTTGCCGGCGCCGTTGGCGCCCAGCAGGCCGAAGATTTCGCCCTGCGGCACACGGAAGCTGACGGCGTCGGCGGCCTTGAAGGCGCCGAAAGTGCGGGTCAGCTGGTCTGCCTCGATGGCCGGCGTCGCGTCGGGTGCTGTCGTCATGGCGTGCGCCGAAGCGGCGCCAGTTGCCGATGCGTTCGTGGCCTGATGGGCGCCAGCGCTGCCTGCCGCCTGCGCGCCCCGCTGGCGCAGCAAAGCGATGAACACATCTTCCAGTTCCGGTTCCAGCACTTCACAGGCATCGTGCGGCAGGCCGTCCAGCGTCTGCTCCACCTGCGCCAGCGCAGCGCCGGCATCGTCGCCGTCGACGAACACGCGCAGTTCGCGGCCCAGCGCCTCGGCCTGCGGATAGCTGCGCTGCAGCCGCTCCAGCGCCTCGGCCTGGCGGCCGTCGGCGCCGCTGCGCACGATGCAGCCGGCGCTCAGGACGCGCATGCGCTCGGGCGTGCCGCTGGCCAGCATGCGGCCCTCGTGCATCATGGAGACGCGGTGGAAGCGGCTGGCCTCGTCCATGTAGGCGGTCGACACCAGCGCCGTGGTGCCGTGTTCGGCCAGCAGGCGGTCCAGGATGGCCCAGAACTCGCGCCGCGACACGGGATCGACGCCGGTGGTCGGTTCGTCCAGGATCACCAGCTGCGGCTGGTGGATCAGGGTGCACACCAGCCCCAGTTTCTGCTTCATGCCGCCCGACAGGTTCTTCATGGGCCGGTCGCGGAACGCCTCGAGCCGCGTGCTGCGCAGCAGGCTGTCCTTGCGCCGCGCCAGTTCATCGCCGCCCAGCAGGCGCAGGCCGCCGAAGTAATCGATGTTCTCTTCCACCGACAAATCGCCATACAGGTTCTGGCCCAGGCCCTGCGGCATCAGGCCGATGCGGTCCTTGATGCGCTCGCAGGCCCGCTCGCTGTCCAGGCGCACGCCGAATACGTCCAGCGTGCCGCTGTCGAAGCGCAGGATGCCGGCCACCGCCTTGAGCAGGCTGCTCTTGCCGGCGCCGTCCGGACCGATCAGGCCATAGATTTCGCCGGGCCGCACTTCCAGCTCCACCGCATCGACGGCGCGCACGGCGCCATAGCGCTTGCCCAGGCCGCGCGCCTCGACCAGCAGGGACGGTGCGCTTACCACGTCGGTTTCTGCCATGCCACGTGCTCGTCCCAGCGGATCACGGCGTCGGCCGGCAGGCCGGGCGTGAGGCGGTGGCCGGGATTGGACGCGATGGCCAGCTTGACGGCATACACCAGCTTGACCCGCTCGTCGGCCGTCTGCACTTCCTTGGGCGTGAACTCGGCGCGCGAGGCGATGTAGCTGACCTTGGCCTCATACGCCTGGCCCGGCTGCGAATCGACATACAGCCGCACGGGCTGGCCCAGCTTGACCTTGCCGATCTGGGCTTCCGGCACATAGACCTTCAGGTGCAGCGCGTCCAGGTTGGCCAGTTCCGCGATGGCGCTGCCGGCCTGGATCACTTCACCCGGTTCGCGCAGGCGCGCCACCACCACGCCGGCGGCGGGCGCCACCACCAGCTGGTCGCCGCTGACGGACTGCGCCTCGGCCACGGCGCCGGCCGCGCGGGCCTGCTGGGCCTTGAGCGCCGCCAGTTCCTGCTGGCGCGCATTGACCTTGTCGCCGCCCAGCGCCGCCTCGCTCGCGCCCTGGCGCGCGCGCACCAGCGTCTCGCGCGCGGCGGCCACGTCGGCCTGGGCCACGTGCCAGGCCAGGTCGGCCTGTTCGGCGCGGTGGCGCTCGATGCTGCCGTGTTCAAACAGTTCGCGGTGGCGCTGGGCGTCGCGCGCGGCCTGCGCTTCCACCGCCTGCGCCTTGGCCAGCACGGCCTGCGCCTGGCTCACGGCGGCGTTGGCGCTGGCCTGGGCCAGCGGCACTTCGCGCCGGGCGATGGCCAGGCTGGCTTCGGCCGATTGCACCTGCGCCTGCACGGCGTTGAAGGCCTGGCGCGCCTGTTCCAGCCGGGTGGCGATCTGCTGGTCGTCCAGCTGGGCCACGCCGGCGCCGGCCTTCACGCTGTCGCCTTCCTGCACCAGCATGGTGTTGATACGGCCCGCGAATTTGCTGGCGGCGACGATGCGCTCGCCTTCGATGCGGCCGCTGGCGGCGATCAGGCCGTCGGGGAGGCTGCGCGCATGCAGCAGGTAGTAGACCAGGCCGCCGCCTGCGGCGCACAGCACCAGCGCGATCACGGCGGGACCCAGGTATTTGCGTTTGTCAGTCATGGAGTGGCTTTCGGAATAGGGATGGGGGTGGCAGAGGAGGACGGCGGCGGAGGACGGCGCTCACAGGCTGCCGCTGGCGTATTGCAGACGCAGGCGGGCCAGGGCGCGGTCGTACCAGGCGTTGTCGCGGTTGGCGTAGGCGCCGGCGCGGCGCGTTTCCGCGTCCAGCACTTCGCTGTTGGGGGCCAGCCCGGCGCGGTAGCGCTCGCGCGACAGGTCCAGCGTCTCGTCGGCCTGGGCCAGCGCGGCGCGCGCCACGTCGATGCGGGCGCCCGCTTCCTGCCAGCGCAGCCAGGCCTGGCGTACCTGCAGCTCGATCTTGTCGGCCGCGTCGGCCCGCAGCTCGGCCACGGCGCGCGCATTGGACGCCAGCTGGGCCGATTCGCGCCGCAACTGGCCGCCGTCGAACAAGTCCCACTTGAGGGCCACGCCTATCCACCAGCCTTTGTCCTCGACCAGGTAGCGGTTTTGCAGCTTGCCCCAGCCGCCGTTCAAGCCCACTTGCGGCGCGCGCTGGGCGGCCACGCTGTCGGACTGGCGCCGCAGCGCCGTTTCCTGCGCGCCCAGCTGATCGAGTTCGCTGCGCCGGGCGCGCCCCGCCGCGATCATGCTCGCCAGGTCATGGCCCTTGCCGGCGATGGCCGGCATGCCGGCCTCGGTCCCTGCCGGCGCGGTGCCGGCGGCCGCCAGTGCGCCGGGCGCCGGTGCGGCCCCGGTGGCTGGCGGTTCCGCCGCTTCATTCAGCTCGGCCAGCTCCGTCGGCGCATCCTGGGCGCGGCCCAGCAGCCGGTTGTAGGCGGCGCCGGCCAGCGCCACGCCGTTGGCCGCCTGCAGCGCCTGCTGGCGGGCGTCGGCCAGCGCCACTTGCGAGGCCAGCACGTCGTGCCGGGCCGCATAGCCCTGGCGGTACAGCTGTTCCACGTCGTCCGCGTGGCGCGCGATGGCCGTCACATGGCTCACGGCCACGCCGTTCAGGCGCTGCGCCCGCAGCACGGTGACGTAGGCCTCGGCCACGGCCAGCTTCAACTCCTGCCGGCTGAGGGCACTGGCGGCGCGGGCCGCGTCCGTCATGGCGCCGGCGGCGGCGATGCCGTTGCTGATGCGGCCAGCCGTGAACAGGGGGGCGCTGAAGCTGACGGCAGCGGAGTAAGCTTCATCCTGCGCGAACGGCAGGCCATTGATGTGCAGGGCCGGTATGGTGATGGCGGCGGCCGGCTCCGACTGCAGCCGGGTGTAGCCGGCCGTCAGGCTGACGTTGGGCAGGCGGCGCGCTTCGGCCGCGGCCAGGCCATGGCCGGCCGCCGCTTCCCGTGCGGCGGCGGCGGCCACCGTGTGGTCCACCTGCTGTGCGCTGGCCCACGCCTGCTCCAGCGTTTCTAGTGCTATGCTGCGGTTGCACATGGCACCGATTAAGCAGGCGAGCAATGCCTGGCAGCACCTGTGGCGCTGTATGTTCTTGTTTTTCATGTATACCGGAAAGGTTGGTATTGATGCAGTGCAGTGTAGGGGACGCGTCATCCGGCTGTATTTGATCTAGATCAAATACATCAACGTTCGCCACTTGCCATAATGAAAATCAATTCTAGAAGGAGCAATCGTGAACCTGAATGACGCGACCACCCAGTCCGAACCCGTGACGGCCGCCAAGGCCGAGCAGCATCCGGCCTGCTACATGGACGACCATGGCGTTTCCACCAACCCGCTCGACTTGCGCCTGCAAAGCGCAGTGGCCAAGATCACGGGCGGCGTGTCGCCCATCGCCATGTCGCTGGCATTCCAGGACTGGCTGCTGCACCTGGCCGCCTCGCCCGGCAAGCAGCTGGAACTGCTGGAACTGGCCACCAAGCTGGCCGGCGACCGGGCCGCCATGACGCCGGAGCGGCGCGAAGGCGAGAACCGCTTCGCGGCGCCCGAATGGGGCACCTGGCCGTTCAACGCGCTGTCGCATACCTTCCTGCAGACGGAGCAGTTCTGGCGCGAGGCCACCAGCGGCGTGCGCGGCGTGTCGGCCCACCATGCGGACGTGGTCAGCTTCACGGCGCGCCAGCTGCTGGACGTGGCCTCGCCGTCGAACTACTTCTGGACCAATCCCGAAGTGCTGCGCAAGGCGTACGAAACCCAGGGCCAGAGCGTGCTCAAAGGCTGGTCCAACTGGCTGCAGGATCTGGGCGGGCGGGGCCAGGCGCCCAAGGACGAGCAAAATTCCTACGAAGTGGGCCGCAACGTGGCCGTCACGCCGGGCAAGGTGGTGTACCGCAACGAGCTGGTGGAGCTGATCCAGTACAAGCCGCAGACGGCCAAGGTGTACCGCGAACCGATCCTGATCATCCCGTCCTGGATCATGAAGTACTACATCCTCGACCTGTCGCCGCACAACTCCATGGTGCGCTACCTGGTGGAGCAGGGCCACACGGTCTACCTGGCCTCGTGGCGCAATCCGGTGGCGGCCGACCGCAACCTGGGCATGCTCGACTACCTGCGGCACGGCGTGTTCGACACGGTGCGCGAAGTGGACCGCCTGACGGGGCAGCCCATCCACGCCGTCGGCTACTGCCTGGGCGGCACGCTGCTGGCCATCGCGGCGGCCGTGTACGGGTCGGGCCGGCACCGCCACGAGGGCAAGCTCAAGAGCGTGTCGCTGCTGGCCGCGCAGACCGACTTCAGCGACCCGGGCGAACTGGGCCTGTTCATCGACCACAGCGAACTGGCCTTCCTGGACGCCATGATGTGGCAGCACGGCTACCTGGACGGCTCGCAGATGGCCGGCTCGTTCCGGCTGCTCAATTCGCGCGACATGATCTGGTCGCGCATCATGCGCGAGTACCTGATGGGCCAGCGCAGCATCCCCAACGACCTGATGGCGTGGAACGCCGACACCACGCGCATGCCCTACCGCATGCACAGCGAATACCTCAAGCACCTGTTCCTCGATAACGACCTGGCCGAAGGCCGCTTCTGCGTGGACGGCAAGGCGGCCGCCGTGTCGGACATCAAGGCGCCCATGTACGTGGTGGGCACGGGGCGCGACCACGTCTCGCCGTGGAAGTCGGTCTACAAGATCCACCTGCTGGCCGACGCGCCGGTCGATTTCGTGCTGGCCTCGGGCGGCCACAACGCCGGCATCGTGTGCGAACCGGGGCACGCCAACCGCAGCTTCAAGTCCATGGCCCACCGTCCGCCCGGCTCGCACTTCATGAGTCCCGACGAATGGCAGCAGACGGCGGAAGTCACGGAAGGCTCGTGGTGGCCCCACTGGCATGCCTGGCTGACCCGCCATTCCTCGCCCGAGCTGGTGCCGCCACCCAAGATGGGCAAGGCCCTGTGCGACGCGCCGGGCCAGTACGTGCTGGGCAAATAGGGCGCGGCGAACGGCGCGCCGGCCGCCCGGGCCGGCGTTGCCAGCAAAAAACTTGCCTTGGCTCCACGGCAAGGGCCGATTTCGCTTACACTGGCGCTTATTGCTCCACGTTCGCCGTCGCCCAGCGCCGTCCCTGCGATCCTGCGCGCCGCCCGTCCGTGGCGCTGCCGCCACCGCGGCCCCAACGCAGACCATCGAAGGAGCCATCATGCACCACCGTCCGTTCATCGCCCCCATGCTGTTTGACGATCCGGTCGCCGCCTGGGAGCAAGTCAAGACCATTTATGACGGCAGCATCGCCCACCTGCGCGAAGCCATGCGGCGCTTCGTGGCCGGCGAGGATGTGGGCGAGCGGGTGCGGGCCTGCTATCCCTTCGTGCGGGTGCATACGGACACGGTGGCGCGCGCCGATTCGCGCCTGTCGTTCGGTTTCGTGGCCGGCCCCGGCACCTACGAAACCACGCTGACCCGGCCCGACCTGTACGAGCAGTACTACCAGCAGCAATTCCGCCTGCTGCTGAAGAACCACGGCAGCCGCCAGTCGGTCCATCTGCAGGTGGGCATCAGCACCCAGCCCATCCCCATCCACTTCTCGTTCGCCGAGCACGAACACATCGAAGGCAGCCTGAGCGCCGAGCGGCGCTTGCTGATGCGCGACGTGTTCGACTTGCCGGACCTGGGCGCGATGGACGACGGCATCGCCAACGGCACCCACGAGACGCCACCCGGCAAGGCCGAGCCGCTGGCCCTGTTCACGGCGCCGCGGGTGGACTATTCGCTGCAGCGGCTGCGCCACTACACGGGCACGTCGCCGGAACACTTCCAGAAGTTCGTGCTGTTTACGAACTACCAGTTCTACATCGACGAATTCGTCAAGCTGGGCCTGGCCCTGATGAACGAGCCGCTGCAGGACGGGCAGGACGACTATATCGCCTTCATCGAGCCGGGCAACCTCGTCACGCGCCGCGTGGGCACGGCGGCCGAGGCGGGCGACGCGCACGGCGCGCCGTTGCCGCGCCTGCCGCAAATGCCGGGCTACCACCTGATCCGGGCTGACGGCAGCGGCATCAGCATGGTCAACATCGGCGTGGGGCCGGCCAACGCCAAGACCAT
Source organism: Pseudomonadota bacterium (assembly GCA_040389625.1). GTDB lineage: Bacteria > Pseudomonadota > Gammaproteobacteria > Burkholderiales > Burkholderiaceae_D > Rugamonas. The sequence continues at coordinate 596 of JAZJZQ010000149.1, read as the reverse complement.
CACCGACCACGTGGCCGTGCTGCGCCCGCACGCCTGGCTGATGCTGGGCCACTGCGCCGGCCTGCGCAACACCCAGCAGCTGGGCGACTACGTGCTGGCCCACGGCTACGTGCGCGAGGACCATGTGCTGGACGAAGACTTGCCGCTGTGGGTGCCGATCCCGCCGCTGGCCGAAGTGCAGGTGGCGATCGAGGCGGCCGTGGCCGAGGTGACCCAGCTGACGGGCCATGACCTCAAGCGCGTGATGCGCACGGGGACCGTGGCCAGCACCGACAACCGCAACTGGGAGCTGCTGCCGCAGCGCACGCCGGAGCGCCGTTTCAGCCAGAGCCGGGCCGTGGCGCTGGACATGGAGAGCGCCACCATCGCCGCCAACGGCTTCCGCTTCCGCGTCCCGTACGGCACCTTGCTGTGCGTGAGCGACAAGCCCATGCACGGCGAAATCAAGCTGCCGGGCATGGCCAACCACTTCTACCGCGAGCGGGTCGACCAGCACCTGCGCATCGGCATCCGCGCCATGGAAATGCTGCGCGCGCTGGGGGTGGACAAGCTGCACAGCCGCAAGCTGCGCAGCTTTACGGAGGTGGCGTTCCAGT
>JAZJZQ010000148.1:0-1537 GCA_040389625.1 Pseudomonadota bacterium | reverse complement strand
CGCCTGGTGCGCGAACTGGCCAAGGACCTGGGCAAGGACGTCGAGCTGACCATCGAGGGCGCGGAGACCGAGGTCGACCGCGTCGTCGTCGACAGCCTGTACGATCCGCTGGTGCACATGCTGCGCAACGCGCTTGACCATGGCGTCGAATCGCCCGAGGAGCGGGTGGCGGCCGGCAAGTCCACCAAGTCCTACATCTCGCTCAAGGCCTGGCAGGAAGCCAACAGCGTGATGATCGTGCTGCAGGATGATGGCAAGGGCATGGATCCGATCAAGCTGCGCGCCAAGGCGCTGGAGAAGGGCCTGATCAGCGAATCGGCCCAGCTGACGGCCGACGACTGCTTCCAGCTGGTGTTCCTGCCCGGTTTCTCGACCAAGGAAGTGGCTTCCAGCGTCTCCGGCCGCGGCGTGGGCATGGACGTGGTGAAGACGGCGGTGGAAAAGAACCGCGGCGCCATCCACATCGAATCGGCGCTGGGCTTTGGCACCAAGTTTGCCATCCGCCTGCCGATCGAACTGTCTATCGTGCCGACCATGCTGGTGTCCACCTCGGGCGCGGCGCTGGCGCTGCCGATGGCGGTGGTGCAGCGCGTGGTCGAGCTGCCGGAAGTGTTCATGGAAGTGGGCGGCGCGCCCGTACTCAAGGACCAGGGGCGGCCGCTGCCGGTGCGCTCGCTGGCCGGCGCCCTCGGTTACGAGAGCTGCCGCGAGAAGGTGGGCATTGTTGTTGCCGCGCCACAACCGTACATCCTGGCCGTGGCGGCCGTGGACGGCACGGCCGACCTGGTGATCAAGCCGATGACGGCCATCGCCGTGGAAGGCATTACGGGCACGGCCCGCTCCGCCGAGGGCGAGCTGGTGCTGGTGGTGGGCCTATCGTTCCTGATGGACGGGTGCCGCAGCAGTGTCCGAATGGCAGCCTAGCGTTACGCTGGCGACCGACACGAAGCCTGCGACCCCCGCAGGCTTTTTTTTTTCGCCGTCGCGGCCGCTGGCTGGGGCGGCAATGCGATACAAAATAGCAAAGGAGTCATAAAAAGTGTATCGGAACGCGGAACCGCATCGGCTCACGAGGCTGGAGGGTGGCACCGCTTTTGCATTGCACAAATATGGCATAATCAAAGTGGATCACTCACACAGGCGGTAGCAGCACTGCATATATCATGATGAAGACGCTTTACGACAAACTATGGGAATCGCACGTGGTCAAGGCCGAAGAAGACGGCACGACCATCCTTTACATCGACCGCCACCTGGTGCACGAAGTCACCAGCCCGCAGGCATTCGACGGCCTGCGCGCCGCCGGCCGCAAGCCGTGGCGCGTGTCGGCCAACCTGGCCGTGGCCGACCATAACGTGCCCACCACCGACCGCGCGCACGGCATCGCCGACCCGGTTTCGCGGCTGCAGGTGGAAACGCTGGACGCCAACGCCAAGTCCTACGGCCTGACCTATTTCAACATGAACGACAAGCGCCAGGGCATCGTGCACGTGATCGGGCCGGAGCAGGGCGCGACCCTGCCGGGCATGACGGTCGT
>JAZJZQ010000147.1:0-3041 GCA_040389625.1 Pseudomonadota bacterium | reverse complement strand
CCAACTGTCCGAAGAAGTCGAAGGCTACCTGCGCGCTTCCGAAATCTCCCGCGATCGCGTGGAAGATGCCGGTACGCACCTGAAGGTCGGCGATTCCGTCGAAGCCCTGGTCATCAACATCGACCGCAAGGCCCGCAGCATCCAACTGTCGATCAAAGCGAAAGACAGCGCGGAAACCGCGGAAGCCATGCAGAAGATGGCCGCTACCGACAACAACGCAGCTTCGGGCACCACCAGCCTGGGCGCGCTGCTGAAGGCCAAGTTCGACAACAAGAACTAAGAATTCTGTAGATGACCAAGTCCGAGTTGATCAACCGCCTGGCTGAGCGCTATTCTCAGCTGGTGGCCAAAGATGCGGAATACGCCGTCAAGACCATCCTTGATGCGATGACCACCGCCCTGGCGAGTGGGCAGCGCATCGAGATCCGCGGTTTTGGCAGCTTTGCCCTCAACAGCCGGCCACCGCGCATAGGACGCAATCCTAAGTCGGGCGACAAGGTGATGGTGCCCGAAAAACGGGTACCGCACTTCAAGCCGGGCAAGCAGTTGCGCGAGCGGGTCGACGCGATGGTCGGGCAACCGATCATCGAGGACTGAAGCGTCTGAAGGATTCGATGTAAAAAAGCGGCGTCCCTGGATGCCGCTTTTTTTATCCACTTTGTCGTAATCGGTTTCTAGTGCCATACTGGCGCTTTTTGAAATCCGGAACAGGAACTGACTAATGAAATTCATATCCACGATCATTGGATTCGTTCTTTTCGTCTTGTTTTTTGGTTTTGCCCTGAAAAATACCCAGGAAGTCGATCTGCACTTCTTCCTCAATTATGAGTTGCGCGGCCCCCTGGTCCTGATGCTGCTCGGCTTCTTCGTGGCCGGCGCCGTCCTTGGCGTGCTGGCGCTCACCCCCACCGTATTCCGCCACCGGCGCGAGACGAACAAACACAAAACCACCATCGCGACGCTGCAAACGACGGCCCAGCAGGCTACCACCCAGCCGCAGCCCGACAGCGTCAACACCCAGCAGTGATGCCGTCCGCATCGCGCACCGACCAACGATCACACTACAACACGCATGGAATTTGAACTCTGGTGGTTACTGGGCATTCCCGTCTTCTTCGGACTGGGCTGGATCGCCGCGCGGGTCGACATCCGCCAACTGGTGTCGGAGTCGCGCAGCCTGCCGCGCGGCTATTTCAAGGGCCTGAACTTTTTGCTCAACGAGCAGCCCGACAAGGCCATCGACGCCTTCATCGAAATCGTCAAGCTGGACCCGGAAACGGCCGACATGCACTTCGCCCTGGGCAACCTGTTCCGCCGCCGCGGCGAGACCGAGCGCGCCATCCGGGTGCACCAGAACCTGCTGTCGCGGCCCGACCTGCCGCAGGAGCAGCAGGTGCACGCCCAGTATGAGCTGGGCATGGATTACCTGAAGGCCGGCCTGCTGGACCGCGCCGAGGAAACCTTCAACCAGCTGCTCGACTCGCAGTACGCGGTGCAGGCGCGCCGCGCGCTGCTGGAGATCTTCCAGCGCGAGAAGGAGTGGCCGCGCGCCATCGAGGCGGCGCTGGGCCTGCAGGAAGCGGGCGCCGGTTCGCGCCAGAAGGAAATCGCCCAGTTCTATTGCGAGCTGGCGCAGGACGCGCTGGTGCACATGCACCCGGAAGACGCGCTGCCGCTGCTGGAGCAATCGCTGCAGGCCGACCGCACCAACGTGCGCGCCACGCTCTTGATCGGCGACGCCCAGCTGGCGCAGGGCGACGTCGAAGGCGCACTGCTGACCTGGCGCCGCGTGGAGCAGCAAAGCGTGCCGCACGTCGCCCTGGTGGCGCAGCGCCTGATGGACGGCTACACCAAGGTGGGCCGGCCGCAGGAAGGCGTCAACCTGCTCAAGTCCTACCTGGAACAGGCATCGTCGATCGACCTGATCGAAGTGGTGTTCAAGGCCGTGATCGAACTCGATGGGGTGGACGCGGCCAAGCAGCTGGTGAGCGCGGAACTGCGCCGCACCCCGACCTTGCTGGGCCTGGACAAGCTGCTCGAGGCGCGCCTGATGGATGCGCCGGCCGCGCTGTGGTCGGAACTGTCGATGGTGAAGAACCTGGTGCACGGCTACACCCAGAAGCTGGCCCGCTACCAGTGCAGCCATTGCGGCTTCAAGGCGCGCCAGTTCTACTGGCAGTGCCCTGGCTGCAGCCGCTGGGAAACCTACCCGCCGCGCCGCACCGAAGAACTGAATGTGATGAATTAACGGGATCGCCGCTCCGTCGCAGCGATGGCGGGGCCAAGCCCAATTTTAAGTAGGCGGAAACACATATGAAAATCACGATTATCGGCACCGGCTATGTCGGCCTGGTCACTGGCGCCTGCCTGGCGGAGCTGGGCAACGACGTCTTCTGCCTCGACGTCGACGAAAAGAAGATCGCCATGTTGAACAACGGCGGCATTCCCATTCACGAGCCGGGCCTGGAAGAGGTGGTAGCGCGCAACCGCGCCGCCGGCCGCCTGCAGTTCTCGACCGACGTCGCCGCCTCCGTGGCCCACGGCACGCTGCAGTTCATCGCCGTCGGCACCCCGCCCGACGAAGACGGCTCGGCCGACCTGCAGTACGTGCTGGCCGCGGCCCGCAACATCGGCAAGTACATGAGCGACTACAAGGTCGTGATCGACAAGTCCACCGTGCCGGTCGGCACGGCCGACCGCGTCAAGGCCGCCGTGCAGGCGGAACTGGATGCGCGCGGCGCCGCCGCCGCGTTCTCGGTCGTCTCCAATCCCGAGTTCCTGAAAGAGGGCGCGGCGGTGGAAGACTTCATGCGTCCGGACCGCATCGTGATCGGCTGCGACAGCACGCCCGAAGGCGAGCGCGCCCACGGCCTGATGAAGAAGCTCTACACGCCGTTCAACCGCAACCACGAGCGCACCTTCTGGATGGACGTGCGGTCGGCCGAATTCACCAAGTACGCCGCCAACGCCATGCTGGCCACCCGCATCTCGTTCATGAACGAACTGGCCAACCTGGCCGATGAAGTGGGCGCCGACATCGA
>JAZJZQ010000146.1:0-11763 GCA_040389625.1 Pseudomonadota bacterium | reverse complement strand
GCGGCTGATCAGCAGGTTCATGTTCAGGTTGGCCTGGTGCAGCCAGTAGCGGCTCACCTGCGGCACTTCCAGCCCGGCGCCGGCGATGGTGGTCTTGATCATCTCGGCCGCCATCGGGCACACGTCCTTGAATACCTTGCGGCCCTGCTGGCGGAACAGCTTGTCCGGTGCGCCGATGCCCGATTCGTCGAAGCGGTTCAGGAAGCCGAAGTTGTTGCGGATGTTGTTGGAGAAGGCCGTCTTGAGCTGGGTCTCGACGATCTCGAAGCGGTGCGGGCCCTGGGCCGTGGCCGCGTCTTCGATCACCATCGCCGTGCAGGCGTCGCCGAAGATGAAGTGGCTGTCGCGGTCGCGCCAGTTCAGGTGGCCGCTGGTGATTTCCGGATTGAGCACCAGCACGGCGCGCGCCTGGCCGCTCTTGATGGCCGCCACCGCCGTCTGGATGCCGAAGGTGGCCGAGGAGCAGGCCACGTTCATGTCGAAGCCGTAGCCGTCAATGCCCAGCGCCGACTGCACTTCCACCGCCATGGCCGGATAGGCGCGCTGCATGTTGCTGCAGGCGACCAGCACCATGTCGATGTCGGCCGGGCTGCGGCCGGCGCGGTCCAGCGCCTGGCGCGCGGCGGCCACGCAGATTTCGGCCTGCAGCGACAGTTCGTCGTCGGCCCGCTCGGGGATGCGCGACACCATGCGCGCGGGATCGAGGATGCCGCTCTTTTCCATCACGAAGCGCGACTTGATGCCGGACGCTTTCTCGATGAAGCCGACGCTGGACAGTTCCAGCGCCGTCACGCTGCCGTCCGCGATGGCGGCCGCGTGGTCGGCGTTGAATTGTTCGGCGTAGGCGTTGAAGCTGGCGACCAGCTCTTCGTTCGAGATCGATTCCGCTGGCGTAAAGAGGCCGGTACCGCTGATGACGGCTTGTTTCATGGTTAAGCTTTCAAATATGATAATGGGCTGGCGCCGCTAGTGAGCAAATTTTACACAATGGCGGGCCCCATCATCGGATTTTCTGAACGGTCGGTTGTTTTTTTATTGACCACGCCCAGGTAACGGGGCGGTCCAAGGTGCCGGCGGCGCCTCTGGGACGCCGCCTGTGTGGCCTGGCCGCCTGCGTGGTGGCCGATATTGTTGCCAGTATTGCAGCCGGCCGCGCGGGCCGTCTCGCCGCTATTTCTTGTCCAGCGCCTTCTTGGCGGCGGGATCCGCCACCTGCACCAGCTTGGCATCGTTCTTGGCCAGCTGCACCGGCAAGCCTTTCAAGTGGTTCAGGGCCTGGGCCAGCTGGAAGTCGTCGCTGCTGCCGTATTCGAGCGGCTTGCGCTGCTTTTCCATGGCCATCACGCGCAGCTGCTCTTCCAGCTCGTCGCGGTTGGACTTGGCGCCCTCCTGGTCGCGGTCGTTGGCCAGGTGCTTGTCGAGGTCGGCCTCGCGCGTGCGCAGGCTGTTCAGGCCGTCGCCATCCGCGTTCTCGTCGACCAGCAGGTCGGGCGCGATGCCCTTGGCCTGGATCGAGCGGCCGTTGGGCGTGTAGTAGCGGGCCGTGGTCAGCTTGACGGCCGTGTCGGACGTCAGCTGGCGGATGGTCTGCACCGAACCCTTGCCGAAGGTCTGGCTGCCGATGATGGCGGCGCGCTTGTAGTCCTGCAGGGCGCCGGCCACGATTTCCGAGGCCGAGGCCGAACCCGTGTTGACCAGCACCGCCATCGGCACCTTCTTGATGGCGTCGGGCAGCTTGGCCAGCGCGTCGCTGTCGCTGCGCAGGGCATAGTATTCGGGCCGGCCGTAGAAGATCTGCTTGGAGTCGGGCAGCTGGCCGTTGGTGGAAACGATGGCCGAGTCGCGCGGCAGGAAGGCGGCCGCCACGCCGATGGCGCCTTGCAGCACGCCGCCCGGGTCGTTGCGCAGGTCCAGCACCAGGCCCTTGATGTTGGGGTCCTGCTTGTACAGGTCGACGATCTTGGCGGCCAGGTCGTCGACCGTCGGTTCCTGGAACTGGGCCACGCGCAGCCAGGCGTAGCCCGGCTCGATCAGCTTGCCCTTGACGCTCTTCTGGTGGATTTCCTCGCGGGCGATGGAAAACACCAGTGGCTCCGTCTCACCCTTGCGCAAAATGGTCAGGCTGACCTTGGTGTGCGGCTCGCCGCGCATCTTCTTGACGGAGTCGTCCAGGCTCATGCCCTTGACGGGCGTGCTGTCGAGCCGCGTGATCAGGTCGCCCGCCTTGATGCCGGCCCGGTAGGCCGGCGAATCCTCGATGGGGGAGACGATCTTGATATAGCCGTCCTCGCTCTGGCCGATCTCGATGCCCAGGCCCACGAACTTGCCCTGCGAGCCTTCGCGCAGTTCGGCGTAGGCTTTCTTGTCCAGGTAGGCGGAGTGGGGGTCGAGCGAGGCGACCATGCCGGCGATGGCTTCGGTCAGCAGTTTCTTGTCCTCGACCGGTTCCACATAATCCGACTTGATGAGGCCGAACACGTCGGCCAGCTGGCGCAATTCTTCCAGCGGCAGGGCCGGTTCGACGGGCTTTTGCGCCATCGCGGAGAACTGCAGCGAAACGGCAATGCCGGCGATGACACCCAGGCCAACCAGCCCGGTATTCTTGAGTTTCTTGCCCATGTTTCACCTGTCGAATCTATCCACTCGGCGTTGCGGCTGCGCGGTCGGCGCCAGCGTAACGCTACGATTCAGTATAAACCTGATTTCTGGCAAACGTAGTATCCAATGCGTAATGATTTACACGTTTTTTCGCGCAGGCCCACCCATCCACCTTAGCAGCGTGCAGGACTGTAAATATTGCGCCAGGCCGGGGTTCGCTCACGTTGTGTAACGCCTGCCTTGACGACGGTAAGCAATTGTAAGAATCCCTGCCGGGACGGCATCGGCGGCCTACACTGGACTTGTATTTCTCTCTACCCTGAAGTGGTTCTTTGCCTGCGCTCAAGCCGCAGGCATTTTTTTATCCCGGGAGTCTTCATGCCGTTCAATTCGCTACCTTTCCGCGTCCGTCAACTTGGCGCGGCCTTGCTGCTCAGTGCGGCCACCTTGCCCGCGCTGGCCGTGCCCGTGATGGAGCTGCGGGCCGAAGACTTGCTGCCGATGGCGTCCGACCTGAAGACCTCGCTGAACCTGAACGCCAACCAGCAAACCCTGTGGCAGCAGACGGAAGGCAAGACGCGCGTCTTGCTGCGCGAGCGCCAGGCCCGGCGCGAACGGCTGCAGGCGGCCAGCAAGACAGGCCTGGATGCGGCCGGCGTCGAGCTGCGCGAGCTGGCAGGCGCCATGGATGCGGAAACGGCCACCACGGCGGCCGAGGAAAAGCAGCTGCGCGAATGGTGGCTGACCGTCAACGACGCGCTGAGCGAGTCCCAGCGCCGCGTGGTGGCCAACCAGCTGGCCGAGCAGTTGCTGCGCATGCCCGATAACGGCGGCCGGGCCGGTGCGGCGCCGCGCCAGCGGGAGGAGGGCGGCGACCACAGCCGTGGCGGCCATCACAAGCAGGGCGGGGCCGGCATGGGGATGCCGGGCGGCTGACGCGGCATGTAGGGGGTGTGTATCGTAAAGTAAAAAACAACTGCGGGCGGCCATCGCGGGGGGAGCGAGGCGCTAGAATGCGGGCGCGGATTGCCGTCCGCAACGACGCCACCCGATTCCTTATGCGCAAACTGTTTCCCTACGCCTGCCTGGCCCTGCTGGGCGCCCTGACCGATCCGGTAGTCCAGGCCCAGACTGCACCCGGCCAGCCGGCCGATACCAGCGTCGGCGGCACCCAGCCCGGCGCCACAGCCAACACCGCCACCGCCGCCCAGCCCACCGTCGGCAGCGACGGCCACCCCATCCAGCAAGTGACCGTCAGCGGCGGGCGCGCCAGCGACATGGACGAGCGCCGCCGTTCCACGGCCGGCAAGCAAGTCTATGGCCGCGAGGAGCTGGACCGCAACGGTGACACCAGCCTGGCCGACGTGCTCAAGCGCCTGCCCGGCGTCACCATCGGCGGCCGTCCCGGGCGCGGCGGCGACATCCGCATGCGCGGCCTGGGCAGCGGCTACACGCAAATCCTCGTCAACGGCGAGCGGCCGCCGGCCGGTTTTTCCATGGACAGCCTGTCGCCGGACCAGGTGGAGCGGGTGGAAATCATGCGAGGCCCGGTGGCCGAGCACAGCACGCGCGCCATCGCCGGCACCATCAACATCGTGCTGCGCGACGGTTACCAGCTCAAGGACAAGCAGCTCAAGCTGACCGGCACGGTGGAGCAGGGCCGGCACGCGCCCAACGTCTCGCTGACGGTGCCGGGCAAGGCCGGCAACCTGACCTATTTGCTGACCGGCTCCGTGTTCGAGAACCGCCAGCACGACCACAACACCATCGCCTACCATGACACGGATGCGGCCGGCGACCTGCTCAAGGACCAGCTGGAAACGGACCAGAGCAGCCGCAAGGCGCGCGGCGTGCACCTCACGCCCCGCCTGTCCTACAAGTTCGAAGGTGGCGACACGCTGAACTTCCAGCCCTTCCTGATGAGCGTGCGCAGCGACACGACGGCCTCCAGCGTGCTGGACCAGAGTGTCGGCCAGCTGCCGCCCGAGTACAGCACGGCCACCACCCGCAGCCATGCCGACACGACCTTCCTGCGCGGCTTCGGCAACTGGGTGCACAAGCTGGGCGGCGCGGCCAAGCTCGATGTGAAGTTCGGCTTTGGCGCCGGCCACAGCAGCAGCGACGCGCTGCGCCTGCAGTACGACGCCAGCGGCCAGGAATCGAACCGTTTTAGCGACAGCGACAGCACGCGCGACCGCAGCGTCAGCAGCGGCGGCAAGTACAGCACGCCGCTGGGCAAGGACCACACGCTGGCCGCCGGCTGGGATGTGGAAGCGAGCCACCGCGAGCAGACCAAGACTTCGCTGGACCGCAACGGCGTGGCCCAGTTCGACGACTCCGGTGACAACCTCAGCGCCGACACGCGCCGCTACGCCGTGTTCGCGCAGGACGAATGGGACATCACGCCGCAATGGTCGGCCTATGCCGGCCTGCGCTGGGAGGGCATCACCACCACCAGCAGCCGCGCCGGCGGCGACGTGCGCAACACCAGCAGCGTGCTGAGCCCGCTGCTGCACGGCGTATGGCGCATCCCCGGCCACGCGCGCGACCAGCTGCGCGCCAGCCTGACCAGGAGCTACAAGGCGGCCAACGTGCAGGACCTGATCGCCTTGCCTTACCTGGCCCACCCGAACAACGCCACCCATCCCGACCGCGTGGGCAACCCCGACCTGAAGCCGGAACTGGCCACGGGGCTGGACCTGGCCTACGAGCACTACCTGGGCCGCAGCGGCATCGTCAGCGTCAGCGGTTTCGTGCGCGACATCGACAACCTGATCCGCCGCACCCTGACCAGCTACGACACGGCGCAAGGCCCGCATTACGTGTCCACCCCGTCCAACGTGGGCCACGCCCGCACCAGCGGCATCGAGCTGGAGGCCAAGTTCCAGCTGGTGGAGCTGTTCGAGGATGCGCCGGCCGTCGACCTGCGCTCCAACTACAGCCGCTTCTGGTCCAGCGTGGACGGCATCCCCGGCCCCAACAACCGGCTCGACCAGCAAGCCAAACAGACGGCCAATGTGGGCCTGGACTACCACCTGAAGCAGTGGCCGCTGACGGTGGGCGGCAGTCTTAACTGGACGCCGGCCACGGTGATCCAGACCAGCCTCACCCAGGTGGTGGAAAACGGCCGCAAGCGCGCCTTCGACGCCTACGCCCTGTGGAAGTTCGACAGCCGCAAGCAGCTGCGCCTTTCGGCCAGCAACCTGGCGCCGCTCGACAGCGTGGGCCGCAACGTCGTCACGGCGCGCGGGGTGGCGTCCGCGGCCGATACGGACTACCAGACTTATACGGCCTGGAGCGTGAAGTTCGAAACGAAGTTCTGACGGCCGGGACGGCCAGCAGCGGCGGGGCCGGCACGGCACGCGAGGATTCCCGTGCCATGCCCGCGCCGGCGTGCTACATTTCCGGGTTCCGGCCTATCCGCCGGACGGCCCAGAGCGGCCGTATTTGCTACCATGCCCTACAAGGACTTTTCGTGAACCGATATCTGCTGAGCACCCTGACCATGAGCCTGCTGACCGCCGTCGCCGGCGCCGCCGAACCGGCCGCCACCACTCCCCGCTCGGGCATCGATGTGCAATACATCGACAGCGCCGTGCGGCCCCAGGATGATTTCTTCCGCTACCTCAACGGCAAGTGGCTGCAGACGACGGAAATTCCCGCCGACAAGGCGAGCTGGGGTTCCTTCATCCAGCTGCGCGAAGCGACGCTGCCCCAGCTGCGCACCCTGATCGAAGCGGCCCAGCAGGCCCAGCAGGACAAGAGCGCCCGCAAGCCCGGTTCCGAAGCCCAGAAGATCGCCGACCTGTACGCCAGCTACATGGACGAGCACAAGCTCGACGCGCTGGGCATCAAGCCCCTGGCGGGCGAACTGAACCGTATCCGCGCCATCAAGGACAAGAAGGCGCTGCCGGCCCTGATCGCCCATCTGGACGAGATCGGCGTACCCACGCCCTACGGCATCTACGTGGGCCAGGATGCGCGCGAATCGACCAAGTATGCCGTCAACGTGGTGCAAAGCGGCCTGGGCCTGCCGGACCGCGACTACTACCTGAAAAAGGATGACGCCAAGCTGGCCGCCGTGCTGGTCCAGTATGAAGCCCACGTGGCCAGGACGCTGGCGCTGGCCGGCATCAAGGACAGCACCGCCGCCGCCCACGCCATCGTGGCGCTGGAAACGGCGCTGGCCCAGGTGCAGTGGACCAAGGTCGAGAACCGCGACCCCGTCAAGCGCTACAACAAGGTGCAGATCGACAAGCTGGCCGAGCTGGCCCCCGCCTACGACTGGAAGCACGCGCTGGCCGCGGCCGGCGTGGCCAGCAAGGTCGATTACGTGATCGTCAACCAGCCCAGCTACCTGAGCGGTTTCAACGCGGTGCTGGAACAGACCGACCTGGCCACCTGGAAATCGTATTTCGAGTGGCAGCTGCTGCGCAGCCAGTCGCCTTACCTGTCCAAGCCGTTCGCCGACGCCAGCTTTGCCTTCTACGGCACCGTGCTGACGGGCGTGACGGAACAGCCGCCGCGCTGGAAGCGGGGCGTGGGCGCCGTCGAAGGCACGCTGGGTGAAGCGCTGGGCAAGCTGTACGTGGCCCAGTACTTCCCGCCCGAGCGCAAGGCGCGCATGGAGCAGCTGGTGGCCAACCTGCTGGCCTCGTACAAGTCCAGCATCGACACGCTGGAGTGGATGGGCCCGGCCACCAAGGAACAGGCCCAGGCCAAGCTGGCCAAGTTCACGCCCAAGATCGGCTATCCGTCCAAGTGGCGCGACTACAGTTCGCTGGCCATCGTGCCCGGCGACCTGTCGGGCAACATGATGCGGGCCAACGTGTACGCCTCCCAGCGCATGATCAACAAGCTGGGCAAGCCGATCGACCGCGCCGAGTGGGGCATGACGCCGCAAACCATCAACGCCTATTACAGCTCGACGATGAACGAGATCGTGTTCCCGGCCGCCATCCTGCAGCCGCCGTTCTTCGATGCGGGCGCCGACGATGCCGTCAACTATGGCGCCATCGGCGCCGTGATCGGCCACGAAATCAGCCATGGTTTCGACGACAAGGGCAGCCAGTCGGATGGCGACGGCAACCTGCGCGACTGGTGGACCCAGGAAGACCGCGCCAACTTCAAGGCCCGCACCGACGTGCTGGTGCGGCAGTACGGCAGCTACAGCCCGCTGCCCGGCTATCACGTGAATGGCGACCTGACGTTGGGCGAGAACATCGCCGACAATTCCGGCCTGGCCATCGCCTACAAGGCTTACAAGCTGTCGCTGGGCGGCCAGCCGGCGCCCGTGATCGACGGCCTGACGGGCGACCAGCGCTTCTACATGGGCTTTGCCCAGGTGTGGCGCAGCAAGATGCGCGAACCGCAGCAGATCGTGCAGATCAAGACCGACCCGCACTCGCCGGGCCAGTTCCGCGCCAACGGCACCATGGTCAACCAGCCCGGTTTCTATGACGCGTTCGGCGTCAAGCCGGGCGACCGCATGTACCTGGCGCCCGAGCAGCGTGTGATCATTTGGTAAAGCACATTTGGTACAGCGCATCTGGCAAGCGCGCCATGCGGTAGTAAAAAAAAAGACCATGCCGGAGCGATCTGGTGTGGTCTTTTTGTTACTAATATCACGATGACATGATACAGTCCCGTCGCTGGTACACAACAATAGTGCAATGTGACCAAAACCTGGGAGAGAGACTTTGAAAGCTCATTTATTAAGCGCACTGACCTTGGCCCTGCTGGCCGGCGCCACGGGCGCCCATGCCGAGGACGGCGCCGCGCCGGCGCGGCAGGCAACGGCCGCCATCCGCGCCTCCGGCATTGCCGTCGGCAACATGGATACGTCGGTACGGGCGCAGGATGATTTCTTCGGCAACCTGAACGGCAAATGGCTGGCCAATACGGCCATCCCGGCCGACAAGGCCAGCTGGGGCGCGTTCGAGAAACTGGACGACGACACCAAGCCGCAGCTGCGCGCCATCATCGAAGCGGCCGCCGCCGACCCGAACCGGACGGCCGGCTCGGACGCCCAGCGCATCGGCGACTTCTATGCCAGCTACATGGACGAGGCCAGACTGGACCAGCTGGGCCTGACCCCGCTGCGCGGCGAGCTGGACCGCGTGGCCGCCCTGCGCGGCAAGCAGGACATGCCCGCCCTGATCGCCCGCTTCAACCGGCTCGGCTTCACGGCGCCGTACGGCTACGGCATCCACCAGGACAACAAGGATTCGACCCGCTACGTGGCCGACCTGTACCAGGATGGCCTGGGCCTGCCCGACCGCGACTACTACCTGAAACCGCACGACGCCAAGCTGGCCGCCACCCTGGCCAAGTACCGGCAGCACGTGGCCCGCATGCTGGCGCTGGCCGGCCAAACCCAGGCGGCCGCGGAGGCCGATGCGCGCGCCATCGTGGCGCTGGAAACGGCGATGGCCAAGATCCAGTGGACCAAGGTCGAGCTGCGCGACCCCGTCAAGGCCTACAACAAGGTGGCGCTGGAACAGCTGCCGACCCTGCTGCCCGGCTACGACTGGAGCAGCTATCTGCAGCAGACCGGCCTGGCCGGCAAGGTCGACTACGTCATCGTCAGCCAGCCCAGCTACCTGAAAGGCATGCGCCAGTTGCTGGAGCAGACGCCGCTGGCCACCTGGCAGGCGTATTTCCGGTGGCAGGTCATCCACGCCAACGCGCCTTATCTGTCGCAGCCGTTCGCGTCTGAAAACTTCGACTTCTATGGCAAGGTGCTGAGCGACGTGAAAGAGCAGCAGCCGCGCTGGAAGCGGGCCGTCAACGCCACCGACAGCGCGCTGGGCGAGAGCCTGGGCAAGCTGTACGTGGCCCAGCACTTCCCGCCCGAGCGCAAGGCGCGCATGGAACAGCTGGTGGCCAACCTGCTGGCCGCCTACAAGCAAAGCATCGCCACCCTGGACTGGATGAGCCCGGCCACCAAGGAACAGGCCCAGGCCAAGCTGGCCAAGTTCACCACCAAGATCGGCTACCCCAACAAATGGCGTGACTACTCCAGCCTGGTGGTGAGCCGTGACGACCTGGTGGGTAACGTGCTGCGCGCCAACGAGTTCGCCTACGCACGCCAGCTGGCCAAGCTGGGCCAGCCCATCGACCGCGAAGAGTGGGGCATGACGCCGCAGACGGTGAACGCCTACTACAACCCGGAAATGAACGAGATCGTGTTCCCGGCCGCCATCCTGCAGCCGCCGTTCTTCGACGCCGACGCGGATGACGCCGTCAACTACGGCGGCATCGGCGCCGTGATCGGCCACGAGATCAGCCACGGCTTCGACGACCAGGGCGCCCAGTACGACGGCGACGGCAACCTGCGCGACTGGTGGACGGCCGCCGACCACAAGCAGTTCGCCGCCAAGAGCAAGATGCTGGTCAAGCAGTACAGCGCGTTCAGCCCCGTCAAGGGCTACCACGTGAACGGCGAGCTGACGCTGGGCGAGAACATCGCCGACAACTCCGGCATCGCCATCGCCTACAAGGCTTACCAGATCGCCCTGGGCGGCCAGCCGGCGCCCGTGATCGACGGCCTGACGGGCGACCAGCGCTTCTACATGGGCTTTGGCCAGGTCTGGCGCAGCAAGATCCGCGAAGCCCAGCAGATCGTCTACCTGAAGAGCGACCCGCACTCGCCGGACCGCTTCCGCGCCAACGGCACGGTGCGCAACCAGGCGCCGTTCTATGCCGCGTTCGGCGTCAAGCCGGGCGACAAGATGTATTTGCCGCCCAAGCAGCGTGTGAGCATGTGGTAATTGCACCTGCCCCCGGACGCGCCCTTATGATAAAGTCAATGATGGGCCAAAAGTCCAGGGGCGATCTTTTTCGTTACAAACAATGAGGATATTTCTGTGAAACGTTATCTGTTGAGTGCATTAACCCTGAGCCTGATCGCAGGCTACGCCGGCGCGGCCGACAACGCCAAGGCCATGATTGCGGCGCCTGCCAAGGTCGCCAGCGGCAAGCTGTCGTCGGGCATAGCCACCGAATTTATCGAATCGTCCGTGCGCGCGCAGGACGACTTCTTCACCCACCTGAACGGCAAGTGGCTGGCCACGACCGAGATCCCGGCCGACAAGTCGAGCTGGGGTACGTTCGCCAAGCTGCGCGACGACATCCAGCCGCAGCTGCGCGCCATCATCGAGAACGCCGCCAACGCCCAGAACAAGGTGGCCGGTTCCGACGCCCAGCGCATCGGCGACTTCTACGCCAGCTTCATGGATGAAGCGAAGATCGAACAACTGGGCCTGACCCCGCTCAACGCCGAGCTGGCCAAAGTGGCCGCCCTGAGCGACAAGCAGCAGATCCCGGCCCTGGTCGCCCACTTCAACCAGCTGGGCTTTGGCGCCCCGCTGACCTTCGGCATCCACCAGGACAACAAGGATTCGACCAAGTACGTGGCCGACATCCAGCAAGCCGGCCTGGGCCTGCCTGACCGCGACTACTACCTGAAGCTGGACGACGCCAAGATGGCCGACACGCTGGCCAAGTACGAGCAGCATGTGGCCAAGATGCTGACCCTGACGGGCGACGCCAACGCGGCCGCCAACGCCAAGGCCATCGTCGCGCTGGAAACGGCACTGGCCAAGGTGCAGTGGACCAAGGTCGAACTGCGCGACCCCGTCAAGGGCTACAACAAGGTGGAACTGGCCAAGCTGAGCGGCTTGGCTTCCGGCTTCGACTGGACCACCTGGCTCAACGAAACCGGCATCGCCGGCAAGACCGGCTACGTGATCGTGGGCCAGCCCAGCTACGTGCAAGGCTTTAACGACGTGCTGGCCAGCACCCCGCTGGCAACGTGGAAAGCCTACTTCCAGTGGCAGCTGGTGCACGCCAACGCGCCTTACCTGACCAAGGCGTACGTGGACGAGAACTTCGCCTTCTACGGCACCGTGCTGAGCGGCGTGACGGAAATGCGTCCCCGCTGGAAGCGCGGCGTGAGCGTGACCGAAGGCGCGCTGGGCGAAACCGTCGGCAAGCTGTACGTGGAACAGTACTTCCCGGCCGAGCGCAAGGCGCGCATGGAAGAGCTGGTCAAGAACCTGCTGGCCACCTACAAGACCAGCATCGACAAGCTGGACTGGATGAGCCCCACCACCAAGAAGCAGGCGCAAGCCAAGCTGGCCAAGTTCACCACCAAGATCGGCT
>JAZJZQ010000145.1:0-16668 GCA_040389625.1 Pseudomonadota bacterium | reverse complement strand
CACGCCTTCTGGCGAGTGGTTGGTATCGACCACGCCGATGACAGGGATGCCCAGTTTTGCCGCTTCGGTGATCGCACCTTTGTGGTAGCCGACGTCAACGACGAAGATCGCGTCAGGAACGCCACCCATCTCCTTGATGCCGCCGATCGACTTCTGCAGCTTGACCATTTCGCGTTGGAACATCAGCGCTTCTTTCTTCGACAGCTTCTCGACGGAACCATCTTCGATCGACGCTTCCATGTCTTTCAGGCGCTTGATCGAGGTCTTGATCGTTTTGAAGTTGGTCAGCATGCCGCCCAACCAACGTTGGTCGACGAAAGGAACGCCGGCGCGCGCCGCTTCAGCCGCGATGATTTCGCGAGCTTGACGCTTGGTGCCGACCATCAGGATGGTGCCACGGTTCGAAGCGACCTGTTTCACGTGTTTCATCGCTTCTTGATACATCGCCATCGTCTTTTCCAAGTTGATGATATGGATCTTGTTGCGGTGACCGAAGATGAAAGGAGCCATCTTTGGGTTCCAGAAACGGGTTTGGTGACCGAAGTGGACACCGGCTTCCAGCATTTCGCGCATAGTTACGGACATAATAAACTCCAGGGTTGGGTCTGGAATCCGATCAGTCACCATGAAGGCACCCTTGTCGACCGGATTCGCGTGTGTAGTTAAAAAATCTCACCTTTTTTACAACATTGCTCAAAACCGAATTCAAGCAACCCGAGATTCTACCGCAAAACCCCCTCCGTAATCAAGCGCAACATCCGCCGCCGGCGCCGCACCCCGTCGCCCATTGCCTTTTTTTCAATGTTACTCGTGTCAAGAAAAATCCTCGTCATTTTGATGAAATATTTCTAGCGATTGTGGTTTAAAAAGCAGCAATTGAATGCCGGAACGTATTATCAT
The DNA here is from genome assembly GCA_040389625.1 of Pseudomonadota bacterium. GTDB lineage: Bacteria > Pseudomonadota > Gammaproteobacteria > Burkholderiales > Burkholderiaceae_D > Rugamonas. The sequence goes on along the minus strand of JAZJZQ010000145.1, from coordinate 15,768 downwards.
TAGGAAAACTATAGTTCTGTAATGGCAAGACTGAATTGCAGGACACTATAAACCAGCATAACAATGGGAAGACCACATCATGTCCATCGCTCTCGCTGTAACGCTTGCCGCCCTGTCCACCGTGCAGCCCAGCTGCTCCTGGGACCGGCCAGGCGTGAATCCCTACACGGGCAATGCGAACGCCGCCATTGACCGTTACACCGACCTGCCGCCGGCGGTGCGGGCGGAACTGAAGAAGCGCATCGCCAGCAAACAGCCCGACGACATGGTCAACATCACCCGTGACGCCATCACCAGCGACAGCACGGGCGCTTACGACCCGGCCATCCGCGACATGCACTTCGGCGCCGCCTCCGTCTGCCATAGCGTGACCCGCAACAAGTGGGCCAAGAGCCGCAGCGAAAGCGCGGCCGTTTATTGCGCGGAAAATCACTGCATCGTGGTGCCCAAGATCTGCGGCAACATCAGCCGCATCAGCCGCCCGGCAGCGCCCGTGGCCCATGCCGCGGAAGACGGCGCCGGCGGCCGCGCCCCCATCCTGGTCGCAGCTGCAGCGCCCGTGGTGCTGGTGCCGGCCGAGGCCCCGATGACCGTGTTCGCGCCGCGCGAAGTGGAACTGGCGCCACCGGTGCCGGTGGTCGCGCCGCCGGCCTTCGTCAACTCGGCGCCACCGTTCGAAGTGCAGGTCGGCCTGCCGCCACCACCGCCTGCGCCACCGCCACCGCAACTGCCCGTGCCGGAACCGGAGGGCTGGGCCATGCTGCTGGCCGGCGTCGGCCTGCTGGGCTGGCTGGCCAAGCGCCGCGCCGCCTGACCCTGCCCCACCCGCGGGTGCGCCGCCTTGCCGACGCGCCCGCGACACCTGCCTGGCCCGGGCAGCACGGGGCGCCCCGCCTCGTTTATAATCCCATACTACTGCACGCCGCGAGCGCGAACCTGAAGTTCGACCTGCTCGCCGCCTGCGTTTTTTCCGTTTACTTTGCAGATTGCGATCCACTATGTCGATTACCATCAACAGCGCCGAAGACATCGCCGGCATGCGCGTCGCCGGCCGCCTGGGCTCCGAGGTGCTGGACTACATCACCCCCTTCATCAAGGCCGGCGTCACGACCGGCGAGCTGGATCGGCTGTGCCATGAATACATGGTCAACGTGCAGGGCACCATCCCGGCCCCGCTCAACTACTGCCCGCCCGGCTACACGCCGTTCCCGAAAGCCATCTGCACCTCCGTCAACGACGTGATCTGCCACGGCATCCCCGGCGACAAGGTGCTCAAGAACGGCGACGTGGTCAACCTCGACATCACCGTCATCAAGGACGGCTACCACGGCGACAACAGCCGCATGTTCTTCATCGGCGAGCCGTCGATCCTGGCCAAGCGCCTGTCCGACATCACCTACGAGTGCATGTGGCTGGGCATCGCCAAGGTCAAGCCGGGCGCCCACCTGGGCGACATCGGCCACGCCATCCAGCAGCACGCGGAAAAGGCCGGCTACAGCGTGGTGCGCGAATTTTGCGGCCACGGCATCGGCAAGGTGTTCCACACCGAGCCGCAAGTGCTGCACTACGGCCGTCCCGGCACGCTGGAAGAACTCAAGGCCGGCATGATCTTCACCATCGAGCCGATGATCAACGCCGGCAAGCGCGAGATCCGCGAGATGGGCGACGGCTGGACCATCAAGACCAAGGACCGCAGCCTGTCGGCCCAGTGGGAGCACACCATCCTGGTGACCGACACCGGTTACGAGGTGCTGACCCTGTCGGCCGGCAGCCCGCCGCCGCCAGCGTTCATCACCGGCGCCGCCGTGGCCGCGTAAGCCGATGCCGGCCGCCGCGATGAAGAAGGACCTCAGGGAGCAGCTCAAGCGCCAGCTCAAGGCCGACCGCCAGCTCGTCATCGCCGGCTTCCAGGCCGACGGCATGCCCGAAAAGCTGCTGCGCAACCTGCGCCAGAGCGTGGACGCCGTGCTGACCCAGGCCTGGCACGCGGCCGCGCTGCCGCCCGACACGGCCCTGGTGGGCGTGGGCGGCTACGGGCGCGGCGAACTGTTCCCCCATTCCGACGTCGACCTGCTGATCCTGCTGGCGCAGGCGCCCGGCGACGACACCCGCGGCAAGCTCGAGGAACTGGTGCAGCTGCTGTGGGACCTGGGGCTCGAAATCGGCCACAGCATCCGCACCGTGGACGAATGCATGACCGAGTCGCAGGCCGACATCACGGTGCAGACCAGCCTGCTCGAAGCGCGCCTGATCTGCGGCGACCAGCCCCTGTTCGAGCAGCTGCAGCGGCGCTACGACGCGGCCATGGACCCGCAGGCCTTCTTCCACGCCAAGATGCTTGAAATGCGCCAGCGCCACGCCAAGTACGAGGACACGGCCTACAGCCTGGAGCCGAACTGCAAGGAAAGCCCGGGCGGCCTGCGCGACCTGCAGGTGATCCTGTGGATGGTCAAGGCGGCCGGGCTGGCCAACTCGTGGCGCACGCTGGCCACCTCGGGCCTGATTACCCAGACCGAGGCCAAGCAGCTGATGGAGAAGGAACGCGCCTTCAAGGACATCCGGGTGCGATTGCACCTGCACGCGGGCCGGCGCGAGGACCGCCTCGTGTTCGACGTGCAGACGGCCATTGCCGAGACGCTGGGCTTCCAGGCCACCGGCAGCGGCATCAACATGCGCCGCGCCAGCGAATACCTGATGCAGCGCTACTACTGGGCCGCCAAGACAGTCACCCAGCTCAACACCATCCTGCTGCAGAACATCGAAGAACGGCTGTTCCCGCAGTCGGGCGTGGCCGTGCCCATCAACGCGCGCTTTAACGAGTTGAACGGCTTCATCGACATGAACGACGACGACACGTTCGAGCGCACCCCGTCGGCCATGCTGGAAATCTTCCTGCTGATGACGGAGCGCCCCGCGCTCAAGGGCATGACCTCGCGCACCATGCGCGCGCTGTGGCACGAGCGCTTCAAGATCGACGCCGGCTTCCGCCAGGACCCCGTCAACCGCGCCCTGTTCCTGCGCATCCTGCAGGCGCCGGTGGGCATCATCCACACCCTGCGGCGCATGAACGACCTGTCGGTGCTGGGGCGCTACCTGCCCAACTTCCGCAAGATCGTGGGCCAGATGCAGCACGACCTGTTCCACGTCTACACGGTCGACCAGCACATCCTGATGGTGGTGCGCAACATGCGCCGCTTCACCATGACCGAGCACGCGCACGAATACCCGTTCTGCAGCCAGCTGATGGCCAACTTCGCGCAACCGTGGCTGCTGTACGTGGGCGCCCTGTTCCACGACATCGCCAAGGGCCGCGGCGGCGACCATTCCAAGCTCGGTACGGTGGACGCGGCCCAGTTCTGCCACGACCACGGCATGAGCGCCGACGACACGGAACTGGTGGTGTTCCTGGTCGAGAACCACCTGACCATGTCGCAGGTGGCGCAGAAGCAGGACCTGTCGGACCCGGACGTGATCGCCGCCTTCGCCGCCCTGGTGCGCGACGAGCGGCACCTGACGGCGCTCTACCTGCTGACGGTGGCCGACATCCGCGGCACCAGCCCCAAGGTGTGGAATGCGTGGAAGGCCAAGCTGCTCGAAGACCTGTACCGCATCACGCTACGCGTGCTGGGCGGCGAGCCCCACTCGGCCGACCGCGAACTGAAGAACCGCCAGCAGGAAGCGCTGGCCACGCTGCGCCTGTACGGCCTGCCGCCGGACGCCCACGAGCCGCTGTGGCAGCAGCTCGACGTGGCCTACTTCCTGCGCCACGACGCCTCCGACATCGCCTGGCAGACGCGCGCCCTGTACAACCGCATGGACAGCGCCCAGCCGGTCGTCAAGTGCCGCCTGGCGCCCATCGGCGAAGGCTTGCAGGTGGCCGTCTACGTGCGCGACCAGGCCGACCTGTTCGCCCGCATCTGCGGCTATTTCGACCGCAAGAACTTCAGCATCCTGGACGCCAAGATCCACACCACGCGCCACGGCTACGCGCTCGACACCTTCCTCGTCACGGAGCAGAGCTTCGCCAAGAGCTACCGCGACATCATCAGCCTGATCGAGCACGAACTGGGCGAACTGCTGACCACCCAGACGGCGCTGCCGGCACCCGGCAAGGGCCGCCTGTCGCGCCTGTCGCGCAGCTTCCCGATCCAGCCCACGGTCGATTTGCGGCCCGACGAGCGGGGCCAGTACTACCTGCTGTCGATCGCGGCCAACGACCGCACCGGCCTGCTGTACGCCATCGCCAACGTACTCACCAAGTACAAGATCAACCTGCACACGGCCAAGGTGATGACGCTGGGCGAGCGGGTCGAGGACGTGTTCCTGGTCGACGGCGCCGCCCTCAGCAACGCCCGCCTGCAGCTGCAGCTGGAAACCGATTTACTGGACGCGCTCAAGGTATGAGCCGTCCTTCCTACCTGAGAAATAACGCAACATGAGTGAAGAATTATTACGCCTGTCCAAACGCATGTCCGAACTGGGCCTGTGCTCGCGGCGCGAAGCGGACGAATGGATCGCCCGCGGCTGGGTGCGGGTGGACGGCAAGGTGGTGTCCGAACTGGGCAGCAAGGTCTACCCCAGCCAGCGCGTGACCGTCGAGCGCCAGGCGGCGGCCGAGCAGTCCAAGCGGGTGACGGTGCTGATCAACAAGCCCATGGGCTATGTGAGCGGCCAGGCCGAGGACGGCTACCAGCCGGCCGTGGCCCTGATCAAGCCGGAGAACCGCTGGGCCGACGACCCGGCCACGGAACAGTTCCACCCGACCCAGCTGCGCAGCCTGGTGCCGGCCGGCCGGCTCGACATCGATTCCGTCGGCCTGCTGGTGCTGACCCAGGACGGGCGCGTGGCCAAGCAGCTGATCGGCCACGACACCGACATCGACAAGGAATACCTGGTGCGGGTGGAATACACGCGCCCCGGCAAGCTGCCTGACGCGGACTTGAAAAAGCTCAACCATGGCCTGTGGATGGACGGCAAGCCGCTGCTGCCGGCCAAGGTGCGCTGGCAGAACGACGACCAGCTCAGCTTCACCCTGCGCGAAGGCAAGAAGCGCCAGATCCGCCGCATGTGCGACATGGTGGGCTTGAAGGTGGTGGGCCTGAAGCGGGTGCGCATCGGCAAGGTCAAGCTGGGCGACCTGCCCGTGGGCCAGTGGCGCTACCTGCGGCCGGACGAGCGCTTCTAAGCGCACCGCCCGCACAGCGCGTCCACGACAAAAGCACATGGCGGCCGATTAGATGAAAAATTCTTGCTCTTTTGCAAGCCAATGCGAACAATAGTGGATAAACTACCGTTGCATCACATCTTTTTCCCCAGCCCATTGCAAAGAGATACGCCGTCGTGAACAATCCGCTACCCAAAGACTTTCGTCGCGGCCCGCCCAGCCTGAAAGACGCACAGGAACCGATCGCCGCCGGCAGCAAGCCGCACGACATGACGGGCGAGCACGATATCGGCGACGCCCTGGCCATGCTGGCCGAGACGGGCGATCCCGTCTCCATCTACCCCCACAGCAGCACCAACGTCGTCATGGCGCGCATCCGCTCGGTGGACCCCGACCATCCCCATTTCGTGCTGGAACTGAACGAAGGGGAATACCTGCCGCCCGGCGAAGCCGTGTTCGTGGCCTGGCTGCGCAGCGCCAAGCTGCAATTCAAGCTCACTTCGCCGGACTGGGCCCCCCTGCCCAACCAGCCCACCCTGATACCGGCCGACTTCCCGGAAAAATGCCAGGTGCTGAACCGGCGCGCCACGCAGCGCCTGGAAACGCCGCTGGGCGTGTATTTCCTCGCCTCGTTCGTGCTCAACGGCAAACCCTATGAATTGCAGCTATATGATTTTTCCGCCGGTGGCGTGGGCATGCGCGCCGCCCCGCGCGATGCCGTCGGCTTGCACGTGGGACGGCGCCTGCAACGGGTGCGGCTGGAGCTGGGGCCGGACGCCGTCATGATCGCCGACCTGGAAATCCGCCTGTCGCGCACCTTCCGCTCCTTCCTGCTGGGTGAACAGGTGCAGATCGGCTGCCAGTTCGTCAACCTGTCACCGATGATGCAGGAAGAGCTGGCCCGCCTGTTGCAAAAATTGAGCGCCGAGAAACACCGCTAAACCCCCGGCGACGCCGTCCATGGCAATGCAACATTTCTAGCGCGGCATCTTTATTGCTCCGAGATCCATTAAACAGGCGCGAACACAACAAAAACCGCAAATATTTTTGTTTGCAGATAGCAAATTCCGTGAGTCTTATGATAACCTGACTTCGCTGCTTCAAATTCACACCACTGGCCATAAAGAAACGCAGCCAGACGACGAGCCAAGCCAGTCATTTATCACACTATAAACACGGGATATAACATGAACAACATCAAGACCAAAGCAGTCCGCCTGTCCCTGGCCGCCGCTGGCCTGGTTCTCGCCGCCTCGGCCCACGCTTCCGCCGCCTGGGTGGACGTCACCGACCTCGTGACCAGCAGCATCGTTGGCGACATGGCTTCCTTCACGCTGGAACCTGGCCACGTCGCCACCTTCACCGACTTCGCGGCCTCGCCGGTGCAAGTCGGCTGGTACGCCGGCGTGCTGGCCGGTGGCCAGGGCGAAGCCAACATCCTGAGCAAGATCAACGGCAGCAACCTGTTCGGCCTGCCAGGCGCGAACATCAGCTACGTCACCGGCGCCGACGGCGTCTTCAACAACGCCTCGATCACGGTCGGCCAGCCTTACGACTACCTGGCCGTGCACTTCGCCAGCGGCGAAATGCTGTTCCACTGGGCTGGCGGCGCGCCTGTGCCGTTCGTCATCAACAGCGACAAGCTGAGCAACTATCGCGTCTTCACCTCGCCAGTACCTGAGCCAGAAACCTACGGCATGCTGCTGGCCGGCCTGGGCCTGGTCGGCTTCCTGGCCCGTCGCCGCAAGGCAGCCTGATCGGTATAAGCCGTTCCGGTACGACAAACGCCCCGCAAGGGGCGTTTTTTTTGCCCGGCGATCGCGGTAGAATCGGATTCCGCCCCACTCTCGCCCGTGCCGCCATGCCGCCAGCCCTATCCTTCCCGATACGCCAGGAGTGCCCGCCCGGCGCCTGCGTGTGCGGGCGCGACGCGCTGCTCGAAGCGCTGGCGGCCGCACCGGCGACGGACGTGCGCATCCTGCGCCTGACGCGGGAAGAGGAAAAGCGCCTGATCGCCCGCATCGAAGCCATCGCCAGCTACGACGAACTGCAGCACATGACGGCGCGCATGGACCAGCTGCTGGGCATGGCCGTGCAGATCACGCCCAGCGTGCGCGGCGTGCGCACGGTGCGCGGCCTGGCCATCGAACTGGCCGATACGCCGGGCCTGTGCCGCAAGACGCGACTGGCCATCCCGGCCGCCATCCGGCGCTGCCTGGACCGCCACCCCGACATCGTGTACGCGCTGCTGAACGCGCGCGACCTGCTGGGCGGCGCTTGACGGCGCATAGCGCGTGGCGCTTGCCCCCGCCAGCGCGCCATGCCACAATGACCACGCTCCATTCCGACACACTGTCAGCAAACCACCCAGGAGGCATCCATGGTTTCAGCACTCGAACAGTTACCTGCCGCCGGTCAGGCGCAGGTGGAAGCGCAACTCAATTTCGTCACCTCCATGGCCCAGACGGGGGTCGACAGCATGACCAAACTGACGGCCCTCAACATGCAGGCCATTCGCGCCGTGCTGGACGAATACCCCAAAGCGATACAGCAGCGCCTGACGGCGACCACCCCGCAGGAATGGCTGGCCGCGGCCAGCGCCCAGGTCACGCCCACGCTGGAACGGGCCATGGACTACAGCCGCCAGCTGGCCGAACTGGCGCTGGAGACGCAAACGGCCATCGGCCGCGCGGCCCAGCAGGCCGGTGGCCACAAGCAGTAGACTAAGCGGCCGGGCAGCCGGCCACCGATTTCATCCCCCGGGAGTGTTCCATGTCCCTGTCCGACCCGCCAGCCGGCATGCCGGCCCTGCCCCCGCTCGCCTCGTCCGTCCTCGATTACTGGGTCGACGCCTGGCAGCGGGCCATCCTCACCTTCGATGTGCTGCGCGAGCGCGGCAACATCTACGCCGAACATGAGCAGTCGGGCAAGCCGCCCGTGCTGGTGTTCGACTACGACATCATCGTCGACGGCCGCAAGCTGGAACGGCCGGCCAACTACGCGCTGGCCGCCATCAAGCCGCCTCCCGGCTGCCCGCCCACCGATCCCCACAAGCGCCCGTTCGTCGTGATCGACCCGCGCGCCGGCCATGGCCCCGGCATCGGCGGCTCCAAGATCGACAGCGAAATCGGCATCGCCCTGCGCCAGGGCCACCCGTGCTACTTCGTGATGTTCTTCCCCCAGCCGGTGCCGAACCAGACCATCGAATGCGTGACGGCGGCCGAACGGGTGTTCCTGGCCAAGGTCAACGAACTGCATCCGGGCGACGCCGGCAAGCCCTTCGTGATCGGCAACTGCCAGGGCGGTTGGGCCCTCATGATGCTGGCCGCGCTGGAACCGGAACTGGTGGGCCCCATCCTGCTGGCCGGCTCGCCCATCTCCTACTGGTCCGGGGTGCACGGCAAATACCCGATGCGCTACACGGGCGGCCTGCTGGGCGGTACCTGGGCCGCCTCGCTGGCGGGCGACCTGGGCAACGGCAAGTTCGACGGCGCCCACCTGGTCAACAACTTCGAACAGCTGGACCCGGCCAACACCTACTGGAACAAGCCCTATGGCCTGTACGCCAAGGTCGACACGGAGCGCCAGCGCTTCCTCGAGTTCGAGCGGTGGTGGGGCGGCCACTTCCTGCTCAACAAGGAAGAGATGGAGTGGATCACCCAGAACCTGTTCGTCGGTAACCGCCTGAGCGCGGGCGAGATCTTCCACGACGACGGCCACAGCCAGATCAACCTGCGCCACATCCGCGCGCCCATCATCGTGTTCGCGTCCTGGGGCGACAACATCACGCCGCCCCAGCAGGCGCTGAACTGGATCCCCGACCTGTACGCCAACGCGGGCGAGATCCGCGACAACGAGCAGACCATCGTCTACTTCCTGCACGAGCACGTGGGCCACCTGGGCATCTTCGTGTCGGCCGGCGTGGCCAACCGCGAGCACACGGAACTGGCCAACGCGCTCGACCTGATCGACGTGCTGCCGCCCGGCCTGTACGAAGCCATCATCACCGACACCCACCCCGACATGCCGGGCCTGGAGTTCGCCAGCGGCCGCTACGTGATCCGCTTCGAGCCGCGCGAAGTGAGCGACATCCTGGCCCTGGGCGAAGGGCGCGACGACGAGCGCGCGTTCGAGGTGGTGCGGCGCGTGGCCCAGGTCAACCAGGCCATGTACGACCGCTTCGTGTCGCCAGCCGTGCGCGCCCTGTCCAACGAAACCACGGCCGCCCTGCACCGCAACCTCAACTCGGCCCGCCTGGAGCGCCACCTGATCTCGGACAGCAATCCCTTCGTCAAGGCCGTGGCGCCGCTGGCCGAAGCCGTGCGGGCCCAGCGCCGCCCGGTGGCGCCCGACAATCCCCTGCTGCTGGCCGAACAGCAGGCCAGCGCGGCGATCGGCCAGCTGTGGGACAGCTACCGCGACCTGCGCGACAGCGCCTGCGAAAACCTGTTCAAGGCCGTCTACGAATCGCCGCTGACGGCAGCCCTGGTGGGGCTGGCGCCATCCGCGCCCCATCTGCGCCGCCCGCGCGGGCGCAGCCGCGAGCAGGACGAGCTGCTGCGGCTGCGGCGGGCCGAGCGCGAGACGTGGTTCGAGCGGGGCAGCCAGGAATCGGGCTTCCTGCGGCTGGTGATCTACGTGGCCAGCGGCGTGGGCGTGGTCGACAAGCGGCCCTACGACGGCATCCGCCAGCTGATGCGCGAACGGGGCCTGGACAAGACCATCACGCTCAACCAGCTCAAGCACGCCGTCAACCTGCAGGCCTACCTGGTGCGCCTCGACGAGGAGCGCGCCCTGCAAGGCTTGCGCGTGCTGCTGCCCACGCTGGCCCAGCGGCGCGAGGCTATGCACCTGGCCCGCGGCCTGCTGGCGCGCAGCGGTCCGATCAAGGAAGAAAAGCGGCTGCGCCTGCAGCACGTGGCAGCCATCCTGCAGGTGGACGAGACGGCCCCGCCCGTCGTCAGCGAGCCGGGGCCGGAGATGTAGCGCCCGTCAGCCCGGATGGGCCACGGCGGCGCCGGGCATGGTGCCGCCCAGGCTGCCGTCCGGGTGGATGTCGTGGAACTTGCTGAAGTCGAGGATGCGCACGTCGCCGTCGAGCTTGTCGGACAGGATGTCGGCGAAGTGGTGGTTGAAGAAGATGTGCTCGGCCGAATAGCTCTGGCGCGCGTGGACGAAGTCGTTGAGCGTGTCGTCCGTGCCGGACACGCCCACCGTCAGCGTCGTGCCTTCGTTGATCAGGTCGCGCTGGGTCTTGCCCCACAGGGGGCTGCTCTCGTCGATGCGGTGCATGATGGTCCACGTGAGCGCGAACACGGTGGTCTGCTCGCGTTCCAGCTTGAGGTCGTAGAAGCGGGTAAACAGCTGGCCCTCCTGGGTGGTCTCGCGCCGCACCAGCGAGGCCCGCACGGACGCCTCCAGGATCAGGTTGGAGCGCTCGTTGCCGGCCCGCAGCATCAGCGTGGGCACGCCGTTGAAGGGCGTGATGACGGCCGCATCGGAGAACATGATGCGCGAGGTGGGACGCGAGAAGCGGGCGAACAGCAGGCCCGTCACGGTCGCCACCTCCACCATGCCCAGCATGATCTCGACCGACGCCACCACGTGGCCGTAGGTGTTCCCCGGGTTCATGTAGCCATAGCCTACCGTGGCCAGGGTCTCGATCGAAAAGAACACCATGTCCAGGAAGGAGCCGGGACGCGCGTTGGCCACCGATCCCGGCACCAGGTAGAAGGCGCTGGCGAACAGCAGGTTGGTCAGCACGTACAGCGTCGAGAACAGCAGGAAGAAGCGGCCCCACGTGAGCGTCAGCATCCAGTGGTAGATGTCGGCCCAGTACCAGCGCGGCAGCCCGATGCGCTTGATGCGCGAGTTCCCCATGCGGAAGGTGCCCCGTTCCGCTCCCACCTTGGGCCGCAACGGCCCCTTGACTGGCGCGACGCTCATCGTGGTCCGCTCATTCGTCGTCGTTCGGATCGAGCTCGGGGAACATCACCTCGGTAAAGCCAAACCGGGAAAAGTCCTTGATGCGCATCGGGTACAGGATGCCGTGCAGGTGGTCCACCTCGTGCTGCACCACGCGCGCGTGGAAACCGTCCACCTCGCGCACGATGGGCTGGTTGAACTGGTCCACGCCCACGTAGCGCAGCCGGGTCCAGCGCGGCACGCTGCCGCGCAGGCCGGGCACGGACAAACAGCCTTCAAAGCCTTCTTCCTGCTCGTCCGACAGCGGCGTGAGCACGGGGTTGATCAGCACCGTCTCGGGCACCTGGGGCGCGTCCGGATAGCGGGTGTTCTGCTTGAAGCCGTAGATCACCAGCTGCAGGTTGACCCCGATCTGGGGCGCGGCCAGGCCGGCGCCGTTGGCCGCGTGCATGGTGTCGAACATGTCGGCGATCAGCCGTTCCATCTCCGGTGTACCGAACTCGCGCACCGGCTCGGCCACCCGCAGCAGGCGCGGGTCGCCCATCTTGAGGATCTCGCGCACGGTCATGGCTGGCCACCCGGGTTTTCACCCTTGAGTTCGCACTGGATCTGGCGCAGGAAGGCGCAATAGGCGTCGCCCGTCTCCGGGTGTTTCAGGCCCATGGCGGTGGTGGCCTTGAGGTAGCCCAGCTTGGAGCCGCAGTCGTAGCGCTGGCCCTGGTAGCGGTAGGCCAGCACGCGTTCATCCTTCATCAGGGCCGCGATGCCGTCCGTCAGCTGGATTTCGCCGCCCGTGCCCGTGCCGAGGTGCTCCAGGTAGTCGAAGATGCGGGCCGACAGCACGTAGCGCCCCACCACGGCCAGCGTGGACGGCGCGTCTTCCGGCTGCGGCTTTTCCACGATGCCGTGCACCAGCTCCAGGTTGGGCTGGTAGGCCGAGGCACTGACGATGCCGTACTGCTTGGTTTCGTTGCGGGCCACGTTCTGCACGGCCAGCACGCTGCAGCGCTCGTAGGCGTACAAGTCCGTCATCTGCGCCAGCACCGGCTTGACGCCGTCCGGCGTGTCCATGAAGTCATCGGCCAGCAGCACGGCGAACGGATCGCTGCCCACCACGGGGCGGGCGCACAGCACGGCATGGCCCAGGCCCAGCGGCGCCGACTGGCGGATGTAGATGCAGTTGACGTGCTTGGGAATGACGTTCTGGACGAATTCGAGCAGCTGGGTCTTGCCGGCCGCCTCCAGTTCCGACTCCAGCTCGTACGCCTTGTCGAAGTGGTCCTCGATGGCGCGCTTGTTACGGCCCGTGATGAAGATCAGTTCCGTGATGCCGGCCGCCACCGCCTCCTCCACCGCGTACTGGATCAGGGGCTTGTCCACGATGGGCAGCATCTCCTTGGGCTGGGCCTTGGTCGCTGGCAGGAAACGGCTGCCCAATCCTGCCACCGGGAATACTGCCTTGGTAATTTTCTTCGTCATTGCGTGCTTCCGTGTGTTGCGGCAGCCGCGGCGGGCTGCCCTGGTGTTGCTAATGGTGCCAATGGTGGTGCCGAGGATGCCAATAATGCCAGCAAGCCGGCTTCGTCGAGAATCGCCAGATCAAGTTCCTGCGCCTTGGCCAGCTTGCTGCCGGCGTCGGCGCCGGCCACCACATAGCCGGTCTTCTTCGACACGGAACCGGCCACGCGGCCGCCGGCCGCCTCGATCAGGGCCGCCGCCTCGTCGCGGCTCAGGTTGGGCAAGGTGCCCGTCAGCACGAAGGTCTTGCCGCTCAGTGCACTCTCCGTCACGGCGGCCGCTTCCGGCAGCTGGGCCAGCAAGTCCGTGCGCAAGGCGTCCAGCGCCAGCAGCTGCTCGCGGTGGCCCGGCTGTTCCATCCAGTCGCGCAGCGCCTCGGCCACGGCGGCCGGCAGGCCGAACACGTCAAATATCTTCAGGTAGGCCAGCGCTTCCAGCGTGACGCCCTGTTCCACCAGCTGCTTGCTGCGCGGCTCCGTCAGCTTAGGAATGGCCAGCGCGGCCAGCAGCTTGACGGGGTCGAGCCGTTCGCGCAGCTTGGCGCTGGGCGCATGCTCGCCCTGCGGCTGCACGCCCTCGGCCAGCAAGGCGTCGATGGCTTGCTGGTTTTTCGGTTCAGCGAAAAAATCGGCGATGGAGACGGCCACCGTGCCGCCGATGTCGGGCAGCACGCGCAGCAGCGCCACCGGGGCGCGCCGCACCAGCTCGAAGCGGCCCAGCCATTCGGCCAGGGTCTTGGCCGTCGATTCGCCCACATGGCGTATGCCCAGCCCGAACAGCAGGCGCTCCAGCGGCGGGCGCTTGGCGGCGGCGATCGCTTCCAGCAGGTTCTCGGCCCACTTGGTGGCCACCTTGCCTTGCTGGACCGTCTCCGGCGTGGTGCCGTCCCGCTCGTCGGCCAGGCGCTTCATCTTGAGCAAATCGTCCAGTGTCAATCGGTACAGGTCCGACACGCCGTGCACCAGGCCCGCTTCCACCAGGTTGTCGATGTAGCGGTCGCCCAGGCCTTCGATGTCCATCATGCGGCGGCCCGCGAAGTGGCGGATGGCCTCCTTGCGCTGGGCCGAGCAGAACAGGCCGCCCGAGCAGCGGGCGATGGCTTCGTCCTCCTCGCGCACCACGTGCGAGCCGCACACGGGGCAGTGTTTCGGCAATTCATACGGTGGCGGGGCCGGTTCCGGACGCTTGTCGAGCACCACGGCCAGCACTTCGGGGATCACGTCGCCGGCGCGGCGCACGATCACCGTGTCGCCCACCCGCACATCCTTGCGCCGCACCTCGTCCTCGTTGTGCAGCGTGGCGTTGGTGACGTTGACGCCGCCCACGAACACGGACGCGAGCCGGGCCACGGGCGTGATGGCACCCGTGCGGCCCACCTGCACCTCGATCGCCTGCACCGTCGTCAGCGCCTCCTCGGCGGGGAATTTGTGGGCCAGCGCGAACCGGGGCGCGCGCGACACGAAGCCGAGCAGGCGCTGGTCGGCCAGCCGGTTGGCCTTGTACACCACGCCATCGATCTCGTACGGCATGGTGGGGCGGCTCGCGCCGATGGTACGGTAGTAGCCGAGCAGGCCGTCCACGCCGCGCACCACGGACGCCTCGCGCGCCACGGGCAGGCCCAGCGTGCGATACCAGTCCAGCAGGGCCGAATGGGATTCGGGCATGGCCACCCCTTCCAGCGCGCCGATGCCGTAGGCAAAAAAGCTCAGCTTGCGCTGGCTGGTGATGCGCGAATCGAGCTGGCGCAAGGTGCCGGCCGCCGCGTTGCGGGGATTGACGAATTCCTTGTGGCCGGCCGCCCGCTGGCGCTCGTTCATGCGCTCGAAATCGGCCTTGAACATCAGCACTTCGCCGCGCACGTCCAGCACGGCCGGGGGCTGGGCCGTGGCCAGGCGCAGCGGGATGCTGCGGATGGTCTTGACGTTGGCCGTCACATCCTCGCCCGTGTAGCCGTCGCCGCGCGTGGCCGCCTGCACCAGCACGCCGTCCACATAGCGCAGGTTGATGGCCAGGCCGTCGTACTTGACCTCGGCCGCGTACTCCACCTGCACCGCGTCCAGCCCCTCGCGCACGCGGCGGTCGAAGTTGACGATGTCCTCGTCGTTGAAGCCGTTGTTGAGCGACAGCATGGGCACGGCGTGCGTGACCTGCTCGAACTGGGGCAGCGGCGGCGCGCCCACGCGCAGGGTGGGCGAATCGGGCTGGGCCAGCGCGGGATGGGCCGCTTCCAGCTGCTGCAGTTCCAGGAACAGCTTGTCGTATTCCGCGTCCGGGATGGTGGGCGCGTCCAGCACGTGATAGGCGTGCAGGTGCCGGTTCAGCTCGGCGCTCAGGGCGGCCATCCGCGCCGCGATCGCCGCCGTGTCGTTGGTCTTGTGTTCCGTGTTGCTCATTACCCTACTTTCAGCTGAACAGGCGCAGCGCGCGGGTGGAACCGGCCGGAATGTCGGACGCCTCCATCTCGGCATAGAAATCCTGCACCTGACCTTTGATTTCTTCCAGTGCCGCATCGCTGAGCGGCGTGTTGTAGTCGTCCACGATGGTCGCATCCAGCCGCGCCACCAGCGACTTGGCGCAGGCCACCATGGCGCCGAAGCCGTCGCGGGCCGGTGCCACGCAGGGCACGTCCAGCAGCAGCGTCAGGCGCGAGGTGGTTTCCTCGGCCAGCGTGACGTTGGTCGACAGCGAGAACAGGTGACCGCCCTCGCCGTCCGGCATCACGTAGCGGCCGTCGGGACGCACGTCGAAGCCCTTCTTTTCCAGCGCGCCCAGCAGCGTGGCGATGGCCCATGGCGCGCCGTTGCTTTGCAAATTCACGCCCAGTTGCGCGTCGTGGCCGGCCACGAAACGATGCAGGTTGCGCGCTTCGGCCATCACTTCGATCATGTCCGGGATTTCCGGCTCGGCGCCAATCTCGTCGGCCATGGCGCGCAGGCGCGACACCAGTTCCGAATACTCCAGTTCGTTCAGTGCCGTGGTGCGGCTGGCCAGCTGTACGCCGCCCTGCAGCTTGGTATAGACCCCGCCGTGCACGATAGGTTCCCATTCGCCGCTGACGGCCAGGCCGATGTAATGCACCGGCTTGTTGCCCACCAGGCGCAGCGTCTGCAGCGCGGGCAGGATCTTCTCGCCCCGCACCGGGCCTTCCAGCGCCAGCGGCA
>JAZJZQ010000144.1:3870-17203 GCA_040389625.1 Pseudomonadota bacterium | reverse complement strand
CCACCAGCGTGGCGCGCCAGTCGCGCAGGAACCACCACACCACCAGCACGGCCAGCAGCGCCCCTTCGTACAGCAGCTCCATCGAGCCGTGGAAGTTTTCCTCGACCGGGAAGGCGTTGTCGATGGACTGGGTCAGCGCCACGTTGGGGTGGCTCTGCTGCAGTTCGGCGATGGCCGTGCGCGCGCCCTTGGCCACGGCCAGTTCGCTGGCGCCCTTGGTGCGGAAGATTTCGAAGGCCACCACGTCGCGCCCGTCCTGCTGGGCCACCGCGCGCGGCTCGGCCACCGTGTCGCGCACGCTGGCCACCTGGTCGAGGCGGATGCGGCGCCCGTCGGGCAGCGGCAAGTCCATGGCCGCCAGCTCGGCGGCGCTCTTGACGGTACCGATGGTGCGCACCGACTGTTCGGCGCCGCTGATGTCGCCCCGGCCGCCCGGCGCTTCCTTCTGCACCTGGCGCAGCTGGCGCGACACGTCCAGCGCCGACACCTTGAGCGCGGCCATGCGCGCGTCGTCCAGTTCGACCCGGATCTCGCGGTAGGCGCCGCCCACCCGCTTGACGGCGCCCACGCCGGGCACGGCCAGCAGGCGCTTGGCCACCGTGTTGTCGACGAACCAGCTCAGTTCCTGCTGGTCCATGGGCGCGCCCTTGCCGGGCGCCGAGGCGGCCGTGAAGGTCAGCACCACCCGGCCGGCCGTGGGGGCCTTGGTCACGGTGGGGTCGCGCAGCTCGGCCGGCAGGTCGGCCTTGACCCGGGCCACGGCGTCGCGCACGTCGTTGACGGCGTCCGAGATCTGCTTTTCGAGGATGAATTCGACGGTGATGGTGGCCACGCCGTCGAGCACATTGGTGTAGACGTTCTTCACCCCTTGCAGGGTGGCCACGGAATCCTCGATCTTGCGCGCCACTTCCGTTTCCAGCTGGGCCGGCGCGGCGCCGTCCAGCGCGGCCGTGATGGTGACGATGGGCAGTTCGATGTCCGGGAAATCCTGCACCGGATTGGCGCGGTAGGCCAGCAGCCCGGCCAGCGTGAGCAGGGCGAACAGCATGATGGCCGGGATCGGATTCTTGATCGACAGGGAGGAGAAATTCACGGCAGCTCCTTAGCGGGCCACGGGCGCGGCGGCCCTGGCCTGGGCCGCCGCAGCGGCGGCAGGCACGCTATCGGCCACGTGGTGCACCAGGTCGCCGTCGTTGAGGAAGCCGGCGCCGTTGACCACCACGCGCGTGCCGGCGGCGACGCCGTCGAGCACCTCGATGCGGTCGGCCAGGCGCCGGCCCGGCTTGACCTTGAGCTGGCTCACGTGCTGGTCCGCGTTCAGGCGGAACACGTAGCTGAAGCCGTCGCGCACGACGATGGCCTGCTGCGGCACGGTGATGGCGTCCGACGTGCCCAGCTCGAACTGGCCGCTGGCGAACATGCCGGCCTTGAACGGCGCGTTGGCCGCATTGGTGGCGCTGGCCGGCAGGTCCACGTAGACCAGCGCGTAGCGCGTTTGCGGATCGACGGTGGGCGCCACCATGCGCACCTTGCCCGGCGCTTCGCTGCCGTTGGCGGCCTTGACGACGGCGCCCGTGCCCACCCGGATCTGGCGCAGGTCGGCCGCCGTCACTTCGGCGCGCCACTCGAGGCGGCCCTGGCGGATCATGCGGAACAGTTCCGTACCGGCGCCCACCACGGCGCCCACCGTGGCGCCGCGGGCCGAGATCACGCCGGCGTCGGGCGCCAGCACCTGGGTGTGCCTGAGGCGCAGCTGCTGGCTGGCCACGGCCGCACGGGCCGAGGCGATGCGGGCGTTGGCCGTCAGTTCGGCTGTCTGGTACTGGCTGATCTGCTGGGTGCTCAGGGCGCCCGTCGTCTGCAGCGTGCGGGCGCGGGCCGCGTTGGCGGCCGCCTCGGCGGCGTTCGCTTCCGCTTCCTGCAGGGCGGCGCGGGCCTGGGCCAGGTCGGCGTTGACGCTGTCGGCCGAGAACACGGCCAGCACCTGGCCGGCCTTGACCACGTCGCCCACGTTGACGCGCACTTCCGTCAGGCGCAGGCCGTTCGCTTCGCTGCCCACGCTCGCTTCCTGCCAGGCGGCCACGTTGCCGTTGGCGGCCAGCTTGATGGGCAGGCGCGAGGCCAGCGGCAGGGCGGTGGTGACGGTCAGCGCGGGCTTGGCGGCATTGGCTGCACCAGGCGTATCGGTCTTCTTTGCATCGGCGGCGCGCGAGGCTGGCGGGTACAGGGCGATGCCCAGGCCGGACAGGGCGAACACGGCCAGCAGGGCGATGGCGACGGGTTGGAGTTTGATCGTTTTCATGGTGGGTCGCTTCACGTTATTGCGGTGATTGTTGGGACGCGCTCCAGCCGCCGCCGGCGGCGCGGTACAGCGCGACCAGGGCGGCGCTGCGTTCGCGCTGCAGGCTGATGACGGTATCCTCGGCGGCCAGGCGGGTGCGGCGCGCGTCTTCCAGTTCCAGCAGGCTGGCCATGCCGTTCTTGTAGCGGTCTTCCATGGCCGTGAACGATTCGCGGTAGCCTTGCAGGGCGGTGCGGGCGTCGCCTTCGCGCTCGCCCGTGCTGTGCAGGTTGACCAGCGCTTCCTCCACTTCGCGCACGGCCTGGCGCACGCTGGCGCGGTAGCTGACCACGGC
This sequence comes from Pseudomonadota bacterium, assembly GCA_040389625.1. Lineage (GTDB taxonomy): Bacteria > Pseudomonadota > Gammaproteobacteria > Burkholderiales > Burkholderiaceae_D > Rugamonas. The sequence continues at coordinate 14,567 of JAZJZQ010000144.1, read as the reverse complement.
CGCGTCGTAGCGGGCGCCGGCCGCGTCCACGTTGGCGCTGCGGCGGCCGCCGTCGAACAGGGGCAGCGTCAGCGACAGCGGGCCGATGCTCCAGGTGTCGAGCTGCGTGCTGTGGCCGTCGGCGCGGAAGTTGGCCGCGCCCACGGAGCCGCTCAAGGTCAGGCGCGGATAGCGCTGGGCGCGCGCGTTGCCCACGTCGGCGCTGGCGGCGGCCACGGCCCGTTCGGCGCTGTAGACGTCGGGCCGCTGGCGCAGCGTCTGGGCCGGCAGCGCGTCGATGGCGATGGCGGGCGGCGCCACCGGCGCGGCGGCGGCCAGGCGGCTGCGCAGTTCCGGTTCGGGCAGCGCCGTCAGCGCCACCAGCGCCTTGACGCCCACGTCGCACACGGCGCGCTGGGCCACGGCGCGGTTGTTGCCGTCGGCCGCGCTGGCGCGGGCCAGGGCCGCCGTGGCGGGCGGCTGGAAGCCGGCGCGCGCGCTCAGTTCCGTCAGGCGCGCCGTGTCGGCGCGCGAGGCCGCGTCCTGGCGGGCCACGGCCAGCAATTGTTCGCAGGCGCGCAGCGCGTAGTATTGGTTGGCCACTTCGGCCGCCACCGACACGCGGGCGTCGTGCCAGCCCGCCTGGGCGCTGTCGAGGCGGGCCTGGGCCGCGTCGCGCGCGGCGCGGCCGGCGCCGAACAGGTCGATCTCCCACGATGCCTGCAGGGCCGCCTGGGCCGTCGTGCCCAAGGGCAGGGCGGACTGCTGGCTCATGCGGTTGACGCTGGCGGCAGCGTCCAGCGTGGGCGCCAGCGCGGCGCCGCTGGCCACGCGCTCGGCGCGGGCCTGGGCGATGCGGGCGCCGGCGCTGGCCACCGAGGGGCTGGCCTCCTGGGCCGCCGTCACCAGCTGCGCCAGCAAGGCGTCGCCCTGCTGCTGCCACCAGCCGGCCAGCGCCGTCACGCTGCCTGCGTGCGGCAGGGGCGCTTGCCACTGGGCCGGCGGCGCTGCCTGCTGCGCCGCCGCTGCGCCGGGCGCCTGCACCGGGCCCTGCACGGCGCAGGCGCCCAGCGTGGCAGCCATGGCCGCCACGGCGGCCGCGGTGGCGCCACGTTGTAGTGCTCTCTTCATGTTGTTCCTTCTGCTTGGATGTCCTGTCGGATGCGCTGTTCCGCCATCACCTGCGCCTCGCCATAGCGCACCAGGCGCTGCAGCCAGTGTTCGACCGCCTCCGGGGTGGCCAGCAATTGCGGCGTGATGGCCGTGATGATGTCGCGCCCCACCATGATCTGCACGGCCAGCGCGGCCAGCGAGTAGGCCAGGCGGTGCACGTCGTCGTCGGCCTGCGCCAACCCCAGGTGGCGGCACAGCACGCGCACCAGGGCCAGGTGTTCGGGGCGGATGCTGTTGTCGATTTCGGCCGCCCACATGCCGGTCGGTTCCAGCCGCTCGCGCAGCCACAGGCGCAGGAACAGCTGCTCGCCGTCTTCCTGCTGCAGCGGCGCCAGCATCTGGCGGTAAAAGCCCAGCAGCGAGTCGCGCAGCGTGAAGTGGGGCTGCTCGTACTGGGCGATATTGGCGTCGGCCGACGGGCACATGCCGTCGAAGGCGGCCCGGTACAGGCCCGCCTTGTCGCCGAAGTAGTAGCTGATGGCGGCCACGTTGGCGCCGGCCGCCTGCGCGATCTCGCGCGTGGACGTGCGGGCGTAGCCCTGTTCCGCGAACAGGCGCATGGCGGCCACGCGCAGCCGCTCGCGCGACTGTTCGCCGTCCGAGCGGGGCTTGCGGGCGTCGTCGCCGGGGCGGCTGGGAAGATGGGGAAAATGGTTCATCCCGGCATTTAAGCACGGAATTTAAACAATTGATATAACTAAATCGCTTGATTAACTTGTTCCGTGAAAGTTGTCCGTAACATATGCTTACTTCCGATACTTGCTGCATCACACTTTCCGGACTGCCCTGGCGCTAGAATGGCGGCACCGCCCTGCCACCGAGGAAAGACCCCATGAACGCCCCGCGTCGTATTGCCATCGCCACCGCCGCCGCCGCCGTTACCCTCGCCTTGTTGTGGCAGGGCGCCGCCGGCGCCGCCGACCTGCCGCCCGAGCAGGCCGCGCTCCACGTGCTGAACCGGCTGGCCTACGGTCCCCGGCCCGGCGACATCGAGCGCGTGAGCCAGATGGGCGTGCAGCGCTACATCGACAGCCAGCTCCATCCCGAAACCATCCCCATGCCAGCCGCCCTGACGGCGCGGCTGGACGCGCTGGAGACGGTGCGCCAGCCCACCGGCGCCACGCTGGCCCAGTTCCTGGCCGTGCGCGAGATGGCGCGCGACGAAGGCGAGGAAGCCAAGGCCAGGCGCCGCGCCGTGGTGGTCAACATGGCCGAGCAGGCGGCCGAAGCGCGCCTGGCGCGCGCCGTGGACAGCCCGCGCCAGCTGGAAGAGGTGATGGTCGATTTCTGGTTCAACCACTTCAACGTCTTCGCCGGCAAGGGCCTGGACCGGGCGCTGGTGGCCGGTTACGAGCGCGACGCGATCCGGCCCTACGCGCTCGGTTCCTTCCGCGAGCTGCTGGGCGCCACGGCCCACCATCCGGCCATGCTGTTCTACCTCGATAACTGGCTGTCGACGGCGGACGGCTACCTGCCGCGCGGCCGGCCCGACGCCAAGGCCAAGGCGGCCGGCCTGAACGAAAACTATGCGCGCGAGCTGATGGAACTGCACACGCTGGGCGTGGACGGCGGCTACAGCCAGCACGACGTGCGCGAACTGGCCCGCATGCTGACCGGCTGGACCTTCAACCCGCGCGCACTGGCGCAGCGCAACCAGGGCTTCCTGTTCGATGCGCGCCGCCACGACCGGGGCGACAAGCAGTGGCTGGGCCGCACCGTGCACGGCGGCGGCCAGGATGGGGGTGCGGGGGAAGGCGAATATGCGCTCGACGTGCTGGCCATGCATCCGGCCACGGCGCACCACATCAGCTATGAACTGGCCCAGTACTTCGTGCAGGACGCGCCGCCGCCGGCCCTGGTCGAGCGCATGGCGCGCAGCTACCTCGATAGCAAGGGCGATATCCGCACCGTGCTGGCCACCCTGTTCCACAGCGCCGAATTCATGGCGCCGCAGGCGCAGGGCGCCAAGTTCAAGACGCCGTACCAGTTCGTCGTCTCGGCCGCGCGCGCCGGCAGCGCGCCGCTGGCCGAGGTCAAGCCCGTGCTGGGCGCGCTGAACCGGCTCGGCATGCCGCTCTACGGTTGCCAGACCCCGGACGGCTACAAGAACACGGAAGCGGCCTGGCTCAATCCCGATGCGCTGAGCCGGCGCATCGCCTACGCCGCCGCCATGGGACGCGAGCTCGATGCGGGCGCGCTGCAGGCCACGCTGGGCGGCACGGTATCGGACCGCACGCGCGGCGCCGTGGCCGCCAGCCCGGCCCAGCTGCGCGCCGCCATGCTGCTGGGCGGCCCCGACTTCATGCAGCGCTGAACGCGCCAACCAACCCGATTCGAACGAGGAGTGACCATGCAACGCCGAGACTTCATGAATGCACTGGCCGCCGGCGCCGGCCTGGTGATCCCGCTGGGCCGCCACGCCTGGGCCGCCACTCCGGCCGAAGGCAGCGCCGCCAACGGCGGCAACGGCCGTCGCCTGATCGTCATCATGCTGCGCGGGGCCGTCGATGGCCTGAACGTGGTGGCGCCCGTGGGCGACCCCAATTACGCGCGCCTGCGTCCCACCATCGCGCTGGCCCGGCCCGGCGGCGAGGGCGGCGCGCTGGAACTGGACGGCTATTTCGGCCTGCACCCGGCGCTGGCGCCGCTGTTGCCGCTGTGGGAGCAGAAGAAGCTGGCCTTCGTGCACGCCAGCGGCTCGCCCGATGCCACCCGCTCCCACTTCGACGCGCAGGATTACATGGAATCGGCCACCCCCGGCGCCAAGGGCACGGTGGACGGCTGGCTGAACCGGCTGGCCGGCGCGCTGCCCGGCGCGGCCACGCCCACCCGCGCGCTCAGCATCGGCCCCACCATGCCGCGCATCCTGTCGGGCCGGGCGCCGGCTGTCAACCTGGCCAGCGGCGCGGCCGGCACGCGCGCCAATGTGCTGGACCGGCCGGCCCTGGGGCGCGCCTTCGACCAGCTGTACGCGGGCCATGCCCGCTTCGGCCGCACCTACCAGGAAGGCAAGGACGCGCACCAGGAAGTGATGGCGGCGGCCGTCGACATGGAGATGCAGATGGCCGACGGCGGCGCGCCGCTGCCCAACGGCTTCCCGGACGACGCGGCCCGGCTGGCCACGCTGATGCGCAACGACCCCAATATCCAGCTGGCCTTCGTGGCGCTCGGTGGCTGGGATACCCACGCCGGCCAGGGCGCGGCCAAGGGCCAGCTGGCCAACCGCCTGGCGCCGCTGGGGCAGGGACTGGAAGTGCTGGCGCGCCGCCTCGGGCCCCTGTTCGACCAGAGCACCATCGTCGTCATGTCCGAATTCGGCCGCACGGCGCGCGAGAACGGCAACGGCGGCACCGACCATGGGCACGGCAACGCGATGTGGGTGCTGGGCGGCGGCGTGGCCGGCGGCAAGGTCTATGGCGACTGGCAGGGCCTGGGCGACAGCCAGCTCAACGAAGGGCGCGACCTGCCCGTGACGACCGATTTCCGCAGCGTGCTGGCCCAGATCGCACAGCGCCACCTGGGCCTGGACGAGCGCCAGCTGGCGCAGGTGTTCCCCGCCATGCCGGGCGGGCGCATGGGCTTTAGCGTGTTGCGGCCGGCCTGAACGCGGCGCGGCGGTCCATCAGGTTGCGCCCCTTCCATCCGGCCTTGACAGGAGAGGCGCGGACCCCGTGCGCGGTTCCGGGACCATGTGGGCAAGGTTCTATTTTCCCTTCTATTTTCTTCTGCTTTTTTCTGCTTTCTCCTGCTTTGAACTTTTGGCTCGATTGCCGATCTAAATAGAGAAATGCAGAACAAAGCAGAAGGAGAAATCGCATGGAATCCACAGTGAGTCTGCCGCTCCACAGCACCACGGTATCCCGCCTGATTGAGTACCTGCGCGCAAGCCACGGCGGCCCGCAGGATGTCGCCGACGTCATCGGCACCGCCGTCGATGGTTGGCTGGCCGCACAATTGGCGCAACAGTCGGGCGCCGACGTGCATGGCGTGCGTGGCTACCAATGGAAGTCGCTGTTCCTGCCGGAGGGGACGGTGTTGCGCTCGTGGAGCTACGGCGAGCATAACTACGCACGGGTAGAAGGGGACCGCATCATCCACCGTGGACGGGCTGTTTCGCCCAACCAGTTCGCCCAGTCGTTCGCCCGTACCACGCGCAATGCATGGAAGGATTTATTCGTCCGCCGGCCCGGCGACAAACGCTTCCACCTGGCCGACTGCCTGCGCCGGGAACAGGCCCAACAAGCGAAGCAAGCGGCCACCGCCGCCGCACCGCCCGACCAGGTGACCAGCTTCGTGCTGGCGCTGCTGGCGGCCAAGATGCCCGCCCCAGCGTGGTCGGCCCCGCCGCCACCGCCGCCCCGGGACGTTCCGCCCGGTCCCGGCTGGAACCTGCCCGAGCGGCGCAAATTCCGTTACCGGATCGAGGACGTCGCATTTGAGTGATGAACGGCGGCTGGCTTGCGGCGCCACCAAAAAAAACGCCCACTACCATGCGGTGCGGGCGGAAATCCAATGTTCAGCGAACGGTTGGAGGAGACAGTTCCAATATAGGCCGATTTATGGTGCGCTGCAATACAGTAGAAATACTAGGTCGCGCCAGCAACCATGTCGGAACGTCCACACCGGCCGGGCAACGGGCTGCCGGTCACGCCGGCGGACGCGTGGCCGTCAGGCAGGTGGCGATCTCGTCGGCCAGTTGACGCGGCTCGATGGGATGGGCCAGCAGGCGGGCCGGGTACAGCCGTCCGCACGGCACCCACGCCACGCTGACGTCCATGGCGGGGCGCAGCACGATCAGCGGCAACCGGCTGTAGCGCCGCAGGGCCGCCACGGGAAAGTCCTGCAGCGCGGCCACGTCGTCGCTGTCGCAGTCGCACAGCACCAGGTCAAAGGGCTGGCCGGCGCAAGCCTCGGCCTGGCCGGCGCTGGCGGCCACCGTCAGCGTATAGCCCAACTGGGCCAGGATGGTGGCCAGCAGGCCGCGGCTGGTGGGGGCCGCATCGAGCAGCAGCACGCGCGCGCCGGGGACGGGACCGGGACTGGCATCGTCCCGGGCCTCGCGATGGGGAGCGGTGTCTGGCCCGGCGGCGGGCGTAGCGCCGTCGTCGGCCGTCGTCGGCTGGCCCGGCCGCAGCGGCGCCGGCAGCCACGCTTCCAGCGCCGGCATCAGTTCCTCCGGCTCGAACGTCTTGGCCAGCCAGCCGTCGAAGCCGGCCGCCAGCAGGGCCGCGCCGCCGTCCTCGGCCGGCTGGGCGCTGGCCGCCAGCACGGGGATGGCGCGGGTGGCCGGGTCGGCCTTGAGCTGGCGCAGCACGCCATACCCGTCCAGCTTCGGTAACTGCAGGTCGCACAGCACCAGGTCGGGCCGCTCGCTGCGCGCCAGCGCCACGCCCTGCTCGCCATCCCAGGCCGACAGGGTGCGGTAGCCGTAGGCGCCCAGCAGGTAGACCATCAGGTCCATATTGGTCGGGTTGTCTTCCACTATCAGTATGCATGCCGCCATCATTCCCTCCGCTGCGGCCTGCCGCCGTCGCCCCGTCAATGGCGGGACTTGAGCGCCAGTGTAAACGTGCTGCCGTGGCCGAAATCGCTGCTGAAGAACAGCGAGCCGCCGATCAGGTTGGCCAGGTTCTGGCACAGGTACAGGCCCAGCCCCGCCCCTTCGGCGTGGCGGGTCGAGGTCGAGTCGAGCTGCGAGAAGGCCTGGAACAGCTTGGCCTGGTCTTCCGCGCGGATGCCGGCGCCGCTGTCGGCCACGGTGAATTCCGTGCGCGGACCCGCTTCGCCGTCGCACTGGGCCAGGCTCACGCGCACCGTACCTTGTTCCGTGAACTTGATGGCGTTGTTGAGCAGGTTGAGCAGGATCTGGGTCAGGGCCCGGCGGTCCGTGTCGACCGTCAGCGGCTGCTCGGCCAGCGCCACTTCCAGCGCCAGGCCCTTTTGCAGCGCCAGCGGACGCACGCTGTCGATCACTTCGGCCACCAGCTGCTGGCAGCGCACCGGCTCCACCGTGAGCGACACCTTGCCGGCCTCGATCTTGGCCACGTCCAGGATGTCGTTGATCAGCGAGAGCAGGTGGCGCGCGCTGCCCCGTATCGTGTTGAGCTGCTTGTCCTGTTCCGCCGTCAGGGGCCCGGGCAGCTTCATCAGCAGCGCCCCCGTGAAGCCGATGATGGCGTTGAGCGGCGTGCGCAGCTCGTGCGACATGTTGGCGATGAAGGCCGACTTCATGCGGCTCGCCTCGGCCAGCTCCAGGTTTTTCAGGGCGATTTCGCGGTTGATGGTTTCCAGCTCGCCGGCGTGGTGGGCCAGCCGCATGTTCAGTTCGATCACCTGGCGCTCGCGCGCCTGCAGCTCGCTGTTGACCTGCACCGCCTGCTCGTAGGTGGAAATGAGCAGGTCGAGGATTTGCTGGCGCTCGGCGTTGATGAAGTGCTTCTGGTCGCCCAGGTAGAGCGCGATGCCGATCTCCATGTTCTGGTTGCGGCGCAGCTTCTGGTTCATCAGCATGTGGCCGATGCGGTTGAGCAGGTAGTCGTCCGCATAAGGCTTGCGGATGAAGTTGTCGGCGCCGCATTCGATGCCGCGGATGATGTCCTTGGGGTCCGTCAGCGAGGTGACGAGGATGACGGGAATGTCGCGCAGCGCGTCGTCCGTCTTGATGGCGCGGCACAGCGAGTAGCCGTCCATTTCCGGCATCACGATATCGGACAGCACCAGGTGCGGCTTGGCCTGCCGTATCGCCTCCAGCGCCAGCCGGCCGTTGCCGGCCACCCGCGCGCGGTAGCGCATGGACTGGATCAGGCGCCGCAACCGCTCGGCCTGGGTCGGGCTGTCCTCGACGATCAGGATCTCGGTTTCGTCGGGCTGGATTTCATAACTGGAGTCCACAGGCAGTCTCCTGGAAGCGGGTTCGCGCGTGTTGCGGGCAGCCGGCGCGGCGTGGACGGGCCGGCCGTGGCGCCCGTGCCGTGTTGCACGGGGCTGGTGTGACTATATCGGATTTAACGGCCCCGCAGTGCAATTTTGCCACCGCCGTGTGCGCCGCGCTACGCGGGCAAGCCCTGGAACGCGCCGGCCCGGTAGGTCAGCACCAGCGTGTCGCGGTGGCCGTGCGGGCCGACAGGCTGGATCGGGGTCGATTCGTGGATCACGGCCGCGTCGTCGAGCAGCAGCAGCGACCACGGTTCGGTCAAGGTGAAGCGCTTGCCGTCGGGCCCTTCGGCCTCGAAGATGCGCGTCTCGCCGCCCTTGATCTCATGCCGGCCCACCAGCAGCACGGCCACGAAATCGACGCCGTCGCGGTGCGCCCCTTCCGGCGTGGGGCGGCCGATGCCGTCCGTGGTGTCGATGCGGAACTGGTGCGCTTCGATATACCACGGGTGGGCGCCGCGCGCGGCCGTGCACAGCTGGCCGATGCCGCGCACCAGCCCCTGCCAGGCCGGCAGCGCCACCGTGGCCGCCAGCACCGGCTCGAACAGGCGCTGCATGCCGCCGTGCAGGGCGTTGTATTCGAGCGGCTGCCAGTGGGGGCGGTGCGCCGTCTGGCGTAATTCAGTGCCGTCCTGGACAAAGCACGAGTGGCGCCGGCGCCGGTAGCGCCCGCCGTCCTTCAGGTAGTTATCCAGGGCCAGGTCGTCCCAGCTCGGTTCCAGCGCGGCCAGCTGGGCCAGGGTGCAGCCGGCCAGGGCGGCCACGTCCTGGGGACGCAGCAGCGCGTAGCCTTGCTGGCGCAGCGCCTGCGGGACGAATTCGGGGGCGGTGAAGGTGGGAGCGGGAGTGGTCATGGATGCCTGCAACGAGTCGTGTTGCAACTATTTTACGACGAGCGCGGCTTTGGCGCTCGGCCGGGCTAGACGGCCTGCAGCAGGCTGGCGCGCAGCGCGTTCAACTCGTTCTTCAGGCTCACCACCTGGTCCAGGCTGCAACGGGTGGCGCCGATGATCTCGGGCGGCAGCGTGGCCGCCACGTGGCGCAGGGCGTCGCCGGCCGGCGTCAGCGAGATGATCACCTGGCGCTCGTCGCTGGCGGCGCGGGCGCGCGTCAGCAAGTCAGCCTGTTCCATGCGCTTGAGCAGGGGCGTGAGCGTGGCCGAGTCGAGGAACAGGCGCTCGCCCACTTCCGTCACGGTCAGCCCGTCGCGCTCCCACAGCACCATCATCACCAGATACTGGGAATAGGTCAGCCCCAGCTTGCGCAGCAGCTTGCGATACAGCTTGCTCATGGCCAGCGAGGTGGAATACAGGGCGAAGCACAGCTGGGCATCCAGCTTGGGCACTTGCTGCAGGGGGGAGATGGGGGCGGGCGTGGCAGTCATGCGACCAGTATAGGTAGTGCACTATTTATTTGCAAGCGCGGGGCGCAAAAATTGCGGCACGCGGTGGGGGCTCGGGTATCATGATAGTTGGAAACAAATTCTCAGCAGGGAGCAGCCAGGCATGGACGTCCACCACAGGGCCATCGTACTCATTGCCGACGGCGCGCCGCAGCCGCGCGCGCGGATGGCGGCGTTGTTACACGACCAGTACACGCTGCGCGAAGCGGGCGATGGCCCGGCCGCGCTGGCCGGCGCGCGCCAGCTGCCGCGCCCGGACCTGGTGCTGCTGGACGCGACCCTGCCCGCCATCGACGGCTACCGCGTGCTGGAACAGCTGCGCGCCTGTCCCGACACGGCCGCCATCCCTGTGCTCATGCTGCTCGACGGCGGCCAGCCGCAGGCCGAGCAGCGCGCCTGGCAAGGCGGGGCGGCCGACGTCATCGTGCGCCCGCTGCTGCCCGAGGCGCTGCTGGCGCGGGTGGCCACCCACGTCAAGCTGCGTCGCTCGCGCGAACTGCTGCGCCACCAGGCCGGCCTGGTCGAACACCTGGTGCAGGAGCGCACGGCCGAACAGGGCCAGATGGTGGAGGCGGTGATCTGGGCCCTGGCCGCACTGGCCGAGTCGCGCGACCGCAAGACGGTCAACCACATCCGCCGGGTGCAGCATTACGTGGCCGCGCTGGCGCGCCAGCTGCAGCCGCTGCCGCACTATGGGCGCGAACTGAGCGACGCCAACATCGCCCTGCTGTTCCAGGCCGCGCCCCTGCACGACATCGGCAAGGTCGGCATCCCGGACGCCATCCTGCTCAAGCCGGGGCGGCTGACGGAAGAGGAATTCGCCGTCATGCAGCGCCACACGGTCTACGGCCGCGATGCCATCGCCGAAGTGGAGCGCCACCTGGGCCGCAGCACCACCTTCCTGCGCTACGCGCGCGAGATCGCCTATTCGCACCAGGAAAAGTACGACGGCTCTGGCTATCCGCAAGGCCTGGCCGGCGACGCCATCCCCCTGTCGGCGCGGCTGGTGGCCGTGGCGGCCGTGTATGACGCGCTCATTTCGCGCCGCGTCTACAAGCCGGCCTTCACCCACGAGACGGCGCTGGAACTGATACGCCAGGGTAGCGGCGAACAGTTCGATCCCGACCTGGTGGACGCGCTGTTGATGGTGGAGGAGGAATTCCTCGATATCGCGGCCCGCTATGCCGATGCGGCCGTCGTCGAAACGGGG
>JAZJZQ010000144.1:0-3770 GCA_040389625.1 Pseudomonadota bacterium | reverse complement strand
CGGCAAGAACGGCAAGGGCAGCACGGAGACGGGGCAGGCCATGCGCAGACAGGGATACATCGCGTTCATCGTCGGACTGTGCCTGACAGCCTGGCTCTGCCTGTTCGTCGCCGGCGAGCAGGAGCGCCAGCGGCGCGACATCTTCCGGCGCGACGCCGACAAGATCGCCCATGCCACCGAAGTGCGGCTGCACACCTATTTCGACATGCTGCTCAGCATGCGGGCCATGTATGCGCTCGACGACGGCATCGGCCGGGCCCAGTTCCACCGCTTCGTCGGCGCGCTCGACCTGGCGCGCCGCTATCCCGGCTTCCAGGCCATCCAGTTCGTGCGCGTGGTGCCGGCCCCACAGCTGGCCGCCTTTGCCGATACGGTGCGGCGCGACACCAGCGTGGCGCCCCAGGGCTATCCCCAGTTCCGCATCCATCCGGCCGCGCTGCGCGAGCGCCATTACGTGATCGAATACACGGAACCGCTGGCGGGTAACGAAAACGCCTTCGGCCTGGACCTGTCGGCGCTGGCGCCCCACCTGCGGGCGCTGGAACTGGGGCGCGACAGCGGCGCCATCGTCGCCACCGAGCGCGTCACGCTGGTGCAGGACGCCAGCGGCGAGCCGGGCTTCGTGGCGCGCGCCCCCATCTACCGCAACGGCGCCCCGCAGGCCACGGTCGAACAGCGGCGCGCCGCGCTGGTGGGCTTTGTGGCCATTGTGTTCAAGGTCAATACGCTGATGCGCGAAGTGATCGAGCCGGCCCTGTTGCAGGACCTGTATGTGCGCATCCACGACACGGGCTACCTGAAGGACGGCGCCGCCAACGTGCCGGCGGCGGAGAACCAGCTGTTCGACAGTGCCGGACGGATCGGCGCGGCGCGCCTGGCGGCCTTGCCGGGCATGCGTTTCAGCGCCAGCCTGGTGGTGGGCGAGCGGCGCTGGCTGCTGCAGGTGGACGGCCATGCCGGCCCGCGCTACAGCGGCGTGCCCACGCCCGTGCTGCTGACGGCCGTGACGGGCCTGATCATCAGCGCGCTGGTGGCGGCCCTGCTGACGGCCAAGCAGGGGCTGGAGCGCAGCTTGGCCGAACTGGCGCAGCAGAAGGACAACGCCGACGCGGCGCACGCCGACCTGTCGGCCGCGCTGGCCAGCCTGAAGCTGGCCCAGGCCAACCTGATCACGTCGGAAAAGATGGCGTCGCTGGGGGCGCTGGTGGCGGGCGTGGCCCATGAACTCAACACGCCCATCGGCAACAGCCTGCTGACGGCCACCGCGCTGGGCGACATGGTGGGCGACTTCGAGCAGCGCCTGGGCAGCGAGGGCGGCGTCAAGCGTTCGGCCCTGGCGGCCCACCTGGCCGACGCCCGCAAGGCTTGCGCCATCATCGCCGCCTCGCTGGCGCGGGCGGCCGACCTGATCACATCGTTCAAGCAGGTGGCCGTGGACCAGTCCAGCGGCCAGCGCCGCCGCTTCCTGCTGGAGGAGGTGGTGCGCGACACGCTGGCCACCTTCGCCGTCCAGCTGCGCCAGGCCGGCTGCGAAGTCGAGGTGGATGTGGCGCCGGACCTGGCGTTCCTGTCCTATCCGGGCAGCGTGGGCCAGGTGCTGAGCAACCTGCTCAACAACGCGCTGCTGCACGGTTTCGACGGCGCCGGCGGCACCATCACCATCAGCGCCCGGCGCCACGGCGAACACGAGGCCGTGCTGCGTTTTGCCGACAACGGCAAGGGCATGTCGGAGCGCACCCTGCACCAGGTGTTCGACCCCTTCTTCACCACGCGGCTGGGACAGGGCGGTTCGGGGCTGGGCATGAACATCGTCTACAACATCGTCAGCAGCGTGCTGCACGGGCGCATCGACATGCAGTCGGCGCCGGGCCAGGGTACCTGCGTGACGATCACCATGCCGCTGGAGGCGCCCGTGTGGGAGCCGGCGGCCGCGTGAGCGCTAGCAGTAGCGCGTCCGCAGCAGTGCCAGCATGGCCACGTTCAGCTCCCAGGCGTCCGACACTTGCTCGCCGCTGTAGGGCAGGGTCTGGGTGTAGGGCACGGGGCCGAATTCGGGCGTGAGCGTCATGCGCGGCGCGCCGGCCGCGCGCCGCAGCGCGATCACTTCATCCCACCACTGCAGGTGCCGTTGCAGCGCCGCCTGCGCCTCCGGCGCCCGGAAGTCGGCCACCTGCGGCCCCTGCGGATGGCCCACGCGGGCGTGGATGTGGCGCACGTGGGGCAGGGTGCGCGCCAGCGTCCCGGGCTGGTCTTCCAGCAGCGATTCGCAGGCGCAGCACCAGTGCGACAGGTCGGCCGTCAGTTGCAGTTCGGGCAGCGCGTCCAGGTAGGGCAGCAGCAGCATGGGGTGGCCGGAAAAGCGGCTGCGGTGGATCTCGTGCACGATGGGCACGCCGTGCTCGCGGCCGATGGCGTCGGCCAGCGCGATCAGTTCCCGGTTCTGGGCGTGGCTGAAGTAGTCCTTGCCCGTGTGCGAGTTCACGTGCAGCGGACGGGCCGCGCAGGCGTTGTGGAGCAGTTCGGCCAGCGCCGCCCGGTGCGGCTCGAACGTGGGATGGAACACGGTTTCCCACTGCTGGGCGATCAGCTTGAGGCCGGCGTCGGCGATGCGGGCCGTCCACGCGTCGCGCGCGGCCGGCTCCAGCGGCAGCGACATTTCGACGCCGTCAAAACCGGCCTGGCGCACGCGCGCGATGAAGTCGGCCGGTGCCAGGTGGTTGCTGCCCCAGTGCGGGGCGAAGATCAGGATTTCCATGGCCCGCCCTTACAGGAAGCCGCGCACGGGCAAGGCCGCGTCGCGCTGGATCCAGTTGTGGGGCGAATAGGCGCTGCGCCCATCCGTCACGTGCAGCGTGTAGGCGTGGCGCGACACGGGCGAGCGGTTGGGCGCGCTGTAGTGGGGCAGCAGGCCGTGGAAGCATACCAGGCTGCCGGCCTGGCAGGCCAGCGGCACGGCCGTGCTGTCGTCCGGCCATGGCGTGCTGTCGAGTTTTTCCATCCGCACCGTGTCGCCGTGGCGCAGGAAGCGCTCGCGCATGGGGCCGCGGTGGCCGCCCGGTTCGGCCCACAGGCAGCCGTTGTCCAGCGTGGCGTCTTCCAGCGCGAACCAGAAGGTGGTGACGGTGACGGGATCGGTGTCGAAATAGGTGGCGTCCTGGTGCCAGCGCACTTCGCCGCCGATGCCGGGCTGCTTGAAGATGTACATCGACTGCCAGACCTGGGCCTGTTCCAGCCCCAGCGCGCGCGCCACGGCGGCCAGCCGCGGATCGGCCGAGAAGGCGCGGAACACGGGGTCGAGGTCGTGCATGGCGTGGCCGATCTTGTTGATCGACAGCGCCTTGGCCTGCTTCAGCTGGCCGTCCGGGCCGAACGCTTCCTCTTCGAAGAAGCAGCGGATGGTGTTGTCCGAGCCGAGGAAATAGTCGTCCGTGCTCTTTTCCTGCTCGCGCGTGGTGAAGATGCCGGCCGCCGCCGCTGGATCGAATTCATTGACAATCTGTTCGGCCCGGGCCCGCAGCGCGGCGATCTCGGCGGCGCTCTTGAAGGCGGGCAGGACGAGGTAGCCGTCCCGTTGGTATTGCAGTTTCTGGGCGTCTGTCAGCATGGCGGCTCCGTTGGGTCAGCGTGTATCGGGTCTGTCGGCCATTGTACGGCCGCGCCGGCGGCCCCACAATCGGCAAGCGGTTGACACATTGTCGCCAAAATGGAGACAATTGGCCATGGACCAATTACGTGCGATGGAGATTTTTGTCGAGGTGGCGCGGCTGCGC
>JAZJZQ010000143.1:0-2429 GCA_040389625.1 Pseudomonadota bacterium | reverse complement strand
GGTTGTCGTTGCCGATCACGGCCACGGCCAGCACCACGGTGGTGACGAACAGCGCAAAGGCCACCAGCGCGTGGCTCACTTCCGGCCCCATGACGTGGCGCCCGACCATGCCCACGCTGAGCGCGGCGCCCAGGATGGTGAGGATGGCGATGCCCGACACGGGCGAGTTGGAGGAACCGATCAGGCCCGCCATGTAGCCGCACACGGCGGCGGCGAACATGCCGGCGATCAGGATGTAGGCCACGCCCACGGCCACCAGCGGCACCGCCAGTTCGGCCAGCGGCCCGCCCTGCAGGAAGCTGGCCAGCAGCCAGCCGGCCGGCACCATCGAAATCAGGGTGACCAGGCCGACAATGAATACGGGCAGGTCCTGTTCGGTGCGTTCGATGACGGCGCCGTCGACCTTGGCGCGGCGCGATGCTTCCAGCGCCGACTTGAGGCCGCCGATGACGGGCTTGGCCAGGCCGGCCAGCGTGACGATGGCGGCCGCGCCGATCACGCCCGCACCCATCATGCGCACATCGGTCGACCACACCTTCAGGGCCAGGTCGGCGGCAGGCACGCCGGCGGCGGCCGGCTGCATGGCCGTCATCAGCGGCACCAGGATGCCCCAGGCGATGACCAGTCCGGCCAGCATGGCCACGCCGACGGTAATGCCCATCAGGTGGCCGGCGCCCAGCAGGGCCAGCGAACTGGAGGCGCCGATGCCGGTGGCGCCGCCGCCGGTGCGGAAGTAGATCGACATTTCACCGGCCATCAGCTTGACGGCGCTGCCGGCCGCGTACAGGGCTGAGGCGACGCTGCCCCAGATCATGGCCCACAGGCCGGCCTTGCCTTCGGTGGCACCGGCGCGCGAAGCCATGCCCACTTTCAGCACTTCGGCCGCCGCCACCCCTTCCGGGTAGGGCAGGTCGGATTGCGACACCAGGGCGCGCCGCAGCGGCATGGTGTACATCACGCCCAGCACGCCGCCGATGGCGCAGGCGCCGAAGGTGGGCCAGAACGGCACGTGCGCCCACCAGCCCACCATCAGCAGGCCAGGCAGCACGAAGATGACCGAGGCCAGCGTGCCGGCGGCCGAGGCGATGGTCTGGACGATGTTGTTTTCCTGGATCGATGCGTCCTTGAAGGCGCTCAACAGCGCCATCGAGATCACCGCCGCCGGAATCGAGGTGGCGAAGGTCAGGCCCACCTTGAGACCCAGGTAGACCTGGGCCGCGGTAAAGATCAGGGTGATCAGGATGCCCAGGATCACCCCGCGCAGGGTGATTTCCTTGGGGTTGGACGGTGCAGCTATGCTCATCTTCAGCACTCCGATGGTTGGGTAATATTTATTGAACGACAAGAAAAGCCGACATCATATCCGACAATGCGGCTAATCTATACAACTGTGATGATGACGGCAAGCAGACTTTGTGGCAGCGGCGGAGGCAGGCTGTAAAATAGCGGATTGACTGAACGATTTTGAAGGCAAGAGCATGGCAATTCAATGGTATCCGGGGCACATGAACGCCGCCAAGAAGAAGGCGGCGGAGCAGATGGAGAACACCGATCTGGTGATCGAGGTGGTCGACGCCCGGCTCCCTGAGGCGAGCTGCAATCCGATGGTGGAGGAGCTGCGCAAGTTCCGCCAGCGTCCCTGCCTGAAGATCCTCAACAAGACCGACCTGGCCGATCCGGCCGCCACGGCGGCCTGGGTGGCGTACTACAACGCCCAGGAAGGCGTGACGGCTTACGCCATGACGACCAAGAAGCCGGCCGAAGTGGCGCGCATCCCGGAACTGGCCAAGTCGCTGGCGCCGCACCGCGGCGTGCCGACCAAGCCGCTGCGCATCATGATCATGGGCATCCCCAACGTGGGCAAGTCGACCCTGATGAACGCGCTGCTGAAAAAGCGCGTGGCCAAGGTGGGCGACGAGCCGGCCGTCACCAAGCAGCAGCAGAAGCTGTACCTGGACAAGAACACCATCCTGGTCGATACGCCCGGCATGCTGTGGCCCAAGATCGCCCTGGCCAGCGACGGCCTGATGCTGGCCGCCAGCCACGCCGTCGGCTCCAACGCGCTGATCGAGGAAGAAGTGGCCGTGTTCCTGGCCGACGAAATGCTCAAGCACTACCCGCAGCTGCTGGTGGCGCGCTATGGCTTCAAGGACATCGAGCAGATGGACGGCATCGCCGTGGTGGAAGGCGTGGCGGCGCGGCGCGGCTTCCGCCAGAAGGGCGGCGATCTCGATTTCGAGAAGGCTTCGCACACCTTCCTGGGCGACTACCGCAGCGGCGCGCTGGGCCGCGTGTCGCTGGAAACGCCGGACACGCGCAAGCTGCGGCTGGACGAACACGCCGCCGAAATGGCCATCAAGGCCGAAAAGGCGGCCGCGCTGGCGGCCGAAAAAGCCAAGGCTGCGGCCAACGGCAAGCGCGGGACCTGA
>JAZJZQ010000142.1:0-3917 GCA_040389625.1 Pseudomonadota bacterium | reverse complement strand
GTATCGAGGCGGCAGATCACGGGCACTTCCACCCGCTCGCCGTTGCGGCGGTTGATCACCAGCGTCAGCGTGGCGCGCGGGGTGCGCTCGCCGATCACGTCGTAGGTCTCGGTGCCGTCGATGTGCAGCGTGTTGCGGTTCACGCCGGGCTGGAACTCCAGCGGCAGCACGCCCATGCCCACCAGGTTGGTGCGGTGGATGCGCTCGAAGCCTTCGGCCACGATCGCTTCCACGCCGGCCAGGCGCACGCCCTTGGCGGCCCAGTCGCGCGAGGAACCCTGGCCATAGTCGGCGCCGGCCACCACGATCAGCGGCTGCTTGCGTTCCATGTAGGTCTCGATGGCTTCCCACATGCGCGTCACTTTGCCTTCCGGCTCGATGCGGGCCAGCGAGCCTGCCTTGACCTTGCCGTCTTCCAGCACCATCTCGTTCTTGAGCGTCGGATTGGCGAAGGTGGCGCGCTGCGCCGTCAGGTGGTCGCCGCGGTGGGTGGCGTAGGAATTGAAGTCTTCCTCCGGCAGGCCCATTTTGGCCAGGTATTCACCGGCCGCGCTGTCGAGCATGATGGCGTTCGACGGCGACAGGTGGTCGGTGGTGATGTTATCGCCCAGCACCGCAAGCGGACGCATGCCCGTCAGCGTGCGCGCGCCTGCCAGCGCGCCTTCCCAGTACGGCGGACGGCGGATGTAGGTGGTCTGCGGACGCCAGTCGTACAGCGGGCTGACCTTGATGCCGTCGTCGGCCTGCTTGGCGAACATCGGAATGTAGACCTTGTTGAACAGCGCAGGCTTGACGCTAGCCTCGACCAGCGCGTCGATCTCCTCGTCCGACGGCCAGATGTCCTTCAACGTGACCGGCTTGCCGTCGGCATCGATGCCCAGCACATCCTTCTCGATGTCGAAGCGGATGGTGCCGGCGATGGCGTAGGCCACCACCAGCGGCGGCGAAGCCAGGAAGGCCTGCTTGGCGTAGGGGTGGATGCGGCCGTCGAAGTTGCGGTTGCCCGACAGGACGGCGGTGGCGTACAGGTCGCGCTCCACCACTTCCTTCTGGATCACCGGGTCCAGCGCGCCGGACATGCCGTTGCAGGTGGTGCAGGCATAGGCCACGACGCCGAAGCCCAGCTTTTCCAGGTCGTCCATCAGCTTCGCTTCTTCCAGGTACAGCGTCACGGCCTTGGAGCCGGGCGCCAGCGAGCTTTTCACCCATGGCTTGCGGGTCAGGCCGCGCGCGTTGGCATTGCGGGCCAGCAGGCCGGCGGCGATCATGTTGCGCGGGTTGTTGGTGTTGGTGCAGCTGGTGATGGCGGCGATGATGACGGCGCCGTCGGGCATCAGGCCAGGCTCGTTCTCCACCTTGCCGCTGATGCCGCGCGCGGCCAGCTCGGAGGTCGGCACGCGCTTGTGCGGGTTGGACGGGCCGGCGATGTTGCGCACCACGGTAGAGAGGTCGAACTTGAGCACGCGCTCGTATTCGGCCGCCTTCAGGGTGTCGCCCCACAGGCCGGTCTGCTTCGCATACAGCTCCACCAGCTTGACCAGTTCGTCGTCGCGGCCGGTCAGCTTGAGATACTTGATGGTCTGCTCGTCGATGTAGAACATGGCCGCGGTGGCGCCGAATTCAGGCGCCATGTTGGCGATGGTGGCGCGGTCGCCCAGTGTCAGCGCGGACGCGCCTTCGCCGTAGAACTCCAGGTAGGACGACACCACTTTTTCCTTGCGCAGGAATTCGGTCAGCGCCAGCACCGTGTCGGTGGCGGTGATGCCGGGTTGCGGCTTGCCGCTCAGCTCCACGCCGATGATGTCGGGCAGGCGCATCCACGAGGCGCGGCCCAGCATCACGCTTTCCGCTTCCAGGCCGCCCACGCCGACGGCGATCACGCCCAGCGCGTCGACCATCGGGGTGTGCGAGTCGGTGCCCACCAGCGTGTCCGGATAGGCCACGCCGTCGCTCACCTGCACCACCGGCGACATGCGCTCCAGGTTGATCTGGTGCAGGATGCCGTTACCGGGCGGGATCACGTCGACGTTCTTGAACGCCTTCTTGGTCCAGTTGATGAAGTCGAAACGGTCTTCGTTGCGGCGGTCCTCGATGGCGCGGTTCTTGGTGAAGGCGTCGGGATCGAAACCGCCGCATTCCACCGCCAGCGAGTGGTCCACCACCAGCTGGGTCGGCACCACCGGGTTGACCTGGGCCGGGTCGCCGCCTTGCAGGGCGATGGCGTCGCGCAGGCCGGCCAGGTCCACCAGCGCGGTCTGGCCCAGGATGTCGTGGCATACCACGCGCGCCGGGAACCACGGGAAGTCGAGGTCGCGCTTGCGCTCGATCAGCTGCGACAGCGAGGCGTTCAACGTGGCCGGATCACAGCGGCGCACCAGGTTCTCCGCCAGCACGCGCGAAGTGTAGGGCAGCTTGTCGTAGGCGCCGGGCTCGATTGCATCGACGGCGGCACGCGCGTCGAAGTAATCGAGCTTGGTGCCCGGCAGGTTCTTGCGAAATTGAGTGTTCATGTTCGCTTCCATTACTTGCGGTCGGAGATAGGCACGAACTGCAGGTCGTCAGGACCGACATAGTTGGCGCTCGGACGGATGATCTTGTTGTCGATGCGCTGCTCGATGATGTGGGCAGCCCAGCCGGAGGTACGCGAGATGACGAACAGCGGCGTGAACATGGCCGTCGGCACGCCCATCATATGGTACGACACGGCCGAGAACCAGTCCAGGTTGGGGAACATCTTCTTCACTTCCCACATGACCGATTCCAGGCGTTCGGCGATGTCGAACATCTTGGTCGAACCGGCTTCCTTGGACAGGTTGTGCGCCACTTCCTTGATCACCACGTTGCGCGGGTCCGAGATGGTGTACACGGGGTGGCCGAAACCGATCACCACTTCCTTGTTGGCCACGCGGTTGCGGATGTCCGCTTCCGCCTCGTCGGCGTTCTCGTAGCGCTTCTGGATCTCGAAGGCGAATTCGTTGGCGCCGCCGTGCTTGGGACCGCGCAGCGCGCCGATGGCGCCGGTGATGGCCGAGTAGATGTCCGAACCGGTGCCGGCGATGACGCGGCCGGTGAAGGTGGAGGCGTTGAACTCGTGCTCGGCGTACAGGATCAGCGAGGTGTGCATGGCCTTGACCCACGACTCGGACGGCTTCTCGCCGTGCAGCAGGTGCAGGAAGTGGCCGCCGATCGAGTCGTCGTCCGTTTCCACTTCGATGCGCTTGCCGTTATGGCTGAAGTGGTACCAGTACAGCAGCATGGAGCCGAACGATGCCATCAGGCGGTCGGCGATGTCGCGCGCGCCGGGCACGTTGTGGTCGTCCTTTTCCGGCAGGGTGCAGCCCAGCACGGACACGCCGGTGCGCATCACGTCCATCGGGTGGGCCGATGCCGGCAGCGCTTCGAGCGCCGACTTGACCGACTGCGGCAGGCCGCGCAGCGATTTGAGCTTGCTCTTGTAGCCTTTCAGTTCGGCGGCGGTGGGCAGCTTGCCGTGCACCAGCAGGTAGGCGATTTCCTCGAATTGGCAGGTGTTGGCCACGTCCAGGATGTCGTAACCGCGGTAGTGCAAATCGTTGCCGGTCTTGCCGACGGAGCACAGCGCGGTATTACCGGCGGTCACGCCCGACAGGGCAACGGATTTCTTCGGCTTGAAGGTGGCGACTTGTTCAGCACTCATTTGATCTCTCCAGATGTTCTATGTTTGGGATTGCGATTTTGCGATTGCGATGTAAGGCTTTGCCTGTTGTTCCTGCGATTACTTCTTCTGCGCCTGGAACAGCGCGTCGAGCTTCTGCTCGAAGCTGTGGTAGTTGATGCGCTCGTACAGTTCCATGCGGGTCTGCATGGTGTCGACCACGTTCTTCTGGGTGCCGTCGCGGCGGATCGCGCCGTAGACGTTTTCGGCCGCCTTGTTCATG
>JAZJZQ010000141.1:0-2101 GCA_040389625.1 Pseudomonadota bacterium | reverse complement strand
ACGTCAAGTTCCACCCCGGCATGAACGAAGACCTGGCCGCCACGGCCGTCTGGGGTACGCAGCAGACCAACCTGTTCAAGGATGCCAAGTACGACGGCGTGTTCGCCATGTGGTACGGCAAGGGTCCCGGCGTGGACCGCTGCGGCGACGTGTTCAAGCACGCCAATAACGCCGGTTCCGCGAAGCACGGCGGCGTGCTGGTGCTGGCCGGCGACGACCACGCGGCCAAGTCCTCGTCCACCGCCCACCAGTCCGACCACATCCTCAACGCCTGCGGCATCCCCGTGCTGTATCCGTCCTCGGTGCAGGAATACATCGACTACGGCCTGCACGCCTGGGCCATGAGCCGCTACACGGGCCTGTGGGTGTCGATGAAATGCGTGACCGACATCATCGAGTCGGGCGCCGTCGTCGATTTCGACCCGGACCGGGTGCAGATCGTGATGCCGGACGACTTCGAGTTGCCGCCGGGCGGCCTCAATATCCGCTGGCCGGACACCGTGCTCGACATGGAAGTGCGGATGAACAGCTACAAGTGGTACGCGGCCCTGGCCTATGTGCGCGCCAACAAGCTCAACAAGATCATCTGGGACAGCCCCCGGCCCAAGATCGGCATCATCACGGCCGGCAAGTCCTACCTCGACACGCGCCAGGCGCTGGCCGACCTGGGCATCGACGAGCAGGCGGCGGCCGACATCGGCCTGCGTCTGTACAAGATCGGCATGACCTGGCCGCTGGAAGCGGACGGCGTGCACGCATTCGCCAAGGGCCTGGACGAGATCCTGGTGGTGGAAGAAAAGCGCCAGATCCTCGAATACGCCCTCAAGGAAGAGCTGTACAACCTGCCCGACGGCCAGCGCCCGCGCGTGGTGGGCAAGTTCGACGATACCGGCGAGTGGAGCAACAAGGGCCACACGGGCCACGGCGACTGGCTGCTGCCGGCCACCTATGAGCTGAATCCGGCCCAGATCGCGCGCGCCATCGCCAGCCGCATTTCGCACTACTGCGCCGGCCATCCCGTCGAGCAGCGCGTCAAGGAGCGCATCGCCTTCCTGGAAGCGAAGGAGCTGGTGCTCAAGTCGGTCTCCGTCAAGCCCAATCCGGAAACGGACCGCACCCCGTACTTCTGCTCCGGCTGCCCGCACAACACCTCGACCAAGGTGCCGGAAGGCTCGCGCGCGCTGGCCGGCATCGGCTGCCACTACATGGTGCTGTGGATGGACCGCGAAACGTCCACCTTCACCCACATGGGCGCGGAAGGCGTGACCTGGGTCGGCCAGGCCCCGTTCACCAACGAGAAGCACGTATTTACCAACCTCGGTGACGGCACCTACTTCCACTCCGGTTTGCTGGCCATCCGCGCCGCCGTGGCGGCCAAGGTCAACATCACCTACAAGATCCTGTTCAACGACGCCGTCGCCATGACGGGCGGCCAGGAATTCGACGGTCCGCTGGACCCCGGCATGATCTCGCGCCAGATCGCGGCCGAAGGCGTGGGCCCCATCATCGTCGTCACGGACGAACCGGAAAAATACCCGGCCGACTACAAGTGGGCCGAAGGCGTGACGGTGCGCCACCGCAGCGAACTAATGGACGTGCAGCGCGAGCTGCGCGACAAGCCGGGCGTGTCGGCCATGATCTACGACCAGACCTGCGCCTCCGAGAAGCGTCGCCGCCGCAAGCGTAACGAGTACCCGGACCCGGCCAAGCGCGCCGTCATCAACGAGGCCGTGTGCGAAGGCTGCGGCGACTGCTCGGTGCAGTCCAACTGCCTGTCGGTGGAACCGCTGGAAACGGAACTGGGCCGCAAGCGCCAGATCAACCAGTCGTCCTGCAACAAGGACTTCTCGTGCGTGACCGGTTTCTGCCCCAGCTTCGTGACGGTGGAAGGCGGCGCCCTGAAGAAGCCCAAGAAGGCTGCCGCCGGCGACGCCGCCATGCCGGTGTTGCCGGCGCCCGTCCTGCCGGGCACGGCCCAGCCCTACGGCATCCTGATCACCGGTATCGGCGGCACCGGCGTGGTGACGGTGGGCCAGATCCTGGCCATGGCCGCCCACGTGGAAGGCAAGGGCGCCATCGTGCTCGACATGAGCGGCCTGGC
>JAZJZQ010000140.1:1197-16520 GCA_040389625.1 Pseudomonadota bacterium | reverse complement strand
TGCGGCTCAGGTTGACCCGTTCGCCCAGTTCCGTCGGCGTGAGCCGCACCGACTCGTGGTCGAAGGCCCGTATCACCTCGACGCCCTTGATCAGGCCCTCGATCTGGTCGCGCTTGTTGACAACCACATCCAGCAAAGCCGGTTTTTTCATGCTGCATCCCCGAGGTGAACAAAATAGGGACGTACCCCATTTCTCGAAATGGGGTACGTCCCCATTTTTTTCGTTCCAATTTTTCCTTAATTTTCACATCCTCGAAATGGGGTACGTCCCCATTTTTTGGCGATTTGCGCGATAGGCGCGCAGATGGCGCGATTGTCGCACGAACGGCACGTTTTGCCTCTTTCGTGTCGCGCTCCCGGTTTCTACAATCGGGCGGCGTCCGGCATCCCGGGCGCGCTACGGCAGCCCACGCCGGATTTCGAGGATTTCCCATGACACCCGCTTTCCATGCTGCGCCGCCAGCCGCCATTTCCAACGACGGAACGGCGGTGCCGGCATGAGCGCGGGCGGCCGTCTGCGGCCTTCGCTGGCCAACGTGCTGGTGCTGCTGCTGGCTTGCCAGCTGGTGGCGACCGATGTCTACCTGCCGGCCTTGCCCCAGATTGCCAGCCAGTTCGGCGGCCGCGCGGGTCCCGTCCAGTGGACGCTGACGGCCTTCATCCTCGCCTTCGGCCTGGCGCAACTGGCAATAGGCTGGCGCGCCGACCATATCGGCCGCCGTCCCTTGCTGCTGGGCGGACTGGGTCTGTATGTGGCTGCCGCCACGATGGGCGCGCTGGCCAACGGGCTGGAGATGCTGGTCGCCAGCCGCGTCATCCTGGGCATGGCGGCTGCCGCTTGCGTGATCGGTGCGCGCGCCGTGATCCGCGACCGGTACGCCGGGCCGGCGGGCATGGGCATCATGGCGCGCACCATGACGGGCATGGGCCTGATCGGCGTTTTGAGCCCGCTGGCCGGCGGCCTGGTGACACAGTGGCTGGGCTGGCACTGGACTATCGGGCTGGTGGCCGGATTCGGCGCGCTGGCCTGGCTGGCCGTCTACCGGGGCCTGGCGGAGACGCGCGTCCACGCTGCCGATGCCGATGCCGATGCCGATGCAGCGAGCTACCGGGCCATCTTGCGCCATCCGCAGTTCCTGGCCTCGTCGCTGCTGGCTGGGATCAGTTTCAGCGGTGCGATGTGCTTCCTGCTGCTGTCGCCGTTCGTTTTTATCCGCGACTTTGGCATGTCGCGCGTGGCCTACGGCGCCGTGCCGGCCGCCTGTACGCTCGCTTTCCTGGTCGGCACGGTGATCTGCCGCCGCTGCCTGCGCCGTCATCCGGTGCCGCGCGTGGTGCGTATCGGCGCGCTGTTGTCCGTGGCCGGCGGTGCCGGCCAGTTCCTGCTGGCGCAGGCAGGCGTGCATACGCCATGGGCGCTGCTGGCGCCGCAGTGCGTGTTCATGCTGGGGCATGGCTTCCATCAGCCGTGCGGGCAGGGCGGGGCAGTGGAACCGTTCGCCAACCAGGCCGGACGCGCCGCGGCGGCGTCGGGCTGCATCATCACGGCCGTCGCCTTCGTGGTTGGCCAACTGGTGTCGCACAGCCAGTTGGGCGCTTCGGCCACGCTGGTGCTGGCCATGAGCTGCATCAGCACCGCGTTGGGCCTGCTGGCTTTCCTGGGCATGGAGCGCGCTTACCGGCGCGCCGAAGCGCTTCAGGCATGAAGCCTTGCGGGAGACGGACGCCCTGTGCGCGATCAGCGCGCAATCTCCTTTGTTGGCGTAACGTCTCTGCGCCGGTTGGCCGCCTTCGGGCGCCCTCTGTTGCGAAAACGCCGCACACCTCCTTTTCCTTTGCATGAACTTGAGCCGGAGCATAGGATTAAATGCGTTTTGCGCGCTAATCGCGCAGTGCGCGCGTTCAGCGCAAAAAGCGCCGTTTTGACCGCTATTTTTTGCCGCCAGAGATTTCTACACTGGCCTCATTCAACCGAGCGAGGACCATCATGACGGCGCAAGAACACAATCCGGAACCGCACAATCCACTGGGCATAGACGGCATCGAATTCGTCGAATATGCCAGCGCCCAGCCACTGGCTTTCGGCGCGCTGCTCGAGCAGCTGGGATTCGTGGCCACGGCACGCCACCGCTCGCGGGAAGTGACCCTGTACCGCCAGGGTTCGATGAACGTGATCGTCAACGCCGATCCGCGCGCCTTGCCGCAGTCCGGCACCGATCCCCAGTCCACCGTGATCAGCGCCATCGCCCTGCGGGTGCGCGACGCCGACGTGGCTTACCGCCACGCCATCGACATGGGCGCCTGGGCGATCCAGACCCGGGCCGGCGTGATGGAACTGAACATCCCCGGCGTGCATGGTGCGGGCGATTCCATCCTCTACTTCGTCGACCGCTTCCGCGATTTTTCCATCTACGACGTCGATTTCAAGCCGATCCCGAACGCGCCGGCCAATCCGCCCGCGCTGGCCGGCATGCACTTCTTCGGCGTGGTGCAGGCCATAGGCGCCGGCCGCGCGCCGGAGTGGATCGACTTCTACCAGCAGCTGATGGACTTTCGCGTGCTGCCGGAAGGCCGCTACTTCGGCGTCGTGCCGAAAGGGACGCTGCTGGAAAGCCCCTGCCACCGCTTCTACCTGCAACTGGTCGAGCCGCCGGAAGGGGCGGGCGGCCTGCAGTGGGGCGAGCAGCTGATCCGCGTCGGCTTCGGCGTGCCGGACGTGCTGGCGGCCACCCGCGCCTTGCAGCAGCGCGGCATCGTCTTCATCGACCGTGCGCCGGCCCAGTCCAGCGAACGGGGCGCATTAACCCAACTGTACAAAGGCGGCGTCAGCTTCGAGCTGGTCGTGAGCCACCTGGAGAACCACCATGATTGAGATTTCCGGCACCACCCGCATTTTTCCCGTGATCGGCTGGCCGGTCGAGCAGGTCAAGGCACCCGCGCTGTTCAACGCCTATTTCCAGCGCCATGGCATCGACGCGCGCGTCGTGCCGCTCAAGGTGCCGCCAGAGTCGTACACGGCGGCCGTGCGCATGCTGATGTCCTTCCCCAACGTGGGCGGCATCTTCGTCTCCATCCCGCACAAGCCGATGAGCGTTGCGGCGGTCGAGCAGCCCAGCGCCCGCGCCGTGCTGGCCGGCGCCTGCAACGCCATCTACAAGGATGCGGATGGCAAGGTGCTGGGCGACCTGATCGACGGTGAAGGCTTCATCCGCGCCTTCGACCGTACCTGCGGCGAGCGTCCGCTGGACTGGCCCAAGGCGCGCGCGCTGGTGGTCGGCAGCGGCGGCGTCGGCTGCGCCATCGCTTATGCGCTGGCTGAACGCGGCATCGGCCAGGTGGCCATCTACGACACCCGTGCCGAGCATGCGATGGGCTTGCAGGCTCGCCTGCAGCAGGCTTTTCCTGGCACGGAGATCGTGATCGCGCCGCCGGCGGCCGCCGGTTTCGACGTGGTGGTCAATTCCACGCCGCTGGGCATGCAGGCGGACGATCCGCTGCCGATCGACCTCAATGGCGTGTCGCCTGACTGCATCGTGGCCGACTGCGGCATGAAGATCGAAATGAGCCGCCTGCTGCGCCAGGCGCAGGAGATCGGCTGCCGCATCCAGAAAGGCAAGGAAATGCTGATCGAGCAGGCGCCCCTGTACCTTGAACTGTTTGGCTGGCCCGGCGTGTCGTCGGACGCCTTCCGCGCGCTGGAGGCCTTATGAATCTCTCCAACTTCGGCATGGACAGCATCACGCTGGCCGGTCCGCTGGAAGCCAAGCTGCGCGCCTCGCGGGCGGCCGGCTTCAGCCAGATCATGTTGTGGGCCAGGGATTTGGCCGGCCATCCGGGCGGGCTCGATGAGGCGGTGCGTCTGGTGCGCGCCAGCGGCGTGCGCGTGACGGGCATCCAGGTGATGCGCGACTACGAAGGACTGGACGGCGCGCTGCACGAGTACAAGCTCGATATCGCCCGCCAGATGCTGCTGGTGTGCCAGGCCGTCGGTGCGCCGCTGCTGATGGTATGTTCCAGCACCTCCAGCCACGCCAGCGGTTCCATGCCGCTGATCGCCCGCCACCTGGCCAAGCTGGCCACGCTGGCCGTGCCGCTGGGGGTGCGGGTGGGTTACGAGGCGCTGTCCTGGGGCCGCCATGTGAACCAGTACGAACAGTCGTGGGAAGCGGTGGAGATGGCGGACCATGCCAACCTGGGGGTGGTGATCGACTCCTTCCACATGCTTGCCAACCAGGCCAATCTGGATGGGCTGGAAGACATCCCCAGCGCCAAGATCGCGATGGTGCAGCTGTCGGACTTCATGTGGCGCGACATCCGCAGCGCCGAGGAGCGGCTGGAGACGGCGCGGCACCTGCGCGTGTTCCCCGGCGAGGGCGCTCACTCGGGCGAGCTGACCGACCTGCTGCGCCGGCTGGACCGGGGCGGCTACCGGGGCGATTACAGCTTCGAGGTGTTCAACGACGACTACCTGCAGCTGGCGCCGGAGATCGTGGCGCAGCGTGCCCACCGGGCCGCAAAGTGGGTGACGGATCAGGTGCTGCGGCGCAGCCTGGACGTGCGCCGGCCCACGGCCGCCCATGCCGTCATGGCCTGAAGGGGAGTGACCATGGAACAGCAACGCAAGAAGGTGCTGGTGCTGAACGGCCCGAACCTCAATCTGCTGGGACAGCGCGAGCCGTCCGTGTATGGCGCGGCCACGCTGGAAGATGTATCCCGCTTGTGCGCCCAGGCCTGCGAACGGCATGGTCTGGCGCTGGACTTTCGCCAGTCCAACCACGAGGGTGTGCTGATCGACGCGCTGCACGAGGCGGGCGCCGCCCAGGCACGGGGAGAGCTGGCGGGCGTGGTGTTCAACGCGGGCGCCTACACCCATACGTCGGTCGCGCTGCACGATGCCATCAAGGGCGCGGCGGTGCGGGTGATCGAGCTGCACATCTCGAACGTCCACGCCCGCGAACCGTTTCGCCACCACTCCTGGCTGTCGCCGGTGGCGGCGGGGGTGTTGGCCGGGTTTGGCGTACGCGGCTACGCGCTGGCCATCAGCGCCCTGGCAGAAGTAACAGTTTAAGCAAACGAAGCCCCCTCACTTCGCGGCAGTCCTGGGGGGACACCCGCGGCGCACCGGCATCCCGGCGGCGCCGCGATACAACGATAACGATCTGGAGATAGCATGAACAAGCAAATACTGGCGCTGGCCTGCATGGCGGCGTGGTCGGCCGCAGGCGTGGCGCAGGCGGAATCGAACGTCACCATCTACGGTAACTTCGACGAATACCTGGGCTACATCCGCAGCAGCAGCGGCGCCCACATCACGGGCCTGAACGACGGCGCCATCCTGCGCAGCCGGCTCGGCTTCCTCGGCGTCGAGGATATCGGCGGCGGCTACCAGGTGCGCTTCAACCTGGAACAGGGTCTCAATGCCGACACCGGAACGGGTGCCGACACCGCTCGCCTGTTCGACCGCCAGGCCTGGGTCGGCATCGCCGCGCCCCACGGCGAATACCGCATCGGCCGCCAGAATACGGAGCTGTTCCTGATCGGCGGCGCCATCGACTACACGAGCCGCACCACCTTCGGCTCCATCATCAACACCTTCGGTGTCCCTTCGCGCTACGACAACGACCTGTCGTACCGCTCGCCCCGCCTGGCCGGGGTGCAGCTGGGCGTGCATTACGCGCTGCCGGAAAACGGCGCGTCCACCCGTGGCAACAGCGCCATCGTGCAGCTGTCGCTGGATTACCAGAACGGCCCTTACCGCGCCGGTTACGCGGGCCTCCAGGCCAGGCCAAACGCCGTCACCGCCACCGTGCATGACAAGGTGGTCTATCACAACGTCTACGCCAACTACAAGTACAGCGCCGGCACCATCTATCTGGCCGCCGCCCGCAGCAACAACTCGACGGGCAGCGCCAACGGCCGCAACGCCGGCACCATCCTGAACAACGTCAGCAGTCCGAACAACTTCTTCCCGGGTACGGACGTCAACGCGGGACGCTACTACAACATCTACCAGGTGTCGGCCGACTACCGCATCGCACCCCAGTTGCGGGTGGGCGCGCTGTATGGCGTGATCCATGACACGTCGGACGGCGACGCGGGCGCGCGCGGGGGCAACTTGGGTGCCTACTACGACCTGTCCAAGCGCACCGTGTTGTACGGCTTTGCCAGCGTGATGCAGAACGAGACCAACGCCGGCTTCCGCTTCAGCAGTTCGGCCGGACCGTCGGCCAACCTGGCCGGCGCCGACATCAACGGCAAGCACCTGACCGGCCTGCAGGCCGGCATCTTACACAAGTTTTAACAACAGCCCAGGATGCGCGTTCCGGGACCGGTTCCGGGGCGCACGCAAACGGGGTACATTCAAGTTCTTGGAGGAACACATGTCAATTGCAACTGCAACCACGGCCCGCAGCCAGGGGGCCGCCGGCGCCGCCGGCGAGCCCAAGCCACAACGTTCGCCGCGCAAGGCGGCCTTTGCCAGCTGGATCGGCAGCGCCGTCGAGTATTACGACTTCTTCATCTATGGCACGGCGGCAGCGCTGGTGTTCGGTAAGATCTTCTTCCCGGCCTTCGATCCGGCCACAGCCACCATCGCCGCCTTCGCCACCTTCGGCGTGGGCTACGTCACCCGTCCGATCGGCGCCGTCCTGCTGGGCCACGTGGGCGACAAGTACGGCCGCAAGAAGGTGCTCACTTTCACGCTGCTGCTGATGGGGATTTCGACTTTCATGGTGGGCATGTTGCCGACCTACGGCCAGATCGGCATCGCCGCGCCCATCCTGCTGGTGGTACTGCGCATGCTGCAGGGACTGTCGGCAGCGGGCGAACAGGCGGGCGCCAATTCGATGACGCTCGAGCACGCGCCGGCCCATCGCCGCGCCTTCTTCACCAGCTTCACGCTGAGCGGCACGCAGGCTGGCCTGATCCTGGCCACGCTGGTGTTCCTGCCCATCTCCGCGCTGCCGGAAGACCAGCTGCTGGCCTGGGGCTGGCGCATTCCCTTCTTCCTGAGCGCGGTGGTGGTGGCGGTCGGCATGTGGGTGCGCCGCACGCTGCCCGAAACGCCGGCCTTCGCCGAGGAGGCGAGCCACAAGTCGGACCGCATGCCGGTGGCCCTGCTGTTCAAGGACCACAAGGCTAACCTGGTGCGCGTGATCTTTGCCGCACTGGTGTCGGTGGTCAGTACCATCTTCAGCGTGTTCACGCTGTCGTATGCGGTCAATACCATGCACATTCCCCGTTCCACCATGCTGACGGTACTGGTGCTGGCGAACGTGGTGGCGCTGGGCGCGATCCCGATGTTCGCGGCGCTGGCCGACCGGATCGGCCGCAAGCCGGTGTTCATCTTCGGCGCGCTCGGTTCGGCCACGCTGATCTGGCCCTACATGTGGAGCATCGGCACCGCCAACGTGCCGCTGATCTTCGCCTTCGGCCTGCTGCTGTCGGGACTGGTGTACAGCGCGGCCAACGGCGTCTGGCCTTCGTTGTATGGCGAGATGTTCAATACCCGCGTGCGCCTGTCCGGCATGGCGATCGGCACCCAGATCGGCTTTGCGCTGGGCGGCTTCGCCCCGACCATCAGCGCCGCCATCCTGCAACCTGGTGCTGGCGGCTGGATGCCGGTGGCCGCGTTCGTGACGGCGACCGGCGTGGTCTCCGCCATTTCGGTCGCCACGGCGCGCGAGACGTACAAGGTGCCGATGCACGAACTGGGAGTAAGTGTGGCTTGAGGTGACGCGCCGCGGGCGGTATTGTTACAAAAAAAGCAGCCCTCTATTTTGTTAAACGATTAAAATTGCCAAATCGATTACTAAAGGAGAGCTGCATGAACATGTCTATCCGCTTGCGTCTGGTCCTGGCGACGGTTGTCGTCGCCCTTGCCGGTTGTGCGCAACTGACGCCCACTGCCACCATCGAACCGGGCAAGCAGGCCGGTCCCGTCGTCAGCAATATTTGCCAGCCATCGGCCGATGGCAAGTCGGTCAGCTGCGGGCTGGATGCCGGATTCTGCCAGCGATCGTCCGACGGCACGGCCGTCGCCTGCGGCGGCAAGGCGGGATTCTGCGAAAAATCGGCGGACGGTCATGTGGTGGCGTGTGGTGGCATGGCGGCGTTCTGCGAAACGTCGTCCGATGGCAGCGGCGTGGCATGTGGCGGCAAGGCCCCATTCTGCGCCAAGTCTGCCGATGGCCACGCTGTCGCATGTGGCGGCAAGGCCCCGTTCTGCGAGAAGGCGGGCGACGGCGGGGCGGTCGCTTGCGGTGGCCTGGCGGCGCACTGCGAAACGGATGGCAGCGGCAAGAAAGTATGCGGTGCGGCGGCGATGTAGCCAGGAATGCCGGGGTCCGTGCCAACATGCATACACAAGCTCAACCGTTAAGCAAACAACGGGTGAGTCCGTGTACGATAGTTGGCACTGACCGCCGTTCTTGTTTTAGTGGGTGCGGCGCATTGTAAAGTGGGGGAACATGGCCGACACCGCGCTGACGATGGCCGGGCCGGGATAGCCTGCTACCGCGCCTGCGCTCAACCCCGCGTCGCCGCATCCTTGCGCGCGGAATTCCTGCAGCACGTAATTCTTCACTCCCATGTCCGCCAGCGTGGACGCCAGTTCGATGATGCCCTGCGGCTTGAGCAGCGTGGGATGCACGGTGGTGCGGCACTCGTACGGAATGCCGCTCTCCAGGATGGCGCGCGCGCACGCTTCGGCCTGGACGCCGCTGTCGGGCGCGCCCGTCACGGCGGCATAGTGCGCGAACGGCGCCTTGACGTCGAACCCTACCCAGTCCAGCCTTGGCAACAGCTCGCGCAGCCGGTCCGGGTAGATGCAGGCCGTATGCAGGCCCACCTTGAATCCCAGCGCCCGTACTTCCTCCACCGCCGCCGGCAGGGCCGGGTCGGTGGTCGGCTCGCCTCCGCTGAAGACCACGCCGTCTATCAGGCCGGCCCGCTTTTGCAGCACCTTCAGCACGCTGGACCAGGCCAGCGGGCTGCGCTTGGGACGCGATTGCAGGTGCGGGTTGTGGCAGTAACCGCAACGCCACGCGCATCCCTGCACGAAGACGACCGCCGCCAGATGGCCGGGGTAGTCGGTGGCGGTGAACGGCGTGAAGCCGCCCACCTTGAGCAGGCCGGCTTCCATGCTAGCAGGCCGCAGTGCTCTGCGGCTCCTGGAAGTACTTGCGCTCGTAGAACTCGCCCTTCTTGCCCGTGTTGAAGGACGAGACGGGACGGTGATAGCCCATCACGCGGGTCCAGATTTCGCACGGCTGGCGGTCGGCGTCGTTCAATACGACGGCGCGGGGGATAACTTGCACGGTGTGGCTCATATTGTGGCTCATATCGTTCATGGCAGTTCCTTTCGTTTAGATGGCTGCAACGTCGCGTTGCTGGCGTGCGATCAGGTCGGCATCGCATTTGGGACAAAACTTGTGGCTGCCGCTCAGGTAGCCGTGCTTGGGGCAGATCGAGAAGGTCGGCGTGATCGTGATGTAGGGCAGGCCGAAACGTCCCAGCGCGCGGCGCACCAGCGTGCGGCAGGCGGCGGGGCTCGACAGCGCCTCCGTCATGTACAGGTGCAGCACGGTGCCGCCCGTGTACTTGCGCTGCAGCGCGTCCTGCTGCTCCAGCGCCTCGAACGGATCGTCCGTGTAGCCGACGGGCAGCTGCGAGGAGTTGGTGTAGTAGGGCATGTCCTGGGTGCCGGCCTGCAGGATCTCGGGATGGCGCTTGCGGTCTTCCTTGGCGAAGCGGTAGGTCGTGCCTTCGGCCGGCGTCGCCTCCAGGTTGTACATGTGGCCCGTCTCGTCCTGGAACTCCAGCATGCGCGCACGCACGTGGTCCAGCAGGCGCAGGGCGAAATCGCGGCCCATGGTCGTGGTGATGTCGTCGCTGTCGTTGGTGAAGTTGCGGATCATCTCGTTGATGCCGTTCACGCCCAGCGTGGAGAAGTGGTTGCGCAGCGTGCCCAGGTAGCGCTTGGTGTACGGGAACAGGCCGTTGTCCATGTGGCGCTGGATCACCTTGCGCTTGATCTCCAGGCTTTGCTTGCCCAATACCAGCAGGCGGTCCAGCGCGGCCAGCAGGCTCGCCTCGTCGCCGCGGTGCAGGTAGCCCAGGCGGGCGCAGTTGACGGTGACCACGCCCAGCGACCCGGTCTGCTCGGCCGAGCCGAACAGGCCGTTGCCGCGCTTGAGCAGCTCGCGCAGGTCCAGCTGCAGGCGGCAGCACATGGAACGGATCATGTTCGGCTTCAGTTCCGAGTTGATGAAGTTCTGGAAGTAGGGCAGGCCGTAGCGGGCCGTCATCTCGAACAGCAGTTCCGCGTTCGGGCTCTCCCAGGCGAAATCCTCGGTGATGTTGTAGGTCGGGATGGGGAAGGTGAAGGCGCGGCCCTTGGCGTCGCCGGTCATCATGATCTCGATGTAGGCGCGGTTGATCATGTCCATCTCGTCCTGCAGCTCGCCGTAGGTGAACGGCATTTCCTCGCCGGCGATCACGGGCACCTGTTCGCGCAGGTCTTCCGGGCAGACCCAGTCGAAGGTCAGGTTGGTGAACGGAGTCTGGGTGCCCCAGCGCGACGGCACGTTGAGGTTGTAGATCAGCTCCTGCACGTACTGCTTGACCTCGGCGTAGCTCAGGCTGTCCTTGCGGATGTAGGGCGCCATGTAGGTGTCGAAGGAGCTGAACGCCTGGGCCCCGGCCCATTCGTTCTGCAGCGTGCCGAGGAAGTTGACGATCTGGCCGATGGCGCTCGACATGTGCTTGGGCGGACTCGATTCGACCTTGCCCGGCACGCCGTTCAAGCCTTCGTTGAGCAGGGTGCGCAGCGACCAGCCGGCGCAATAGCCGGCCAGCATGTCCAGGTCGTGGATGTGGATGTCGGCGTCGCGGTGGGCCTGGCCTACTTCCGGCGGATAGACGTGATTGAGCCAGTAGTTGGCGATCACCTTGCCCGACACGTTCAGGATCAGGCCACCGAGCGAATAGCCCTGGTTGGCGTTGGCGTTCACACGCCAGTCCTGCTGGTTCAGGTATTCGTTGATGGACGATTCCACGTCCACCAGCGACTTGCGGTCCTGGCGCAGGTTGTTGTGCTGCTCGCGGTAGACCACGTAGGCGCGCAATGTCTTGCGGTGGCCGGCGTCGTACAGCACCGATTCCACCGTGTCCTGCACGCGCTCCACGGTCAGCTGCGCCAGGTCGGTCATGTCGCTCAGGCGCAGTACGGTGACCTGGGCCAGGCGGTTGGCGCCGTTGGCGTCGAATTCGCCGGTGGCCAGGCCGGCGCTGTTCAGGGCGGCGACGATCTTGGCGGCATCGAAGTGCTGCCGCGTGCCGTCGCGCTTGATGATGTATGTTTGTTGCATGGCTTCGCCCACAATCCCTCCGGATACTATCTGTAGTTTGGAACTACAGATTAGCCACTAGATATGGTGTGGTCAATGAATCCCGGAACAACTTTTTAAATTCTTGATTCAGGTTAAGAAAGGCCGGGCCGGGGGGGTATTTGTCACGTTAACCGTTGTCTGCGGCCGTAAATACCATATGTTCAATTTTTTCGAATATAGCTTGGGACTTTTTCCGTTTTTCTTTTTGCGGACTGACAATCATACTGCGTACATCGAATCGCGCTTCCCACATGAAGTGCATTCGAAAAAATCGACCATTGAAATTCGACCAACACCACTCAATAGCGCAAGGAGAACACCATGCCCATCGCCAAAGCCCAACCTGGCAAGACCCTGCTGGACCCCAGCAACCACACCCTGATCATGATCGACCACCAGTCGCAGATGTCGTTCGCCACCAAGTCCATCGACGCCACCCTGCTGCGCAACAATGCCGCCCTGGTGGCCAAGGCCGCCAGGGAATTTGCGGTGCCGACCATCCTCACCACGGTTGCCGAAAAGTCCTTCTCCGGCCCCATCTTCGACGAGATCAAGTCGGTCTTCCCGGAGCAGCTGGTGATCGACCGCACCACCATGAATACCTGGGAAGACGGCCGCATCGCCGAGCGCGTGAATGCCATCGGCAAGGACAAGATCGTGCTGGCCGGCCTGTGGACCTCGGTGTGCATCGTCGGCCCCGCATTGTCGGCACTGGACCAGGGCTTTGACGTGTACGTCATCGCCGACGCCTGCGGCGACGTGTCCGACGAAGCCCACCAGCGTGCCATGGAACGCATGATCCAGGCCGGCGCCCGGCCCATGACGTCGCTCCAGTATCTGCTGGAGCTGCAGCGCGATTGGGCGCGCGGCGAGACGTACAATCAGACCGTGGCCACCTCCATCGCGCACGGCGGCGGCTACGGCCTTGGCCTGATCTATGCCAAGACGATGTTCAACGCATCCGAAGGCCATTGACCGCTTACGCCAGTTAAATGGCTGAGCTAGCAGCGAGCCTGTCCGGCGTCTGGCCGGACAGGCTGGCCTGGCGAAGCCGCTGTTACCGCCGAACCACAAAGGAAGCACCATGCACGCCGACCTGATCTTGCACAATGGCCGTATCCACACCGTAGACCGCAGCCAGCCCGTGGCCAGCGCCGTTGCCATCAAGGATGGCAAATTCCTGGCCGTGGGGGAGGGCGAAGAGGTGATGCGCCACCAGGGCAGCGCCACCAAGGTGGTCGATCTGCAGCGCCGCACCGTCACCCCGGGGCTGAATGACTCCCACCTGCACCTGATACGCGGGGGCCTCAATTACAACCTGGAGCTGCGCTGGGAAGGCGTGCCCTCGCTGGCCGACGCCCTGCGCATGCTGAAGGACCAGGCTGCGCGCACGCCGCATCCGCAATGGGTGCGCGTGGTGGGCGGCTGGAGCGAGTTCCAGTTTGCCGAACGGCGCATGCCGACCCTTGACGAAATCAACGCGGCCGCGCCAGACACCCCGGTCTTTATCCTGCACCTGTACGACCGCGCCTTGCTGAACCGGGCCGCGCTGCAGGCGGTGGGTTATTCCAAGGACACCCCGAATCCGCCCGGCGGCGAAATCCAGCGCGACGCCGCCGGCAACCCGACCGGCATGCTGATCGCCCGCCCCAATGCGATGATCCTGTATGCGACCCTGGCCAAGGGCCCCAAGCTGCCGCTGGAACAGCAGGTGAACTCCACCCGCCAGTTCATGCGCGAATTGAACCGGCTGGGCCTGACCAGCGCCATCGATGCCGGCGGCGGTTTCCAGAACTATCCGGAGGACTACGCCATCATCGACCAGCTGGCCAGGGACGAGCAGCTGACGATACGCATCGCCTACAACCTGTTCACCCAGAACAAAGGGCAGGAGCTGCAGGACTTCCAGCAATGGACCCAGCTGGTCAAGCCCGGCGACGGCAACGATTTTTATCGCCATAACGGCGCCGGCGAAATGCTGGTGTTTTCGGCCGCCGACTTTGAAGATTTCCTGGAACCTCGGCCCGAGCTGGCCGAGGGCATGGAAGACGAACTGGAAAAGGTGGTGCGCCACCTGGTCAGCCAGCGCTGGCCGTTCCGCCTGCATGCCACCTACGATGAATCGATTTCGCGCATGCTCGACGTGTTCGAAAAGGTCAACCGCGAGATTCCGTTCGACGGCCTGCACTGGATGTTCGACCACGCCGAGACCATCACCGAGCGCAATATCGAACGGGTCCGGGCCCTGGGCGGCGGCATCGCCATCCAGCACCGGATGGCGTTCCAGGGCGAATATTTTGTCGAGCGTTACGGCGCCGACGCCGCCCGCGCCACCCCGCCCGTGGCCAAGATGCTGGAAATGGGCGTGCCGGTCGGTGCGGGCACCGACGCCACGCGCGTGGCCAGCTACAACCCGTGGACGGCCTTGTACTGGCTGGTCTCTGGCCGCACCGTGGGAGGGCTGCGCCTGTACGACGCCGGCGCCAGGCTGCCGCGAGAGACGGCGCTGGAGTTGTGGACCCGGGGCAGCAGCTGGTTCTCCAACGAGCAGGGCAAGAAGGGGCAGATCAGGGCCGGCCAGCTGGCCGACCTGGCCGTGCTGTCGGCCGACTTCTTCAGCGTGCATGAGGATGACATCAAGGCCATCGAATCCGTGCTGACTGTCGTGGGCGGCAAGATCGTGTATGGGGCGGCGGAGTTCACGCCGCTGGCGCCGCCACCGTTGCCGGTGCTGCCGGAATGGTCGCCGGTGGCCAAGGTGAGCGGGCATTACCGGCCGGTGGTAAAGCCGCAGCAAGGCAGGCAGGCGCGGACCGCCATGCCGCACCAGTGCCGCGGCGCCTGCTCCGTACACGCGCACGCGCACGACGTGGCGCGCAAGTCGACCGTGCCGGTGTCGGAATTTGCCGGCTTCTGGGGCGCGCTGGGCTGCAGCTGCTTCGCATTCTGAGGCGAAAGGAGAAACCGTCATGTCCTATTTTAAAGTCGCGCTGGGATTGCTGTTGTCTTTCGTGGTGGGTATGGCCTGCCGTCTCACCCATATTCCTGTGCCATCGCCGCCCGTACTGAGCGGCGCCTTGCTGGTGCTGATGATGAGTTGCGGCTATTGGCTGGTGGACCGGTATTGCACGCTGCGTGCGGCGCGCCACAAGGGTTTGTGTGGCGGCCATGGACTGGAAAGGAAATAGCATGGAACTGGCAATCGGATCCCTGTTGGGATTGGCCATCGGCGCTTTCTGCCGCTGGCAGGATATTCCCTCTCCTGCACCTCCAACTCCCATCGGCGCCATGCTGGTGGTAGCCATGAGCGCGGGGTTTGTGCTGGCCGGCCTGGCATTTTGAAGCCTAGTGAAATATCCAACCAGGAGTGTTGATGATGAATCGGAATGAGACCGCCGGGCAGCCCTGGCAAACGACGCCGGACGCAGGTCTGCTGCTACTCAGGCTGGCCGGCGCCTTCCTGCTGCTGTATGTACATGGCTTGCCCAAGCTTCTGCATTACGGCAGCGAATTGCAGCACATCGACGACCCGTTGCATCTGGGTGCCGGCCTGACGCTTTTGCTGGCGATCTTCGCCGAAGTAGTGTGCCCGCTGCTGATCGCCGCCGGCTTGTGGGCACGATTGGCCAGCCTGCCCGTGCTGTTCCTGCTGCTGGTGTCCATGGTATTCGTGCATCCGGACTGGAGTGTCGCCGATGGGCAGTTCGGCTGGCTGCTGATGACCATCTTCGCCAGTATCGCCGTGGCGGGGCCGGGGCGCTACACGCTTCGGTCGCTGTTGCAGCGTAGTGCCTGAGTCGGGAACGGAGCCGCTCATGGAGCACGATAAATACCTCGGAGTTGGTCTGGGCTACGTGGCCGGCTATGTGGACACCGTCGGCTTCATGTCGCTGTTTGGCTTGTTTACGGCCCATGTCACCGGCAACTTTGTCC
>JAZJZQ010000140.1:0-1097 GCA_040389625.1 Pseudomonadota bacterium | reverse complement strand
GGCTTCATGTCGCTGTTTGGCTTGTTTACGGCCCATGTCACCGGCAACTTTGTCCTGATCGGCAGCGAGCTGGCGCGGCCCAGTCATGGGGTGCTGATCAAGTTCCTGGCATTCCCGGCCTTTATCGCCGCTGTGGTGTTGACGCGCCTGGTGGTGAACCGGCTGCAGGCGCGGAACCGGGCGCCATTCGGCGTGGCGCTGGGCATGCAAATTGGTCTCCTGCTGGCCTTTATGCTGCTTGGTTCGCTGGCTGAGCCGATACGGGCGCCCGATACGCTGTTGGCCCTGTGCGCCGGCATGGCGGGGGCGGCGGCCATGGGCGTGCAGAACGCCGCCAGCCGGTTGGTCTGGACGGATCTCGCGCCCACCACCGTCATGACCGGCAATGTCACCCAGGTGGTGATCGACTTGCTCGATTTGATGGGCGGCGGCAGGGATGGCGCAACACGCCAGCGCATCAACAAATTCCTGTGGCCGGTGCTGGCCTTTGGCCTGGGCGCGGTCAGTGGGGCTTATGCCTGCGTGGCGTGGCAGTTCTGGAGCCTGCTGCTTCCCATCCTGATTTTGACTGTGGCCGCGTTGCGCGTTTGCCGCTAGGCGTACGCCGTCGGCCCTGGCAGGCGGGATCAGCCGGCTTTCAATGCGGCGGCGATCTGCTTCAGGAACTCCGGCTCCGGGGTGGCATCGAGCTTGCTGCTGGCGGCCAGCACGTTGCCGCCGGCGTCGATCAGGACGATACGGGCCGTGTGGTTAATTTCGCCGCTGCCCATCACGCGGAACTTGATGTTGAGGGCGGCCGCCATCGTGCGGGTCTGCGCTTCATCCTTGGCCACGGCCAGCTTGAACTGGCTGGTGTCGAGGTGGTGGCTGCCGGCCAGCTGGGCCAGCGAGGCTGGCGAATCATGGAACGGGTCGAGGCTGACCATCAGCACCTTGAGCTTGCGGCCCTGCGGGCCCAGGGCGGCGACCGTGCGCTTGAGGTTTTCGATCACCACCGGGCAGGCTGTGTTGCAATCTCCGTAGAACATGGTGACCAGGGCCACCTGGCCGGCCATGTCGCGCAGGCTGCTGCGCTGGCCCAGGCTGTCGGTCAGGGT
>JAZJZQ010000139.1:0-2900 GCA_040389625.1 Pseudomonadota bacterium | reverse complement strand
GCCATTTTGTGGCAACGTTGTGCGCAAAATAAAACGGGGACGTAACACGGTTTCCGGCCAGGTGCTGCGGAATAACCGTGTTACGTCCCCGATTAAATGGTGTTACGGCCCCGATTAGCTTGGACCGGGCGGCCGCTGCGGGCGTGGTCAGGCGAAGGTGTCGACGGCGCCGGCCGGCAGGCGGCGCACGGGCGGGGCGCTGCGCGGCGCCGCTTCGGCACTGTCGTGGCCGAAGCGGGAACCGCCCTGGCCGCCGCCACTGCCGCCACCGCCGCCCGACTGGGCCGAGGCCGCCTGCTGGTTGTAACCATTGTCCTGGTTGCCCGTGCCGGCCGAGACGGTGGCGTTGCCCAGCTGGATGCCGGCGTCGCTCATCATTTCACGCAGTTTGGGCACGGCCGCTTCCAGCGCCTGGCGTACTTCCGGCTGGGCCGACGAGAAGGCCACGGTGGCATGGTCGTTCGAGACACTCAGCACCACTTGCAGCGGTCCCAGATCCGGCGGGTTCAGTTCCATGGTGGCGCTCTGCTCGCCGCCGGCGGCCATGAAGACGATCTTCTGGCCCAGTTGCTGGTCCCAGCCGGGCGTGCCGACCCGGGCCGGCAGCCGCTCGGCCGGCACGGCGGCAGCGGCCGCCTTGGCCACTTCCAGGCCCGCCACGGCGGTCGGGGCGATGGCGGCGGCCTGGGCGGCCGGCGCGGCCGCTTTCAGCACGGCGGCCGTTTCGGCCGGCGCCGCTTTGGCGACCGTGACGGGGATGGCGTTGTCCGGCGCGGGCCGGTCGGCCCCCGCTTGCAAGGCATCGTGGCCGGCCGCGGTGGTCTTGCTGCTGGGCTCGCTGACGCTGGCGGCGCCGGTGTCAGCCTTGGCGGCGTCCGCCGTGCTGAGCTGGCCCAGGCTGGTGTCGGCCTCGTTCGGCGCGGCGGCATCGGTGCTGGTGGCGGCCGGTTTGGCATCGCGCGCGGCGGCCGGCGCGACCGGCACGGCGGGCAGGGCGGCGCCATTGGCCGCGGCCGCGGCGGCCGCTGCGGTCGCGTCGGCGGCGCTGGCTGCGGCGGCGGCCGGGTCAGCCTTGGCGCCGGCCAGCGCGGCGCTGGCCTGGGTCAGTGCGGTCTGGAAATCGTCCGTGGCGCTGGCCTGGTCGGCCGCGGCCTGGATCAGGGCCGGGTCCGTCGCCGTCGCCGTCGCGGCGGCCGCGTCGGGCAAGGCGGCGCCGGCGGCGGCCATGGCGGCCGGGGCCGCCTGCGTGCCGGCCGTGGCCGGCAGAACGTTAGCGGCTGGCGCCGGCGGCGGATTGAAGGCCGCTACCAGGGCCAGCATGTCGGCCACGGGGCCGTCTAGGGCGGCCTGGGCATCGCTCTGGGGCTGGTCCGTGTCACTGTCCGTTGCCGGCTTGGCGGTGGCCGGCGCGGCGCTGGTGGTGGCCGGCTCGCTCCTGGCGCCTGGCTGCACGGGCGGGTCCGCCTCCTGCGCTTGTGCTGGCTGGGCCTGCCTGGCGGGCGTGGCCGGACGGGCCGGTGCGGCGGCCTGGCGCGGCGCGGCCGGCTGGCGCTCCGGCGCCCGGGCGGGGGCCTTGCCGCTGGCGTTGACCGACTGGCGCTGCTCCATTTCGCGCGACAGCGCGCGCTGGAACTGGTTGTCCTGGCCGCCGGCGTTCAGGCTTACCTTGGGCGCGGTGGCCGCATTGGCGCCGATGGTGGGCAGGGGAAGAAGAGGAGTTTGCATGGTCGCGCCGTTATGGTTGGTTGCCGCCGAGCTGAACTCAGCGTTTGTAATATGCCTGTCGTGCAGCGTGTTCGTCCATCTGCTTCTGGTCGCGCTTGGCTTCGAGCTTGAGCGCGGCCGCCGCCGCCCGCTCGTTGAGCGTGGCGTAGGACATGCGTTTGCGCTCGCTGGCCTGCCAGGTTTGTTTTTCCTGGGCACTGCGCTGCTCGGCGTGCCGTATCACTTCCTGCTGGCCCGTGATGGCGTTGTCGAGCTTGCCCATGAAGGCCTGGAAGTTGCGGTAGGCCATGGGCGTGATGCCGGCCGCCTGCGCCGCCTCGAAGCGCTTGACGTATTCGTCCCGGTAGCCCACCAGCATCTGGTGTTTTTGTTCGGCCTCGGCCACCGCTTTCAGGGCCGCGCCCAGCCGTTTGGCGGCGTCGTCGGTTTCCCGTTGCGCCAGCTCAATGAGGGTATTCAGTTGAGATTGGGATGCCATGATGATGCATTATAGGCGTCGTAGCTGACAGGCAATCAGTCGAATAGCGAGGTAAGTTGGCCCAAGCTCTCGCTCATGCTGACCCGTTCCGTGATCTGTTGCTGGAGGAAGTGTTCGATCTTGTCGTGCAGGCCGATGGCCTGGTCCAGCACCGGGTCGCTGCCCGGCGCGTAGGCGCCCACGCTGATGAGGTCGCGGCTGCGCTCGTAGCGCGAGAACAGTTGCTTGAGGTTGCGGGCCTGGATCTGGTGCTCGTGCGTCGTGATCGAGTGCATGGCGCGGCTGATCGACTGTTCGATGTCGATGGCCGGGTAGTGGCCGGCCTCGGCCAGGCGCCGGTTGAGCACGATGTGGCCGTCCAGGATGGCGCGCGCCGAGTCGGCGATGGGGTCTTGCTGGTCGTCGCCTTCCGTCAGCACGGTGTAGAAGGCGGTGATGGAGCCGCCCCCCATCTCGCCGTTGCCGGCCCGCTCCACCAGGATAGGCAGCTTGGCGAACACGGACGGCGGATAGCCCTTGGTGGCGGGCGGCTCGCCGATGGCCAGCGCGATCTCGCGCTGGGCCATGGCGTAGCGGGTCAGCGAATCCATGATGAGCAGCACGTTCTGGCCCTGGTCGCGGAAATGCTCGGCAATGGCCGTGGCATAGGCGGCGCCCTGCAGCCGCATCAGGGGCGGCGTGTCGGCCGGGGCCGCCA
>JAZJZQ010000138.1:1815-4009 GCA_040389625.1 Pseudomonadota bacterium | reverse complement strand
GCCTTCTCCGGCTCGCACCAGGACGCCATCAAGAAGGGCTTCGCCCAGCAGCAGCCGGGCGCGCTGTGGGAAATCCCCTACCTGCCGATCGACCCGGCCGACCTGGGCCGCAGCTACGACGCCGTGATCCGCGTCAACAGCCAGTCCGGCAAGGGCGGCATGGCCTACTTGCTGGAACAGGACTACGGCCTGGTGCTGCCGCGCCGCCTGCAGATCGAGTTCTCGCGCGCCGTGCAAGCCGTGGCCGACGCCACCGGCCTGGAAATCACGGCCGACGGCATCCATGAGATCTTCAGCCGCGAATACCTGGAGCAGGACGCGCCCTACGCTTACAGCTCGCACCGCATGGTGGAAGACACCAGCAGCGACGAGCCGGTGCAGATCGACATCGCCGTGCTCCACCACCAGGCGCCGCTGGCCCTGCAAGGCGGCGGCAACGGTCCGATCGACGCCTTCGTCGATGCGCTGGGCCTGGACATCAAGCTGATGGACTACCACGAGCACTCGATCGGTTCCGGCGCCAACGCCAAGGCGGCCTGCTATGTGGAACTGCGCCTGGCCAATGGCCCCACCCTGTTCGGCGCCGCCATCGACAGCAACATCGTCACGGCCTCGTTCAAGGCGGTGCTGAGCGCCGTCAACCGCCAGCTCAAGCAGAGCAAGGCTGGCGCCACGCCGGCCGCCGCCACCGCCTGACGTAGTGCCCCGTTGCGCGCGACCGCCAGTCGTTTTCGCGCAACGATTTCCACGCAAAAAAGTGGAAAATATGATAACTAAATCACGGATTGCACTACACTGCATTTTTAGCCAGGAGTGCGATCCGTGAAACCGACCGAATTCTCCGCCCTTCCCTTCCTGGAGCTGTCCCGCTGGCAGCGACTGACGCTGGCCATCGCACTGGGCGCGGCCCTGCACTTCGCACTGGGCCTGGAGCCGGTGTGGTGGATGGCCTGGATCGCGCCCGCGCCCGTGCTGGCGCTGGCGCTGCGTTCGCGCAGCGGTGCCGCCCGCTGGAGCACGCTGGCCGCCGCCGTGACCGGCCTGGCCCCCAACCTGCCCTACCTGATTACCGTGCTCGGCTACTTCACGGCGCCCCTGGTCCTGCTGCTGCAAGGGCTGCTGTGGATGGCCGTTATCATGGCCACGCGCCGCATCGTGCTGCGCTACCCGCGCTGGTGGGCCGTGTTCGCCTATCCCCTGCTGTGGGCCGGCGCCGACACCCTGATGGCCAACTTGCTGCCGGACGGGAACTGGAACAGCCTGGCCTACACCCAGGCCGGCTTCCTGCCGGCCCTGCAGGTGACGGCGCTGTCCGGCACCGCCGGCCTGGTGTTCCTGCTGTCGCTGCCGGCCTCCGCGCTGGCCCTGCTGGTGGCGCGCGGCAGCGTGCTGCCCCATGCC
Organism: Pseudomonadota bacterium; assembly: GCA_040389625.1. Classification (GTDB taxonomy): domain Bacteria; phylum Pseudomonadota; class Gammaproteobacteria; order Burkholderiales; family Burkholderiaceae_D; genus Rugamonas. The sequence goes on along the minus strand of JAZJZQ010000138.1, from coordinate 2,608 downwards.
TGGCGCGCCGCCGCCGGCGCCGCGCTGCCCGTGGCCGCCGCGCTGGCCTATGGCGTGTTGCGCCTGCAAACGCCGCTGGCGGGCCAGCAGACCACCTTCGGCCTGGCCGCCATCGACGACGCCATCGGCCTGCAGGCCAGCGCCACCTATGCCGCCCCGATCTGGCAGCGCTACGAACAACACATTGAAGCGCTGGCCGCACAGGGCGCGCGCATCGTCGTCCTGCCGGAAAAAATCGCCATGCTGTCGCCCGCGCAGGCGCTGCAACAGCAGCAGCGGCTGGCCGCGCTGGCGGCGCGGCTGGGCATCTGGATCGCGGCCGGCGTGGGCACCGACGACGGCCAGCACCGCCTCAACCTGGCCTGGCTGCTGTCGCCGCAAGGCGCGCCGGCGCAGACTTACCAGAAGCACCACCTGGCGCCGCCGGAGCGGGAATTCGTGCCCGGCAGCGAATACACGCTGCAGAGCGTGGACGCCTTGCACTACGGCCTGGCCATCTGCAAGGACATGCACTTCGGCACGCTGGGCCGGGCCTATGGCCAGCGCGGCGCGGATGTGATGCTGGTGCCGGCCTGGGACTTCGGCGCCGACCGCCACCTGGCCGCCGCCATGACGGCCCTGCGCGGCGTGGAAAATGGCTACACGGTGGTGCGCGCCGCACGCGAAGGCGTGCTGACGGTACACGATCCCTACGGCCGCGCGCTGGCGCAGCAGGACAGCGCCGCCATGCCCGGTGCCGCCACGCTGGCCACGGTGCGGGCCGGTCCGCAACTGGCCACGCTCTACACCCGCA
>JAZJZQ010000138.1:0-1715 GCA_040389625.1 Pseudomonadota bacterium | reverse complement strand
TTGCTGGCCCGATTTGTGCATTAATTGTCCTGGATCATGCATATTTTTGCTGCAGCGCACTATAGTGTGACGATTACCTGCACCGGTTCGGACATTTCCTGTCCTGACTGCACCAAATTGACGCAACGGTCCGACGTCCCCGCATTCCCTACGCTTATCCGATAAGAAACGAGTCAACCATGAACCTGATACTGCGACGCCTGCTGCTCTGGCAAAAATTCCTGGTCCTGTCGCTGCTTTGTGCCGTGCTGGTGGCCATTCCCCTGCTGCTGTACGTTGTCCAGTCGGGCAAGGAAGTGGGCGTGGCGCAGCAGGAAGTACAGGGTATCGCCCCGATCCGCGCCACCATGAACACCATCCGGCTGGCGCAGCAGCATCGCGGCCTGTCGGCCATGGTGCTCGGGGGCGACAGCAGCGCCAGCGAGCGGCGCCGCGCCAAGCAGCGGGAACTGGCGGGCGCGCTGACGGCGGCCGACGCCCTGCTCAAGGACGGCGACCCGGCCCTGTATGAGCGCTATGCCAAGGTGCGCGACGAAATCGGCGCCCTGACGGCGCGCGTGGAACAGGGTGCGCTGAACGGCCAGGAAAGCTTTAGCGTCCACAGTGCCCTGATCGGCCGCCTGATGCGCTTTAACGAAGCGCTGGTCGACCACTACGACCTGAGCCTCGACCCGCAGTTCGAAACGTTCTACCTGATCGACTCGGCCCTGGTCAAATCGCCCGCCCTGACGGAAGCGCTGGGCCGCCTGCGCGCCAAGGGTTCGGCCGCGCTGGCCGCCAAGACGGCCACCCCGGAACAGCGCGTCACCATCGCCGCCATGGCGGCCACGGTGGCCGAGCTGTATGACGGCGCCGCCAACTCGCTGCGCAAGGCCAGCGAAGGCGACGCCGCCATCAAGGCGCAACTGGACGCGCTGCAGGAAACCAGCCTGGCCTCGGGCCGCGCCGTGCTGCAACTGGTCGATCATCAGATCGTCAAGGCCGACGAACTGACGCTGGCGCCGGCCGAATTTTTCAACCAGATCACGGGCGCCATCGACAACCAGCTCAAGCTCAACGACGCCGCGCTCGACCAGGTGCGCAGCCGGGTCGACAGCCGCCTGGCCCATCTGAACATGGTACGGTATGAAACCATGGCCGGCATGCTGGCGCTGGCCGTGCTGGCCGCGTTCACCAGCGTGGCTATCGTCAAATCCGTCACGGTCCCGCTGGCCGAAGCCGTAGACGCGGCACACCGCGTGGCGCAGGGCGACCTGACGGTCGACATCGACGCCGATTCGGAAGACGAAGCGGGCCAGCTGATGCGCGCCCTGCACGCCATGGTGGCCAGCCTGACGGCCATCGTCGGCACGGTGCGCGCCGGCAGCGACGCCATCGTCAGCGCCTCGACCCAGATGGCGACCGACAACGCCGACCTGTCGAGCCGCACGGAATCGGAAGCGAGCGCGCTGGAAGAAACGGCATCGGCCCTGGAGCAGCTGGCCTCGACCGTGCACCAGAACGCGGAAAGCGCGCGCCAGGCCAACACGCTGGCCGCCTCGGCTTCCGACGTGGCCGTGCGCGGCGGCACCGTGGTGGCGCAGGTGGTGCAGACCATGGAGTCGATCAACGCCTCGGGGCGCGAGATCACCAACATCATCGGCATCATCGACGGCATCGCCTTCCAGACCAACATCCTGGCGCTCAACGCGGCGGTGGAAGCGGCGCGCGCCGGC
>JAZJZQ010000137.1:0-4243 GCA_040389625.1 Pseudomonadota bacterium | reverse complement strand
ACGGTGCCGGTGGTGGTGCCGACCCGCCCCGACGATCCATCCACGCCCAACCCCGGGCTGGCCGACATTCCGCTTGGCGTCACGACGCCGGCCGGCCATGTCACGACGCTGACGGTCAGCCTGCCCAACGGCACCGGCCTGGAGGCCAGCGGCCCCACCACGCTGCTGAGCAATGAGCAGGCGCTGCTGGACCTGATCCGCCGCATCGAGCAGAACACCGACACCGATTCGCCCGTGCAACACGACATGACGGGGCAGGGGACGAACTTCCTGCACGATCTGGCTGGCGGCACCCTGCTGCAGACCCAGACCCTGGTGCCCACCGTGGCCAGCGGCAGCGGCCCGCAAACCATCCACATCAACGGCAGTTCCACCACGCCGCCGCCGGGCGGGCCGGCCAACGACACGGCCATCGGGCTGGTGATCGATGCCAGCCACCTGCCCGGCGGCTCGGTGCTGGAGCTGAACAACGTGGACTTTTCCGCCGTGGTGGGGGCGATCACGCTGCGCGGCGGCGACGGCCAGAACTACGTGATCGGCGACAACGCGTCGCAAAACATCCTGCTGGGCGCCGACGACGATACGCTGTACGGCGGTGGCGGCAACGACATCGTGGGCAGCGCCGGCGGCAACGACCATCTCGACGGCGGCAGCGGCGACGACATCGTCGTGGGCGGCATCGGCAACGACACGCTGGTGGGCGGCACCGGCAACGACGTGTTGCAGGGCGGGCGCAGCGACCAGGGCGCGTGGCAGTTCTACCTGGGCAGCGACGGCACCGTGTCGGCGCACCACCAGACGGCCGTGTTCGCGCCGGACCAGACGGAAACCCTGCAACGCGCCGCACTCAATGGCGCCAGCGCCGACCTGGCCTTCCTCGGCGCCACGCCGGCGCAGCTGACGGCGCTGGCGCTGCTGTATCACGCCGCGTTCGGGCGCGCGCCGGATTTGCCCGGCCTGAATTTCTGGCTCCACACGGGCATGTCCACCGCCGACATCGCGCGCGACTTCGTCAAGTCGCCCGAATGGCTGGCCAGCGGCCAGGACCAGCTGGGCAACCAGGCCTTCCTGCAGCACCTGTACCAGCAAGTGCTGGGGCGCGCACCGGACGCCGGCGGACTGGCCGACTGGCTCGCCAGGCTGGATGGCAGTGACGGCCATCCGGCCGCCAGCCGGGCCGACGTCCTGTTGAGCTTCGCGGAAAGTGCTGAGCACAGTGCGCTGGAAAACGGCAGCGCCGGCCTGCTGATCGGCAGCGCCAAGGTGACGCGCGAAGGCAGCTGGATCGCCGGGGCCGGCGATAACCGGCTCGACGGTGGCGCCGGCAGCGACGTCCTGGTGGGGGGCGAGGGCACCGACACCGCGGTCTACAGCGGTGCGCTGGCCGACTACAGGCTGGTGCTAGGCAGCGACGGGGCGATCCACGTGGCCGACAAGGCCAGCGGCGACGTCGATACCATCAGCGGCATCGAGCAGGGCGCCTTCCGCGACGGCACGGTGGACTTGCGCTTCACCCAGGACGCGCCGGCCACGCTGAAGACGGTGGGACTGTTGTATGAGGCGGTGCTGGACCGGGCGGGCGATTTCGCCGGCTTCAGCTGGTGGGTGGCGCAGCATGCCAGCCTGGGCCAGATGGCGGCCGGCTTCGCGGACTCGGCCGAGTTCAAGGCCCGTTACGGCGGCATGGACGACGCCAGCTTCGTCCATGCCCTGTTCGACAATAGCGGATTGGCGGACCCGGCGGCGGGGGGCAGCGCGCAGTGGACGTCCTTCCTGGCCCATCACAGCCGCGCCGAACTGGTGGGCGCATGGGTGAGCGACGATGCGGTCGCAGCCGCACAGTTTGGCACGCAGGGGCTGTGGCTGGTGTAAACGGGGAAGCGGTGGCGCCGCGGGAGGCATGCCGGCATGGACTGGCAATAGTAATAATCTATGCTATCCATATAATTAAATAGCTTTTATTTATGGGTTGCCATGGATAGACTATGTCCAACTTCACCAGACAAGAGGAGCGCACCATGCACCGCCAGCCACCATTGACCACCGCTTCCGGCATTCCCGTTGCCGACAACCAGAACTCGGCCAGCGCCGGCCCGCGCGGCCCGCTGCTGCTGCAGGATTTCCACCTGATCGAAAAGCTGCAGCACTTCAACCGCGAGCGCATCCCCGAACGCGTGGTGCACGCCAAGGGTTCGGGCGCCTACGGCACTTTCACCGTCACGCACGACATATCACGGTACACGCGGGCCAAACTGTTTGCCGGCGTGGGCAAGCAGACGGCCACCTTTGTGCGCTTTTCCACCGTGGGCGGCGAGCGCGGCAGCGCCGACACCGAACGCGATCCCCGTGGCTTCGCCATCCGTTTCTACACGGAGGAAGGCAACTGGGACCTGGTGGGCAACAACACGCCCATGTTCTTCATCAAGGATCCCATCAAGTTCCCCGATTTCGTCCACACCCAGAAGCGCGATCCGCAGACCAACCTGAAATCGGCCACCATGATGTTCGACTTCTGGAGCAAGGCGCCCGAGAGCCTGCACCAGGTGACGATGCTGTTCTCCGACCGCGGCACGCCGGACGGCTACCGCCACATGGACGGCTTCGGCAGCCACACCTACAGCCTGATTAACGCGGCCGGCGAGCGGGTCTACGTCAAGTGGCACTTCAAGACGCGCCAGGGCATCCGCAACCTGAGCGCGGCCGAAGCGGGCCGACTGGCCGGGGCCGATCCCGACTACGCCCAGCGCGACCTGTTCGGCGCCATCGCCGAAGGGCGCTTCCCCCAATGGGACGTGAAGCTGCAGGTGGCCACCGAACAACAGCTGGCCGAGTGGGAAGCACGCACCGGCTGGAATCCGTTCGACCTGACCAAGGTATGGCCGCACCAGGACTTCCCGCTGCTGCCGGTGGGCGTGCTGGAACTGAACCGCAATCCCGACAACTACCACGCCGAAGTGGAGCAGGCCGCTTTTTCGCCCGCCAACGCCGTGCCGGGCATGGGCTACTCGCCCGACAAGATGCTGCAAGGCCGCCTGTTCGCCTACCATGACGCGCAGCTGTACCGGGTGGGCACCAACCACCAGCACCTGCCCGTGAACGCGCCGCGCTGCCCGTTCCACAACCACCAGCGCGACGGCGCCATGGCGATCCAGAACGGCGGCGCCGCACCCAACTACGCCACCGTGGCGGCCGAGGGCAGCCATCCGTCCGGCCTGGGCCACGGCGAACCGGCGCTGGCCCTGCACGGCGGCGCGGGCCGCTACGACGGCCGCGGCCAGGAGGACGACACCACCCAGGCCGGCAACCTGTTCCGCCTGATGCCGGCGCAGGAGCGGCAGAACCTGTTCGACAACCTGGCCGGCCCCCTGAGCCAGGTGCCGGCCGACATCGTGCAGCGCCAGCTGGCCTTGTTCGACCGCGCCGATCCGGCCTACGGCGCCGGGGTGCGGGCCGCACTCGAGGCACGCGGCGTCAAGCCGGCGTAACGACGGCGTAACGGCGGCGCGTCGTGCGCATGGGCCGTCGCGCGGAACTGCACTACAATCGGTATTCCCACTGATTGCAGCGCGCCGCGCGGAGGCCCACGTGAACCGTACTCCCACCCGTCATTCCCATCCGTCCATGCCGGGCCAGGTGGTGCTGGTGCTGCAGGGCGGCGGCGCGCTGGGCGCCTACCAGCTGGGCGTGTACCAGGCCATGCACGAGGCGGGCGTGGAGCCGGACTGGGTGATCGGCACCTCGATCGGCGCCATCAACGCCGCCATCATCGCCGGCAATCCACCCCATCATCGGCTTGACCGCTTGCGCCAGTTCTGGGGCCAGATGGAGCAGAACGCGCTCGGTTTCTCGGCCATGCCGCGCGCGCTGGCCAACCTGGTGACGATGGGGCAGGGCATCCCGGCCTTCTTCGAGCCCAACTTTTCCGCGTGGTGGGGGCCGGAGGCACGGCTGGGCGTGGAGCAGGCCGCCTACTACCGCACGGCGCCGCTGCGCACCACGCTCGATACGCTGGTCGATTTCGACTACCTCAATGGCAAGCACACGCGCCTGACGGTGGGCGCCGTCAACGCCCGCACCGGTGCCATGCGCTATTTCGACAGCCGCAGGGAGCCGCTCAACGCCTCGCACGTGATGGCGTCCGGCGCCATTCCGCCTGCCTTTCCGGCCGTGCGCATCGATGGCGAACCGTACTGGGACGGCGGCATCTATTCCAACACGCCCATCGAGGCCGTGCTGGACGACG
>JAZJZQ010000136.1:0-5226 GCA_040389625.1 Pseudomonadota bacterium | reverse complement strand
GCTTCCCAGCCGAAGAACAGCTGCAGGAAGTTGTTGGCCATGACCAGCATCAGCATCGAGAAGGTGAACAGCGAGATGTAGGCGAAGAAGCGGTTGTAGCCTTCGTCTTCAGCCATGTAGCCTATCGTGTAGATGTGCACCATCAGCGAGACAAACGTCACCACGCACATCATCATCGCCGACAGCGCGTCGATCTGGAAGCCCACTTCGAGCTTCAGGCCGGCCACCGTCATCCAGTTGTAGACGGTGCCGTTGTAGCCGGCGCCGCCGATGACGTCTGACAGCGTCATCGCCGACAGAATAAATGCAATCAGCACGCCAAGTATCGTCACGGTATGTGACGTCTTGCGGCCGACTAGATTCCCGAAGAATCGGGTTCCGAACAAGCCCGCAATCGCAGCGCCGGCCAGCGGCGCCAGAGGTACGGCAAGAAGGAGGTTAGGGTTAAGAGTTTGCCCCGCCATGATGAACCTTAATCGTTATTATTCGAGGTTGAAACTTAGCCTTTGAGGCTATCCAGGTCTTCTACGTTGATGGTGTCCAGGTTACGGAACATCACCACCAGGATCGCGAGGCCGATCGCCGATTCAGCGGCGGCCACGGTCAGGATGAAGAACACAAAGATTTGCCCGGCCGCGTCGCCCAGGTAATGCGAGAACGCGATGAAGTTCATGTTCACCGCCAGCAGCATCAGTTCGATGGCCATCAGCAGGATGATGATGTTCTTCCGGTTCAGGAAAATACCCACGATCGAGATCGCGAACAGGATCGCGCCAAGAACGAGGTAGTGAGCGAGCGATAAAGTCATGGAGCCTCCTTGTTTGCTGCACCGGCCTGCTCGCGGTTGGACACGGCGGCGATCTTGACGATGCGCAGACGGTCGTTACGCTTGACGCGCACTGCGTCAGCCGGGTCGAAATGCTTGGTGTCCTTGCGCTTGCGCAGCGTCAGGGCCACGGCGGCGATGATGGCCACCAGCAGCACGGCGGCGGCGATCTCGAACGCATAGACGTATTTGGTGTAGATCAGCAGGCCCAGTTCCTTGGTGCCGCCGATGTTGCCGGCATTGGCCGGGCCCTGCGCCTCGAACGAGAGGAAATTGCGCCACAGGACGGCGGCCATTTCCAGCACGATCACGACGCCGACGAAGCTGGCCAGCGGCAAATAGCCCCAGAAGCCTTCGCGCATCTTGTCCATGTTGATGTCCAACATCATGACCACGAACAGGAACAGCACCATGACGGCGCCGACGTACACGAGCACCAGCACGATGGCGAGGAACTCGGCTTTCAGCAGCAGCCAGATGGCGGCGGCCGAGAAGAACGACAGCACCAGGAACAGTGCGGCGTGGACCGGATTGCGGGCCGTGATAACGCGGGTCGCGGCCAATATCATGATGGCCGAGAACACGTAGAACAAAGCAGTTTTAAATTCCATAACTAACCCAAGAGACGTACAGTTTATTGATCGAGACGCCACTGAATTGCGGCCCGCCCTGCCCTCGCCGTGGCGCGGTCGGGGGCTGGCCGCATCTCATCAGCGGTAAGGAGCGTCCGCTGCGCGCGCCGCGGCGATCTGCTCTTCGTAGCGATCGCCGACGGCCAGCAGCATCTCTTTCGTGTAGTACAGATCGCCGCGTTTTTCGCCGTGGTATTCCAGCACGTGCGTCTCGACGATGGAGTCGACCGGGCACGATTCTTCGCAGAAGCCGCAGAAGATGCACTTGGTCAGGCGAGAACATGTACTTGCCCGTCAGCGCCATCCCTTTGATCAGTTCGGTCAGCAAGAAGCTGCCGAAAAAGTCCTTGATACGTTCCATTTTTTTCTTCCTTACTTCCAGATATTCCAGGATGTCTGCATCCAGCCGGCGACGAAGACCAGGTACACCAGGGTCAACGGGATAAACACTTTCCAGCCCAGACGCATGATCTGGTCATAACGGTAGCGAGGGAAGGTACCGCGCACCCAGATGAAGATGGATACGATCACGAAGGTCTTGGCGAACAGCCAGAAGAAGCCGCCGAAACCGCCCCAGAACTCGAGGAACTTGAATGGTGCGGCCCAGCCGCCCAGGAACATGATGGAGCCCAGGGCGCCCACCAGGATCATGTTGGCGTATTCGGCCAGCATGAACATGGCGTAGGCCATGCCCGAGTATTCGACCATGTGGCCGGCCACGATTTCCGATTCGCCCTCGACCACGTCGAACGGGTGACGGTTCGCTTCCGCCAGGCCCGAGGTCAGGTAGACCACGAACATGGGCAGCAGCGGCAGCCAGTTCCACGACAGGAAGTTCATGCCGTGCTCGACGAAGTAGCCCTTCTCCTGGCCACCGACGATGTCGATGAAGTTCAGCGAACCGGACACCATCAGCACGATCACCAGCACGAAGCCCATCGGGATTTCGTAGGAGATCATCTGGGCCGAGGCGCGCATGGCACCCATGAACGAGTACTTGGAGTTGGACGACCAGCCGGCGATGATGATGCCGTACACTTCCATCGACGTGATGGCCAGCAACAGCAGCAGGCCGGCGTTGACGTTGGCCAGCACCGCTTCCGGACCGAAAGGCACGACCGACCAGGCGGCCAGGGCCGGCATGATGGTCATGATGGGACCGATCACGAACAGGCCAGGGTTGGCCTTGGCCGGCATGATGATTTCCTTGAACAGCAGCTTGAGCGCATCGGCGATAGGCTGCAGCAGGCCCATGGGACCGACGCGGTTGGGGCCGACGCGGATCTGGATCCAGCCGATGAACTTGCGCTCCCACAGGGTCAGGTAGGCAACCAGGCCCATCAGTGGCATCAGCACGACGATGATCTTGATCATGGTCCACACCAGTGGCCAGATGGGCGCCAGCACGCTGGCGGCGCCGGCGTTGTTAATGGCGGTGACGAATTCAGGCAGAGCCATTATTTCCCCTCTCCTGCTTTTTCAACTGTGATGGAACCGAACATGCTGCCCAGGGCGGCGGTCGACGCGTGAGCGGCGGCCACGCGCACGGCGTTGGCAGGCAGGCCGGCATCGACGGCGGCGACCAGGATCGCGCTGCCGGAACCTTGGGTGACCTTGACCTTGTCGCCGGCGGCGACGCCCAGCTGCTGCGCCAGGGCCGTGGACAGGTGCGCTTTCGGCGCAGCCGCATCGGCCGTCTTTTGCAGCGACTCGGCGCGGCGCACGACGGCGTCGGCGAAGTAGATCGGCACGTCCGTCACGCGCTCGGGCGCGGCGGCGTTGCCAAAGGCGGCGGCCACGGGGGCGGCCTTGCCGGCGTTGTTCAGGCGCGACGACACATCGGTCACACCGGCGCCCAGCACTTCGTCGCGGATCGCTTCCGAGGTGTCGTAGTCGAAACCGGACAGGCCCAGGATGTTACCGAGCACGCGCAGCACTTTCCAGCCCGGACGGGTGTCGGCCAGCGGCTTGACGGTGCCGTTGAAGCTCTGTGCCCGGCCTTCGCAGTTGACGAAGGTGCCCGACGTTTCGCTGAACGGCGACACCGGCAGCAGCACGTCGGCGTATTCCATGCCGTGCTTGTAGGCCGACAGCACGACCACCATGTCGGCGCGCTTGAGCGCGTCGGCGGCCTGCTGCGGGTTGACGGCGTCGAACTGCGGTTCCACGTTCAGCAGCACGTAAGCCTGTTTCGGCGTGCTGAAGACAGGGGCGGTGCCGCTGTTGGCGTTGGCGATGTAGGCGCCCACGGTGTTGGCCGCTTCCGTCAGCACGCCCAGCTTGGCGCCCGTCTGTTCGGCGATCCACTGCGCGGCCGCGTGCAGCGCGGCCGCTTGCGGGTGTTGTACGGCGGCGTTGCCCAGCAGGACAGCCTTGTTGTCACCGGACAGCAGGCTGGCGGCGATGGCGGCGGCAGCGTCGGACACGGTGACGGCGTCAAAGCCGGCCGGTGCCGCCACTTCCTTGGCCTTGGCCACGGCAGCGACCACTTGCGACAGCGCAGCCAGCCAGTCGGACGGCGCGGCGATCATCTTGTTGGCGATGGTCATCAGCTGGTCGTCGTCGGCCGCGTGCAGGATGGACAGCTTGGCGCCGCCCTTGACTGCCGTGCGCAGGCGGGTGGCCAGCAGCGGGTGATCCTTGCGCAGGAAGGAGCCGATCACGAAGGCGCGGTTCAGCTGCGCGAAGTCGGCAATCGACATGCCCAGCCATGGCTTGACGTCGGCCGCCAGCGAGAAGTCGCTGTGGCGCAGGCGCGTGTCCACGCTGTCCGAGCCCATGGCGCGGGTCAGCTTTTGCAGCAGGTGCAGTTCTTCCAGCGTCGAGTGCGGCGTGGCCAGGGCGGCCAGCGCGTTGGCGCCGTGTTCATGCTTGATGTTCTTCAGGCCGTGCGCCACGTATTCCAGCGCCGTCTGCCAGTCCACTTCCTTCCATTCGCCGCCCTGCTTGAGCATGGGTGCGGTCAAACGGTCGGCCGCTTCCAGGCCTTCGTAGGCGAAGCGGTCCTTGTCGGAAATCCAGCACTCGTTGATGGCTTCGTTTTCCAGCGGCAGCACGCGCTTGACCTTGCCCTGCTTGACCTGGACGATCAGGTTGGCGCCGAGGCCGTCGTGCGGGCTGACCGACTTGCGGCGCGACAGTTCCCAGCTGCGGGCGCTGTAGCGGAACGGCTTGGACGTCAACGCGCCGACCGGGCACAGGTCGATCATGTTGCCCGACATTTCCGAGGTGACGGTCTGGCCCACGAAGGCCGTGATTTCCGAGTGTTCGCCGCGGCCTATCATGCCCAGCTCCATCACGCCGGCCACTTCCTGGCCAAAGCGTACGCAGCGGGTGCACTGGATGCAACGCGACATTTCCTGCATGGACACCAGCGGACCGCCATCCTTGGGCGTGACGACGCGCTTTTCTTCCTCGTAGCGCGACTCGCCCTTGCCGTAACCGACGGCCAGATCCTGCAGCTGGCATTCGCCGCCCTGATCGCAGATCGGGCAGTCCAGCGGGTGGTTAATGAGCAGGAATTCCATGACCGACTTCTGTGCCTGCACGGCCTTGTCGGACGCGGAGCGCACGATCATGCCGGCCGACACGGGCGTGGCGCAAGCGGGCAAAGGCTTGGGGGCCTTTTCCACTTCAACCAGGCACATGCGGCAGTTCGCAGCGATCGACAATTTCTTGTGATAGCAGAAGTGCGGAATGTAGGTTCCCAATTTGTTGGCGGCGTCCATCACCATGCTACCAGCAGGGACTTCGACTTTTTTGCCGTCT
>JAZJZQ010000135.1:0-5746 GCA_040389625.1 Pseudomonadota bacterium | reverse complement strand
ACCTGCGCGCCAACATCGCCGACGTGATCACCCGTGCCGGCTTCCCGCCTGTGCACCTGGCTGAGATCAACTTCGAAGTGTTCTACCAGCAGCGCATGGCAGCGATGGCCGAAGCGGCCGCCAAGGCCAACGGCGACGCTACCCCAGCAAACTGAGAAGGCGTTTCAAAATGACCGTGGCCAGCACCATAACGCCGCCACGGGCTTTTTGAGTGACTTCGGCAAGCCAGACCGGCGGGCCGCGCCAGACGCGCCCGCCGGTTTGTTACCTCTAAGGCAAGCAATGACTTTACCCCGTTGGATCGCAGGCGCCTTGCTGATGCTGGCCGCGGCCGGCAGCCAGGCGTTCGACTTCAAGACGGTGGGCGCCGCCCCGGCCATTCTGTATGACGCCCCCTCCACCAAGGGCGGCAAGCTGTTCATCGTGCCGCGCGGCACGCCGTTGGAAGTGGTGCTGACCTATGGCGACTGGGTCAAGGTGCGCGACCTGAGCGGCGAACTGGCGTGGACTGAAGCGAAGGGCCTGAGCGCCAAGCGCAACGTCATCGTGCGCAGCGCCAACGTCAAGGTGCGCGCCACGCCGGACGACAATGGCGCCCCCGTTTTCATCGCCGACAAGGGCGTGCTGCTGGAGCTGGTCGAATCGGCCGCCGGCGGCTGGGTCAAGGTGCGTCACCGCGACGGCCTGACCGGTTTTATCAAGAATACCGACATCTGGGGCCTGTGAGGCCGGGGCGGCGCCATGCCGCCCAATCAACGCTGTTCGAGGCGCCATGCAAGACATTCCAAGCAATAAGAGCGCCGTTGCGCGCAAGATCACTGTGCTGGGCGCGGGTGCCTGGGGCACGGCCGTGGCCATCGCCCTGGCCCAGCGCCACGCCGTGCGCCTGTGGGGCCGCGACGCGGCCGCCATGCAAACCATGGCCGCGGCCGGCGAAAACCCGGCTTACCTGCCCGGTTTCCCCTTCCCTGCCGGCCTGGCCGTCGAGCACGATTTCGATGCGGCCGTGGCCCACGCGGCCGGTCCGGACGGCCTGCTGATCGCGGCCTGCCCCGTGGCCGGCCTGCGGCCCCTGCTGGAACAGCTGAAGACCCGCCCCATCGCCAACCTCGTGTGGCTGTGCAAGGGCTTCGAATACGGCACCGGCCTGCTGCCGCACCAGATCGTGCGCCAGGTGCTGGGCGACGTGGTGCCGGCCGGCGCCCTGTCCGGCCCCTCGTTCGCCCAGGAAGTGGCGCGCGGCCTGCCGTGCGCGCTGACCATCGCTTCCAACTCGGCGCCGCTGCGTGACGCCGTCGTTTCCGCCGTGCATGGCGGCAATATCCGGGTCTACGCCAGTACCGACCTGGTGGGGGTGGAAGTGGGCGGCGCCGTGAAGAATGTGCTGGCCATCGCCACCGGCGTGGCCGACGGCCTGGGTCTGGGCCTCAATGCGCGCGCGGCCCTGATCACGCGGGGGTTGGCGGAAATCACCCGGCTCGGCACCCGCCTGGGCGGCCAGATCGAGACCTTCATGGGCTTGACGGGCATGGGCGACCTGATCCTGACCTGCACCGGCGACCTGTCGCGCAACCGGCGCGTGGGCCTGGGCCTGGCGCAGGGCAAGCCGCTGGACGCCATCGTCCACGAGCTGGGCCATGTGGCCGAGGGCGTACCGTGCGCCAAGGCCGTGCGCGAACTGGCCCGCACGCTGGGCGTGGACATGCCCATCACCAATGCCGTGGCCGGGGTACTGTTCGACGGCGACCAGCCCAAGGCCATGGTGTCGCGCTTGCTGGCGCGCGATCCGCGCGACGAGAAGATCGCGCCCTCTGGCGGCAATTAAGACCAATTAGCGGGAGATGGCTGGCACGGCCTGCCTGTTCCGCGAGGACGCAGGCATGTTCTGGCCAGCCGGGAAACGGGGCGGCGCCTGCAAGAAAGCGGGCAGCCGTCCCGCAGCCCGGGCCGGTTGCCCGGCACCGGCTGACCTGCCGGCCTTATTCGGCCACTTCCTCTTCCTTCGCTTGCCGCATCCAGCTCACCAGCGCGAACGCATCGTGCATGCCGGCGGCGATGGTCGGCACCAGCAGTTCCGGCTGGTTCATGGGCAAGTCCACTTCCGTCCACACGAAGAAGCTCTTGAGCTTGATGTACTCGATGTGCTCGGCCTCCGGGTCGAAGCCCTTGGGCGGACGCATCAGCTTGCCTTCGTTCTGGATATCGCCGAAGGTGGCGCGCAGGCGCTTGTTCTTGAGCACCTTGGTGAAGCCGGCCGCGTCGTCCACCATGTGCTGGCGCAGGGCGCGCAGGCGGCCCGGCGGCGGCATGTACTCGCCGGCGCCGAACAGCAGCTTGCCGTTGCCATCCATCTGCATGTAGTAGGTGGGCCCGCCCGACTTGCTGGGCCGGCGCATGTCGTTGGGCGCGATGGCGGCCGAGAAACGGGTCTTGTACGGGCTCTTGTCGTTGGCGAAGCGCACGTCGCGGTTGATGCGGAACATGGCTTTCTTGGGATTGCAGAACTTGACGGCCGGATCGAACTTGCCCAGCGCGGCGATCAGCTCCGTCACCACTTGCAGGAATTCCTCGCGCAGGATGTCGTAGCGCGGCTTGTTCATGATGAACCAGGGACGGTTGTTATTGTCTTCCAGCTCTTTGAGAAATTGGGTCAGGTCGCGCAGGTGCATGCAGGGTCCGGTAATTTTTGAAGGAATGGTGGCCGCGCCTGGGGCGCCAGCCTTATTTGACGCCGGCCGGCCGCTTGCCCACGACGATGTCGAGCGTCGTTTCGCGGCTCTTGCGCAGCACCGTCATTTTAGCGCTGCCGCCCGGGGTGAGCTGGGCGATCAGGTTCAGCATTTCGTTGGTGTCGGCCACGGGACGCCCTTCCACCGACAGCAGGATGTCGCCCGGTTTCATGCCGCCCTTGTCGGCCGGACCGTTGCGCACCACGCCGGCGATGATGGCGCCGCTCTGACGGCTCAGGCCGAAACTTTCCGCCAGTTCCGGCGTGATTTCCTGGGTTTCCACCCCGATCCAGCCCCGCACCACATGGCCGGACTTGATGATCGCGTCCATCACGGAACGGGCCGTGGAGACGGGGATGGCGAAGCCGATGCCGACCGAGCCGCCCGTCTGCGAATAGATGGCCGAGTTAATGCCCAGCAAGTTACCGTTGGTATCGATCAGGGCGCCGCCCGAGTTGCCGAAGTTGATGGCGGCGTCGGTCTGGATGAAGTTCTCGAAATGGTTGATGTGCAGGTTGTTGCGCCCCAGGGCGGAAATGATGCCCATGGTCACGGTCTGGCCCACGCCGAACGGGTTGCCGATGGCCAGCACCACGTCGCCCACCTGGGCCTGCTCCGGCTGGCCCAGCACGATGACGGGCAGCTTGTCGAGGCCGATCTTGATGACGGCCAGGTCCGTTTCCGGGTCCGTGCCCACCACCTTGGCGGCCGCCTTGCGGCCGTCGGCCAGCACCACCTCGATCTCGTCGGCCGCTTCCACCACGTGGTTGTTGGTGAGGATGTAGCCTTCCGCGCTGACGATGACGCCGGAACCGAGGCTGGACTCCTCATCGTCAGGTTCGCCGTCCCGTTCGCCGAAGAATTTCTTGAAGAAGGGGTCGCGCAGCAGGCGCTTGCCGCGCCGGGGCGCCTTGCTGGTCAGTATGTTGACGACGGCCGGCATGGCCCGCGCCGCCGCCAGGCGGTAGGTGCCCGAGGCGTGGGCCGACGATGTTTGCAGCGCCAGCGCCGGCGCGGGGCCGCCGGACAGGGCAACCCGTCCACCGACGGTCCCGTTGCCCAGGGCCGTATAGACAAAATACAGTGCCAGTACGATGGTCACCGTTTGCGCAAACAATAACCACAGTCGTCGCATAGCGTTTCTATCAGGTGGACACGGCGCCCGATGGGGCGCGGCGTGGCCGGGGTCTAGCGGTTCTTCAGGGCGTCGCGGATCTCGCGCAGCAGCAGCACGTCTTCCGGCGTGGGCGGCGCCGCTTCCGGCTCGGCCGGCTTGACCGGTTCGGCCAGGTGACGGGCCTTGTTCATGATGCGCACCATCTGGAAGATCACGAATGCCAGTATGACGAAGTTTAACAGGATGGTGGCGAAGTTACCGTACGCGAAGACGGCGCCCAGTTTCTTCGCTTCCACCAGGCTCAGGGTCGGGTTCTGGCCATTGAGCGGCAAATAGTAATTGGCGAAATCGAGGCCGCCGAACAGCTTGCTGACGGGGGGCATGATGATGTCTTGCACCAGGGAATCGACGATCTTGCCGAACGCGCCGCCCACGATCACACCGACGGCCAGGTCGACCACGTTGCCCTTCATGGCAAATTCTTTAAATTCCTGCATCATTGCCATCTTGTTATCCTCGCTTTGTGGTCAATTTTGAACAAACTTGCGTCTGGATCATACTATTGTTTCAAATAGAAGCCAAACCAGGCACAGAGTTGCACGCAGCGCATGCAATTTGCGCTATAAGCTTGACATGCATCAATTGGACCAGGCGGGTGGCCTCACATCGGGGCGGGGGCGCAGGAATTCAAGTTCTGAGTGGCTCCGGCTTGATCTCAATTACGGTCTGAGCAACGTTTTTGCTTTAATTCGCAACACTGTTCACATATAATTTAAGGTTGCTGGCAGCTATATTAGCGCATCGCAAAGATTTCGAGTTTTGTTCGCATTTTGACTGATTGGGGTTTGTATGAGTAACGAAAAGCAGGTCGATTCCGGCCGACGTGGCTTGCTCGTCGCCACGTGTGCGGCGGGCAGTGTGGTCGGTGTAGGTACCGCAGGAGCCTTGGTAAGTACATTCCAGCCGTCGGAGCGGGCAAAAGCCGCCGGCGCGCCGGTGGAAGTGGATATCTCCACCCTCAATCCGGGCGAGATGAAAACGGTGGAATGGCGCGGCAAGCCCGTGTGGATCCTCAAGCGCACGCCAGAAATGATCGCCTCGCTCAAGCAGACCGACGGCAAGGTAGCGGACGCGGAATCGAAGCGTAACCCGGCCGAATTCACGCCCGAGTACGCCCGCAACGAACACCGCTCGATCAAGCCGGAAATCCTGGTGGCGGTCGGCATCTGCACCCACCTGGGTTGCTCGCCATCGTCCAAGTTCACCCCCGGTCCGCAGCCCTCGCTGCCGGACGATTGGGCAGGCGGCTTCCTGTGCCCTTGCCACGGTTCCACCTTCGACATGGCCGGCCGCGTGTTCAAGAACAAACCGGCACCGGACAACCTGCAAGTGCCACGCCACATGTACCTGAGCGACACCAAACTGGTCATCGGCAAAGACGAAAAGGGCGAGGCATAATATGGCGGCTTTCAAAGAGACAAAATTCCCTGCCGACGCACCGGTAGCGCAAAAGGCGCTGGGCTGGGTCGACGACCGCTTCCCGCTGACCAAGCTGTGGAACGACCAATGGGGCAAGTACTACGCTCCGAAAAACTTCAACTTCTGGTACATCTTCGGTTCGCTGGCCATGCTGGTGCTGGTGCTGCAGATCGTCACCGGTATCTTCCTGACCATGCACTACAAGCCGGACGCCACGCTGGCCTTCGGTTCGGTCGAATACATCATGCGTGAAGTACCGTGGGGCTGGCTGGTGCGCTATATGCACTCGACCGGCGCTTCGTCGTTCTTCATCATCGTCTACCTGCACATGACGCGCGGCCTGATGTACGGTTCCTACCGCAAGCCACGCGAACTGATCTGGCTGTTCGGTTTCGCCATCTTCCTGTGCCTGATGGCCGAA
>JAZJZQ010000134.1:0-5074 GCA_040389625.1 Pseudomonadota bacterium | reverse complement strand
TTATTTGCCCAGCGCGCTCTTCTTGGCCGAGGTCTGGCGCGGCTTGGCGCGCTTGATGGTGCCGCCTTCGGTCACACGCTCATTGCCCTTGATCATGACCTTGGTCACGGACGGACGCTTGGTGCCACTGGCGCTGGGCTTGACGATGGTTACTTCGCGCAGGCCTTTGCCGGCTTTGGCACTGCGTTCCTTCACCACCTCTTTTTTCGGACGGTACAGAACCAGCAGTTTACCGATGTGTTGCACGGGAGCTGCATCCAATTGTTCGCAGATCGTGTCGTACATACCGGCACGGGCTTCGCGGTCGTCGCCGAACACGCGGACCTTGATCAGTCCGTGGGAGTCGAGTCCCAGTTCGATTTCCTTCATGACGGCCGGGGTCAGTCCCGCCTCGCCGATCATGACGACAGGCTTCAGCGCATGGGCTTCGGCGCGCAGGGCGCTGCGCTCAACGGGTGTAAGTTTTATCATAATAATTTTTAGTGGTTCCTCAAAAGCAGTATTCTACGCGAATGGCAAAGAAAAAATTAAACAAGAACTGGTTACACGACCACATTAACGATCCCTACGTGAAGTTGGCGCAGAAGGAGGGCTACCGCGCCCGCGCCGCGTTCAAACTGAAGGAGATCGATGAAGATGAAAAACTGATCCGGGCGGGCCAGGTCATCGTCGACCTCGGTTGCACGCCCGGCAGCTGGGCCCAGTACACGCGGCGCAAGCTGTCGGGCAAGGAGGGCGGCGGCGTCAACGGCACCCTGATCGGCCTGGACATGCTGCCCATGGAGCCGATCGCCGATTTCCACTTCATCCAGGGCGATTTCCGCACCGGACGCGTGCTGCGCGAACTGGAAACCGTGTTGTCGGGCCGCAAGGTGGACCTGGTGCTGTCGGACATGGCGCCCAACTTGTCGGGCATCGCCACGGCCGACGCGGCCCGCATGGAGCACTTGATCGACCTGGCCATCGAATTTTCCCAGCTGCACCTGAAACCGTCCGGCGCCTTGCTGGTGAAATGTTTCAAGGACATGGGTTTCAGCCAGATCGTGGAGAAATTCCGGGCTGAATTCAAGGTCGTGGTGCAGAAAAAGCCAAAGGCCAGTCGCGACAAGTCGTCCGAAATATTCCTGCTGGGCAAGGGTTTGAAAAACCCGACCACCGGCACCATGGCCGGCGACGATGAAATGGACGATTTCCCCCTTGATATTTAAGGCCTGGCCCGCATTTATGGCGGGATAGAAACGGTTTTTACCCGCATCCGGGGTGACAAATCGTCAAAATCCGGGACTTTCCTGCGCCCGCGCGCTGTTATAGCCCGCGCACGCAGGATGGTTTCTGGCACCGCCTGCTTATTGCGAGTAAAATCGGGTTTCTAGCTATTGGTAAAAGATGCGCCCCGCATCCAAGGAGTTTTCGTGAATAACATGTTTTCCAAATCTGCCATTTGGGTAGTCGTTGCGCTGCTCTTATTCATGCTGTTCAAGCAATTCGACAACCATGGCATTACCGGTGGCGCCAAGGCCATCGCGTATTCCGACTTGTTGGATGAAGTGAAAGCGAAACGCATCAAGGAAGTGCTGATCGAGGGCGGCAACATCACGGCCACCCGCGTCGACGACAGCAAGGTCCGCACCAGCGCCACCTTCCTGGACCGGGGCCTGATTGGCGACCTGCGCGATAACGGCGTGCGCTTCGACGTCAAGCCTCCTGAAGAGCCAGGTTTCCTGCAGCAAATGTTCGTCTCCTGGTTCCCCATGCTGTTGTTGATCGGCGTGTGGATCTTCTTCATGCGCCAGATGCAGGGCGGGGGCAAGGGCGGGGCGTTCTCCTTCGGCAAGTCGAAGGCGCGCATGATGGATGAAACCAATAACACCGTCACCTTCGCCGACGTGGCCGGCTGCGACGAAGCGAAGGAAGAAGTCAACGAGATCGTCGACTTCCTGAAAGACCCCACCAAATTCCAGAAACTGGGCGGCCGCATTCCTCGTGGCGTGCTGATGGTCGGCCCACCGGGCACCGGCAAGACGCTGCTGGCGCGTGCCATCGCCGGCGAAGCGAAGGTGCCGTTCTTCTCCATCTCCGGTTCCGACTTCGTGGAAATGTTCGTCGGCGTGGGCGCCTCGCGCGTACGCGACATGTTCGAGAACGCGAAAAAGCATTCGCCGTGCATCATCTTCATCGACGAGATCGACGCCGTGGGCCGTCACCGCGGCGCCGGCATGGGCGGCGGCAACGACGAGCGCGAACAGACGCTGAACCAGTTGCTGGTGGAAATGGACGGCTTTGAAGCGAGCTCCGGCGTGATCGTGGTGGCCGCCACCAACCGTGCCGACGTGCTCGACAAGGCGCTGCTGCGTCCGGGCCGTTTCGACCGCCAGGTGTCCGTGGGCTTGCCCGACATCCGCGGCCGCGAGCAGATCCTCAACGTCCACATGCGCAAGGTGCCGATCGGCACCGACGTCAAGGCCGACATCCTGGCCCGCGGCACGCCCGGCTTCTCGGGCGCCGACCTGGCCAACCTGGTCAACGAGGCGGCCCTGTTCGCGGCCCGCCGCAGCAAGCGCCTGGTCGACATGATCGACTTCGAGGACGCCAAGGACAAGATCTTCATGGGCCCGGAACGCAAGTCCATGATCATCCGCGAGGAAGAGCGCCGCAACACGGCTTACCACGAATCCGGCCACGCCGTCGTGGCCAAGCTGCTGCCCAAGGCCGACCCCGTGCACAAGGTCACCATCATGCCGCGCGGCTGGGCCCTGGGCCTGACCTGGCAGCTGCCCGAGCACGACAACCTGTCCGGCTACAAGGACAAGATGCTGGAGGAAATCTCCATCCTGTTCGGCGGCCGCATCGCCGAGGAAATCTTCGTCGGCCAGATGTCGACCGGCGCATCGAACGACTTCGCCCGCGCCACCAAGCTGGCCCGCTCCATGGTGACCCGCTTCGGCATGTCCGACAGCATGGGCGTGATGGTGTACGAGGACAGCCAGAACGACGGCTTCTTCGGCGGCGCCTCCAAGACCATCTCCGAGGCCACCCAGCAGAAGGTCGATGCCGAGATCCGCAACATCCTCGACACCCAGTATTCGCTGGCCCGCAAGCTGCTCGAGGAACACCGCGAACAGGTGGAAATGATGACCAAGGCCCTGATGGAGTGGGAAACCATCGACGCCGACCAGATCAACGACATCATGGCCGGCCAGGAACCGCGTCCGCCCAAGGCGGGCGTAACCATCCGCAAGCATCCCAGCGACGGCGGCCCGGGCGTGACGCCCAGCGTGACCGCGCCGGCCTGATCTTTTTAGCCGGACCGACAGTGAAGGGTGAGGAGCGATCCTCGCCCTTTTTCGTTATGCGCGCAGGCGCCCATTAACAAACGTTTCAATGCGACAACAATTTCAGTTCGGCCGTTTCAATTTCCCCCTGGCGGGCGAGGGCTACCGGCCCCGCGTGATGGGTATTCTCAACGTCACCCCCGATTCCTTCTCCGACGGCGGCCACTACCAGTCGCTCGAGTTCGCCGTCTCGCACGCCGAGCAGATGATGGTGGAAGGGGTGGACATCATCGACGTGGGCGGCGAATCGAGCCGCCCCGGCGCGCCGTCGTTGCCGCTGGCGCAGGAGCTCGAGCGCGTGATGCCGGTGCTGTACGCGCTGCGCGACTGCGGCAAGGCCATCTCGGTCGATACCTACAAGCCGCAAGTGATGCGCGAAGCCATCATCGCCGGGGTGGACATGATCAACGACATCAACGGCTTCCGGGCGCCGGGCGCCATCGAAGCCGTGCGCGACAGCGACTGCGCCCTGTGTATCATGCATATGCAGAGCACGCCCGACACCATGCAGGTCCAGCCCGCCTACGGCGACGTGGTGGCTGAAGTGACTGCCTTCCTGCGCGAGCGGGTGGCGGCGCTGACGGCGGCCGGCATCGATCCGCGCCGGCTGTGCATCGATCCGGGTTTTGGTTTTGGCAAGACTGTCGCGCATAATTACGCCTTGCTGCGGGCCACGGGCCAGCTGATTGAACAGCTGGGCCTGCCGTTGCTGGCCGGCTTGTCGCGCAAGTCCATGATCGGGGCCGTGACGGGCAAGCCGGTCGAGCAACGCCTGGCCGGCAGCCTGGCCGGCGCCCTTGCTGCGGTGGCGCAAGGAGCGCTGATCGTGCGCGTGCATGATGTGGCGGAGACCGTCGATGCCCTGAAAGTGTGGCAGGCGGCACAATAATTCGGCAATTTCTACCTGGAAGAGAACAGTATGGCACGCAAATATTTTGGTACCGATGGTGTACGCGGACTGGTGGGCGTGGCGCCCATCACGCCCGATTTCGTCATGCGCCTGGGCTACGCGGCCGGCAAGGTGCTGGCCAAGACCAGCGCGGGCGCCAGCAAGCCGACCGTGTTGATCGGCAAAGATACTCGCATATCCGGCTACATGCTGGAAGCGGCCCTGGAGGCGGGCTTCTCGGCTGCCGGGGTGGACGTGATGCTGGCCGGCCCCATGCCGACGCCCGCCATCGCCTACCTGACGCGGGCCCTGCGCCTGTCGGCCGGCGTCGTCATTTCCGCCTCGCACAACCCGTTCCAGGACAACGGCATCAAGTTCTTCTCCGACCAGGGCACCAAGCTGCCGGACGCCGTGGAGCTCGACATCGAGGCGGCGCTGGACTTGCCGATGGATTGCGTACCGTCGGAAAAGCTGGGCCGCGCCAAGCGCCTGGACGACGCCCAGGGCCGCTACATCGAGTTCTGCAAGAGTACCTTCCCCAACGAGCTGGACCTGCGCGGCCTGAAGATCGTCGTCGACTGCGCCCACGGCGCTGCCTACAACATCGCGCCGCACGTGTTCCATGAGCTGGGCGCGGAAGTGATCGCCATCGGCAACAAGCCGGACGGCTTCAACATCAATGCCGGCCACGGCGCCACGGCGCCGGACGCCATGTCGGCCGCCGTGCGGGCCCATGGCGCCGACCTGGGCATCGCGCTCGACGGCGACGCCGACCGCCTCATCATGTGCGACGCCACGGGCCGCCTGTACAACGGCGACGAGCTGCTGTACGTGATGGTGATGGACCGCCTGG
>JAZJZQ010000133.1:0-1814 GCA_040389625.1 Pseudomonadota bacterium | reverse complement strand
CAGGTGGCGCGCATACACGTCGCGCCGCGCGAACACCTTGGTGCGCGGCTGCTTGTACAGCGAGACGACGGCGCCGCACACTTCGGCCAGCCATTCCGGTTCCGCTTCCAGCGCTTCCGTGCGCGGCAGCGATTCGAGGATCTCGACGAACTTCTCGGCGCGGAAGCCTTCCTGGCGCACGCCGGCGATGCTCAGCACCTTGGCGATGCGCCCGCGCGCGAACGGCAGGCGCGCCAGCGGGGTGGCGGTGGCGGCGCGCGTGAACAGGCCGACGAAGCAGTATTCGCCCAGGATCGCGCCTTGCGCGTTCACGTGGCGCACGCCGATGAAGTCGAGCTGCTGGTCGCGGTGCAGCGTGCCTTCCACGTCAGCCTTGACGATGGACAGGGTGTGGTTGCGCTTGGACAGGGTGTCGAAGTCGCCGGGGATGTTGGCCAGGCAGGTGCCGTAGACGGGGTGGCTTGTGTCCTGCAGCACACCGATGCGGCTGGGGATGTCGCGTTCCAGTTCGCGCTCGCCCGGCTTGACCTGGTAGTAGGCATAGCCGAACGGCTCGAAGCCTTCGGTGCGGGCCCACTCCAGGAAGGCGGCCACTTCCTGGCCTTCTTCACCGTTGACGGCGGCCGCTTCGGCCGCCACGGCGGCAAAGCGTTCGAGCATGGCGCCGTGGTCGCGGTGCACCACGGCGGCGTCGCGCGCCACCATCTCGATGCGGGCCAGCAGCGCGTCCAGTTCGGCCTGCGGCAGCTCTTCGGCCAGCAGGCACATGACGTAGGATTCGGCCTTGTCGCCGGGCTGGCCGACGGCCGTCACCACGCCGTCGGCGCCGCGGCGCACGGACAGCACGGCGTTCAGCACGCCGTTGGCGGCCACGCGCTGGTGGCGCATGGCCATCACGATCGAGTCGACCAGGTAGGGCATGTCATCGTTGAGGATCAACAGGGCGGTGGCCATGCCGCCGCGGCCATCCGCGTAGCGCAGCGCGGCGATCTGGCAGCCGGCGGCGGCGCGCTTGGACGCCTGCGTGAAACCATCCCACAACACTGGCGCCAGGCTGTCGGGCGCGATGCCCGCCAGGTCTTCCTCGTCCAGGGAACCGAGCCAGGCGCTGATCAGGGCCGCAACCTGGCTGCTGTCGGTAGCAGGCTTGCCGGCGTTGACCAGGTCGAGCGTCTGCTTGCGCAGGTCTTGTGGCATTTGTTTCATCTGTTTTCTCCGTTAGTGTTTGATTCCAGCCGCGCGCAACGGCTTGTGGCCTGCGCCGCGGCTGGATGCCGCTAAAAGAACGGGGTTGGCCCGTTCCAATTACTTACTATGCCGTGTATTTAACCGCTTTCGGGCGGCAGCGTCCACTGCGCTCTGAATCCGCTTGATGTGGGGGCGAATTCTTCCTTTTACAGATCGTACAGTCCGGGCAGGCCCAAAATGCGGCTCAGCTCTTCGAGTGCCGTGTGCACTTCGATCGCCAGCGCCGGATCGGCCAGGTCGGCCGGCTCCAGGCGGTCGCGGTAGTGCTGCTCGACCCAGGCCACCAGCGTGTGGTACAGCGCTTCCGTCATCACCACGCCCTGGTGCATGGCTTGCGCCTCGGCGTCCGTCAGCGCCACGCGCAGGCGCAGGCAGGCGGGCCCGCCGCCGTTGCGCATGCTCTGGCGCAGGTCGAAATGGATCAATTCGTCGACCGGGCCGCCGCTGGCCACCAGTTCCTGCAGGTAGCTGGCCACGGCGCCGTTTTCCTGGCATTCCTGCGGGATCACCAGCGCCATCTTGCCGCCGTCCTTGGACAGCAGCTGGCTGTTGAACAGGTAGCTGGC
>JAZJZQ010000132.1:0-4523 GCA_040389625.1 Pseudomonadota bacterium | reverse complement strand
AACAGGGTCAGCGCGCCATCCTTGATGTCGCCCTTGGGGTCGAAGGCGATCAGGCCCGTCACGCCCTGGTACTTGACCTTGGCCAGATACGGCAGGTACTTGGCCGGCTCGGCCGACTTGGCGTCGGCCATCGCGGTGGCCATGGTCATCACGGCGTCGTACACGTACGGCGCGTACAGTTGCACGTCCATGTTGAACTTCTGCTTGTAACGGGCGCGGAAGTCGTCCATGCCTTTCTGCTGGTCGGCCGTCACGCCGCCCGCTTCGGCGCAGGTGACCTGGCCTTCGCCGATGCCGTCGCCGGCCAGCTTGGGCAGCGCTTCCGTGCAGACGCCATCGCCGGCCATGAACTTGGCCTTGATGCCCAGTGCCTTCATCTGGCGCAGCATGGGGCCGCCCACGGAATCCATGCCGCCGAAGAACACCAGGTCGGGATTCTTGGACTTGATGCTGGTCAGGATGGCGTTGAAGTCGGTGGCGTTGGCGTTGGTGAATTCCTTGCCGACGATTTGCACGCCAGGCAGCGCCTTCTTGGCGCCCTTGACGAACTCTTCCGCCACGCCCTGGCCGTAGGCCGTGCGGTCGTCGATGATGGCGATCTTCTTGGCGCTCAGTTTCTGCACCGCGTAGGCGCCCAGCGTGCCGCCCAGCTTGTTGTCGTTGGCGACCACGCGGAATGCCGTGTTGAAGTTCTGCTTGGTGTACTGCGGCGTGGTGGCGGCCGGGGAAATTTGCGGGATGCCGGCGTCGAAGTAGATCTTGGAGGCGGGCACGGTGGTGCCCGAGTTCAGGTGGCCGATCACGCCGTTGACCTTGGCGTCCACCAGCTTTTGCGCCACGGCCGTGCCCTGTTTCGGATCGGCGCCGTCATCTTCCGGCACCAGCACCCATTTGACGGCTTTGCCGTTGATCTTGAAGCCTTTGGCGTTCAAGTCGTCGATCGCCATCTTGGCCGCGTTCTCGTTGTCCTTGCCCAGGTGAGCGGATGCGCCCGACACGGGACCCACATGGCCGATCTTGACCACTTCTTGCGCGCCGGCGCTGCCGGCAAAGGCGAGGGCGATGGCGAGTGGAATGAACTTAGTCTTGAACAGCATAAACATTCTCCAATGGATAGCTCACGGCGGCGCCTTCGGGTCGCCGGGCGGATTTTTGTACAAGGGCAAAAGGTACAACAAATTAACTGGTTAGCAAAGGACGATTTATTAGGGCCGCCGATTTGCCGCGCCAGCCAGGCTATTTAACGTGGCGGGAGCACAAATGGTGCACCGGGCCGGCCGGCGGGGCGGTGCCGCCCTGGTCAGCCTGGCCTCGGCGCCTGGCTTGCAGGCGGGGCCTGTGTTGCCCTGGCCAGCCGGGCGCCAGCGCCTCAGCGCTTGGCCTGCAGGTGGGTCAGTTCCTGGGCCACGGCGCGCGCCACGATCTTTTCTATCGTGTCCTGCAAGCCGTTGCGGATCTCGCCCGTCAGGTCGCGCAGCGCGTGGCTCAGCACGTCGGCCATGCTGTCCTTGATGCGCTGTTCCAGCACGAAGTCGACACGGCTCTGCAGTTGCTGCAGGATGCGGGTCGACAAACGCCGTTCCAGCATGTCCCATTCCCGCTCGCTCCAGCCGTCCAGCGCCCGCGCTTCCAGCTGGGCGCCCAGGTCGGCGGGCTGCATGGCGGCGCCGTTGGCGGCTGGCGCCGGATCGTCGCGCAGGACTTCGGTCAGGATGGGGATGCTGGCGTCAAACGGTTGGGCTGGACTCATGATTTGTTCGCGACAAAGTGGGTGAGCGGATAGTTCTGCTGCTTGTAGGCGACGTAGCGCTGGCGCCCGGCGGCCGCGTCCGCTTCGTCGGCGGAAATGACTTCGATGACGCGCTGGAAACTGTCCACGCCAGCGGGAATGCGGCGCGACAGGTTCACCAGCAGGTCGCGGTGGGGCAGTTCGGCGCCGTCGCTGTCGGCCAGGATGATGGGCGTGGCGGACGCCAGCGCATCG
The DNA here is from genome assembly GCA_040389625.1 of Pseudomonadota bacterium. Classification (GTDB taxonomy): domain Bacteria; phylum Pseudomonadota; class Gammaproteobacteria; order Burkholderiales; family Burkholderiaceae_D; genus Rugamonas. Next base: position 2,539 of record JAZJZQ010000132.1, on the reverse strand, counting down.
CCGGCCGGTACGTGCGGCAGGAAGTCGGTGGCCGAGAAAGTCCACATCATGCTGTCAAGTTCGGCCAGCTGCGCCGCATCGTCCGTCATCAGCACGATGCGGCTGCCGGCCGCATAAGCCTTGCGGGCCAGCCGGCAGGCATAGGCGAGCTTGTCGGGAACGTTGCTGTGGAAATCGATGCGGGTCATGGTCGGGTCGTCAGGTGTGGGGCGGGCAATGCTGGCCGAAACCGCATTGTATCTGCGTCATGTTAAAACTGAAAATCGGGCGTCGCATTGATCGGCGGCAATTTCTTCAGCCTTGCCGCCTCGTCCGCCGCGGCCTTGGCGGCCGCTGCCGCCTGTTCCTTGGCGCTGGGCTGGGGCGGCGGTGCGGCCGGCACGGGAGGCGCCTGGCGGTAGTCGGGCGGCAGCATGTTTTGCGTGGGGTAGCCGGCATCGCTCAGCAGGACGTCCCAGCTGTTCTGCTCGTAGCCTATCTGTTTGGTGCGGCCCACCAGCAGCAGCGGCAAGTGGCCGTTGCCGCCAGCCCGGTTCAGCACGGCCCGGTCTTCGGGCGTGGTGACGGTTTTTTCCGTGTAGGGAATACCGCGCGCGCGCAGCATGGCGCGGGCCTGGTCGCAGATGTCGCACGGGCTGGTGCTGTACAGGGTGACGGGGCGGTGGCGTACCGCCTCGGCCAGTTCCTGCGGCAGCTCGGCTTGCGGCCCGGTGTCGAAGGACTTGATCTCCACCTTGGTGCCGGCCGGTGCGGTCGGCGGCGGCGTATCGCTGTAGTGCGTGACGCCCTTGCCGTCCACCCATTTGTACACTTGTGCGCCGGCGGGGCCGGCGCCGAGCAGCAGCAACACGGCCAGCGTGGCCGCCAGCGGCGTGACCGGCCAAGTGGGCTGCCCCGGGGCCGTCCCTGCGGTCTGCGTGCGTTTCATGCTGCTCTCCTTGAGGTGTTGACCTGCTCAGGCCGCCATGCCGCTGTGGCGCAGCAGGGCGTCGATGCTGGGCTCGCGGCCGCGGAAGGCCGTGAACGATTCCAGCGCGGGGCGCGAGCCGCCCACGGCCAGGATCTCTTGCTGGAAGCGCTTGCCCGTCTCCGACGTCAGTGCGCCGCCGCCCAGGGCCTTGGCTTCCTCGAAGGCCGCGTAGGCGTCGGCCGACAGCACTTCCGCCCACTTGTAGCTGTAGTAGCCGGCCGCGTAGCCGCCGGCGAAGATGTGGCCGAACGAGTTCTGGAAGCGGTTGAACGCGGGCGGGACGATGACGGCGAACTGGCTGCGCACTTCGTCGATCAGCTGCTGCACGGACTTGGCGCCGTTCGGGTCGTAGTCGTGGTGCAGGTGCATGTCGAGCAGCGAGAACTCCACCTGGCGCAGCGTCTGCAGGCCGGACTGGAAGTTCTTGGCGGCCAGCATCTTGTCGTACAGGGCGCGCGGCAGCGGCGCGCCCGTCTGCACGTGGGCCGTCATGTGTTCCAGCACTTCCCATTCCCAGCAGAAGTTTTCCATGAACTGGGACGGCAGTTCCACCGCATCCCACTCCACGCCGGAAATGCCGGACACGCCGATCTCGTCCACCTGGGTCAGCATGTGGTGCAGGCCGTGGCCGAACTCGTGGAACAGGGTGATCACTTCATCGTGCGTGAACAGCGATGGCTGGACCTTGCCGTCCACCACGGCCGGTTCCGTGAAGTTGCAGGTCAGGTAGGCCACCGGCGTTTGCAGGGCGCCCGTGCTTTCGATGCGGCGGCCGCGGGCGTCGTCCATCCAGGCGCCGCCGCTCTTGCCGGCGCGCGCATACAGGTCCAGGTAGAACTGGCCCACCAGCTTGCCGTTGCGCTCGATGCGGAAGAAGCGCACATCCTTGTGCCAGGTGGTGGCCGTGTCCGGCAGTATGGTGACGCTGAACAGGTTCTGCACCAGGCGGAACAGGCCGTCGATCACCTTGTGCTCGGGGAAGTACTGCTTCACTTCCTGGGCCGAGAAGGCGTAGCGGCGCTCCTGCAGTTTTTCCGACGCGTACGGCAAGTCCCAGGCGGCCAGCTGGTCCAGGCCCAGCTCGTCCCTGGCGAACTGGCGCAGCTCGGCCAGGTCCTGTTCCGCGAACGGGCGGGCGCGCTTGGCCAGGTCTTCCAGGAAGGCGATCACCTGTTCCGGGCTTTGCGCCATTTTCGGCACCAGCGACACTTCGGCGAAGTTGCGGTAGCCCAGCAGCTTGGCTTCCTCGTCGCGCAGCTTGAGCAGGGTGACGATGTTCTGGGTGTTGTCCCACTTGTCGCGCTCGCTGAACACGGTACCCTGGTCGGAGGCCTTGGTGGCGTTGGCGCGGTACACCATCTCGCGCAGTTCGCGCTTGTCGGCGAACTGCAGGATGGGGAAGTAGGACGGGAAGTGCAGCGAGAATTCGTAGCCGGCCTTGCCTTCCTTTTCCGCCGCGGCGCGGGCGGCCTGCTTGACGTCGTCCGGCACGCCGGCCAGGTCGGCCTCGTCGGCCACCAGCAGCTTGTAGTCGTTGGTGGCGTCGAGCACGTTCTCGGAGAAGCGGGT
>JAZJZQ010000131.1:4254-14195 GCA_040389625.1 Pseudomonadota bacterium | reverse complement strand
GAGTCGGTGCGGCTCACGCCGACGGAACTGGGCGAACGGGTCAACCTGAGCCGCACGGCGGCGCGGCGCTACCTGCTTACGCTGGTCCACATCGGCCTGGCGGCCACGGATGGTCGCACGTTCTGGCTGCGGCCCAGTGTTCTCAGCCTGGGCCACGCCTACGTGGACTCGGCCCGCCTGCCGCGCGCCGTCGTGCCCTACCTGCAGCGCCTGACCAACCAGCTGCAGGAATCGACCAACTATTCCGTGCTTGACGGCGACGACGTGGTCTACGTCAGCCGCGTGAACGCGCCGCGCATCCTGCTGGCCGGCTTCGATCCCGGCATGCGGCTGCCGGCCTACACTTCCACCGCCGGGCGCGTGCTGCTGTCGTCCCTGACCGACGAGGCGCTGCTGGCCTACCTGGCCCGCATCACACCCATCGCCTACACGCACCTGACGGTGACGGACAAGGACCAGCTGTTCCGCGAGATCGTCGCCATCCGGGAAGACGGTTTCGGCTCCACGGAGAACCAGTACGAAATGGGCTTGCGCGGCATCTCCGTGCCCGTCAAGAACCGGGCCGGCACCGTGGTGGGCGCCCTGTCGACCTCCATGGCCACCTCCAACGGCAGCCGCAAGGAAGCCATCGCCCGCTGCGTGCCTGCCATGCAGGCCACGGCCAATACGCTCATGCTGTGGGTCTGATCTTGCACTCCGGCCGCACGATCAGCGCCGCCAGCGCGGGGATCATGACGATGGCGCCCACCATATTCCACAGGAACATAAAAGTCAGCAGCAGCCCCATATCGGCCTGGAACTTGATGTCGGACCAGACCCAGGTCAGCACGCCCAGTGCCAGCGTTACCCCGGTCAGCGCCACGGCGGCGCCGGTGCCCTTGAGCGTCTCGAAATAGGCCGCCTTCAGGTCCAGCCCCCGGTCGAGGAAATGCTGCAAGCGGTTGTAGATGTAGATGCCGTAATCCACGCCGATGCCGATGCCCAGCGCGATCACGGGCAGCGTGGCCACCTTCACGCCCAGTCCAAGCCGCGCCATGATGGCCTCGCACAGGGCGGACGTGATATACAGCGGCAGCATGATGCAGATCGCCACCCGCCAGGAACGGAACTCCCACCAGACCAGCAGCGCGACGATGGCGTACACCAGGATCAGCATCTCCGTCTGCGCCTGCGCGATGACGATGTTGGTGGCAGCATCGATGCCGGCATTACCGCCGGCCAGCGTGAACCGGGCCGTCTGGTCGTCGTTGGCGGCCGCGAACTGCTGGGCCGCCTGCACCACGCGCGCCAGCGTTTCGGCCTTGTGGTCGGCCAGGAACACCATGACCGGCACCATCGAGCAGTCGTTGGAATACAGTTCGGACGGCAGCACCCGCTGCGCCGCGTTCGAGACGAAACGGTTGCGCGACAGCGCATGCCAGCGCAGGTCGCCGCCGTTGGAACCGGCGATGATCTTCTTCATGCCGCTGAACAGCGAGGTGGTGGACTCCACGCCCTGCAAGTTCTCCATCTCCCACTGGAAGCGGTCCACCTTGTCGGCCACGGGATAGGAGCCGCATTCGCCGGGCGCCGTCTTCACCATCACCACGAACACGTCGGCGCTGGTGGCATAGTGGCCGCTGATGTAGGCGCTGTCACGGTTGTAGCGCGACTCGGCGCGCAGTTCCGGCGCGCCGGGATCGAGGTCGCCGATCTTGAGGTCGCGGCTCATGGTCCAGGCCACGCCCAGCACCAGCAGTGCGAACGCGACGGCCATGCGGGCAAAGCGCGGCTCGGCGAAGCGGGCCAGCGCATGGGCCAGGCGGTGCCTGCTGGCCTGCTTGCGGGCCTGGTGGCGCAGGCAGGCGTCGGACACGCCCACGTAGGACATCAGTATCGGCAGCAGGAACATCTTGGTCAGGATGATGACGCCCACGCCGATGGCTGCCGAGATGGCCAGTTCGCGGATCACGCCGATGTCGATCACGAGCAGGGTCGAAAAGCCCACCGCATCGCACAGCAGCGCCACGCTGCCCGGGATGAACAGCTGGCGGAAGGTGAGCCTGGCCGTCTCCATGTTGGAGGCGCCGGACAGGCGGGCGGTGGCCATGGTGTTGATGTTCTGGACCGCGTGCGACACGCCGATGGCGAACGTGAGGAACGGCACCAGGATCGAATACGGATCGAGCCCGAAGCCGATCAGGTGCACGATGCCCAGCTGCCACAGCACGGCCAGGCTGCAGCAGAACACCGTGGCCAGGGTGCTGCGCCAGCAGCGCGAATACCACAATAGCAGCGCCACTGTCAGCCCGAAGGTGATGGCGAAGAACAGCCCGATGGCACGGGCGCCGGCGATCAGGTCGCCCACCACCTTGGCAAAGCCCGTGATATGCACGCGCACGCCGTTCTTGCCGTACTTGTCGCGCACCAGCATTTCCAGCCGTTGCGACAGCTGGCCGTAATCGAGCCTGGCACCCGTGTCGGGGTCCTTCTCCAGCAATGGCACCAGCACAATGGCCGAGCGCTGGTCGGCCGCCACCAGGCTGCCGATGCGGCCGGAACGGGCCACGTTGGCGCGCACCTCGTCGATCTTGGCCGGCGAGCCGTCAAAGCCCTGGGGGATGATCTGGCCGCCCACCATGCCGGCCTCCGTCACTTCCATCCACAGCACGTTGGGCGTCCATAGCGACTTCAGGTTGCCCCGGTCCACGCCGGGAATGTAGAACACTTCGTCCGTGATGCGGCGCAGCGTCTCCAGGTAGGCGCGGCTGTAGATGTCCTTGCCCTCCGTCTCCACGGCGATGCGCACCACATTGCCCAGCGGGCGCAACTCCGCTTCGTACTTCAGGTAGTTGGCGATGAAGGGGTGCGAGGCCGGCACCATCTTCTGGAAACTGGCATCCGGTTTCAGCTGCGCCGCCTGCCAGCCGAACAGCAGCGTGGCCAGCAGGAACAGGATCAGGATGGGCAGGCGCCATGCGAACAGGCGCGGTTCCAGCGTCCGTTCAAGCATACCGAGCTTTTCGTGGCCGCAGGCTGCATCGTCGGCCGCCGGGTGTGTCATGTCGTTCAGGTTCATGGTATTCACTTCGGGTTGGTGTAGACGGACAGGTGGACCCCGCCCATGCCGGCCAGCGCCAGCGTACTGCCCTGCAGCGCCATGGCAGCGAGCTCCATGCGGCGTGCCGGCGCCTGCGCGGCAAAGCTGTGGCCCTGGTCGGCGCTGCGGTACATGGTGCCGTCGCGCGCGGCCAGCAACAGCGCGCCGCCGGCATCGTGGACCGCGCCGATCAGGCTCTTGTCGCCCAGTCGCGGCAGTTCCTGCCAGCTGGCGCCCGCGTCCTCGCTGCGCAGCACGTGGCCGCCGAAGCCGTAGGCCAGCAGCGCGCCGGGGGCCGTTTCGGTCACGCCGTACAGCTGGCCCTTGTAGCCGCTGTCGGCGCTGCGCCAGCTGTCGCCGTCGTCGCCGGAGCGGTAGACTTTGCCGCCTTCGCCTGCCAGATACAGCGCGCCGTCGGCGCCATGGCCGATGGCGTTGTAATGCAGCCCTTCCGGATTGGGGAGGCGCCCGGCGATCGACTCCCAGTGGGCGCCGCCGTCGCGCGTGCGCAATGCCTGGCCGTAGGAGCCCACGGCCCAGCCCAGGCTGCGGTTCCTGAACCACACGGCCAGCAACGGACGCGATGGGCCGGACTTGACGGCATCCTGCATGTCGTGCAGCGCGTTGTCGGCCTGGTCGACGGCCTGCTGGGCGGCCGTGGCGTCGCGCGCGCCCGCGAGCGCGGCGTTCGCGCGCACGGCGCCCTGCTCGGCCTCGGCCAGCATCATTTCGTTGATCTGGTTGCCGTCCAGGCGCTTGTCCCAGCTCAGGCCACCGTCGCGCGTGGCCAGCAGCACGCCGTCATGACCGACGGCCACGCCATGGCTGGCGTCGGCAAAGTGCATGGCGGTGAGCGTGACGCCCACCGGCACCCTGGCCTGGCGCCAGGTCGTACCGCCGTCGTCCGTAACGATGACGATGCCGCGTTCGCCGGCCGCCACCAGCCGCGTGCCGGCCGGCGCCAATGCCAGCATCAGCGCACGGGACGCGAGCGCGGAGCCGCGGGCCGGCGTGGCCAGCGGATCGGCCAGCGCCGGCGCGGCCAGCATGGGCAGGCCGGCGGCGCCCAGGCACGCGGCCAGCGGCGCGGCGCGCCAGATATTACGCAGGTAGTGCTTCATGATTCAGTCCTTCTGTGTTGCGGTTCCGCGGCGCCGGGCAAAAAAACGCCCGGATCCCACTGGCGCGGGAGCGGGCGTAAGGAGACTCGCCTGGCGTGTCGTTTGCGCGGTGGCGCTTGCTGTTAGTTGCTGTAAGTTGCTGTTAGTTGCTGCTGCGGCGCAGGGTATCGGGCGTGAAATTACCCGCGTTCATCCTGGCGCCGAACCTGGCCGGTTTTTCCTGGTTGCCCAGGCCCGTCACCAGGTAGCGGCGCGCCTGCAGGTCGTAGAACACTTCGGCGCTGAACCATGGCGTGGGCGCGTCGTAGAACTGGATCGCGTCGATCTCGTGCACGCGCCACAGTTCGCCGCGGCCATCGTAGGCGTCGGCATGGGCGATCTGCCAGCTGTCCTCGTCGACGTAGAACACACGCTTGGCGTACACGTGGCGCTTGCCCGGCTTGAGCGTCGCTTCCACCACCCACACGCGGTGCGGCTCGTAGCGCACCACGTCCTGGTTCAGGTGGCCGGGACGCACGATGTCGGTGTACTTCAGGCTCTTGCTGGTCAGCTTGAAGTTGTTGTAGGAGACGATCATCTCCTTCTTCCCGATCAGCTTCCAGTCGTAGCGGTCGGGCGAGCCGTTAAAGCCGTCATAGTCGTCCGTCGTGCGCAGGCCGTCGGAGCCGGAACCGGGCGTGTCGTAGGCCACGTCCGGCGCGCGCAGCACGCGGCGCTGGCCGGGGTTGTACATCCACGCCAGGCGCGATTCCTTTACCTGGTCAACGGGATCGACCACCAGCAACGCCTCGCCAGCCACGCTGGTGGGGCCGGTGATGGTGCCCATGTAGTACAGCAGGCGGTTCGGCTCCGGCTTGTCCATGGCGTTGGCGAAGGCCAGCGTCTCGGTCCGGGTCACGGGCGTGAAGGCGCCGCTGGCCTGCACCGGAAACTCGGCGCTGTAGCGCTGCACGCTGCCGCCCCGGTAGCGCATGATGTGGTTCCACACCACTTCCACCCCGCTCTTAGGCTGCGGGAACGGCACCGTGGAACGGGCCACGTTGACCACGCCGTTGCCGCCGGACGCCAGTTCGGCCTTGCCCGCTTCGGCCTTGATGCTGTCGTACACGGCCTGCGGATAGCCGGCCGTGCGGTGGCTGGGGTAGACATTGAGCTTGTAGCTGGGGAAGCGCTTGAGCATCTCCAGCTGGCCCGGCGCCAGCTTGTCCTTGTACTGGGCCATGTTGGCGGCCGTGATCGTGTACAGCGGCTTCTCGCTCGCGTACGGATCGAGGTAGCCGGCCTTGGCGTCGAAGCCGGCCGGCGGCTTCACCAGGCCGCCGTCCCAGGCAGGAATGACGCCGTCCTTGCTGCCCGCCTTCTCCGAACCCATGGGGGTCAGGTCCTTGCCCAGCCGCTCCACGTCCGCCGCGGACATGCCGGCCCAGGCGTTCGTTGCCAGCGCGACGGCGCTGGCCAGTACCATTTTGCTGATGACTTTCATGCTGTCTCCATCCCCTGCTTAGAAGTTGATGCCGACGACGAAGGAATAGTTATCCCGGTCGTGCAGCACGTCATATTTGGCGTTCTTGTTGTAGCGCGTGTAGCTGAGCTCCGCGTAGTAGCGGTTGTTGTAGTCGGCGCGCAGCGTGCTGCCCAGTGCCTGGCGGTCCTGGACGAAGGTGCCGTCGCCCGAATAGCCCTTCACATCGTGCGACCAGAACAGCTTGGGCTTGAGGTTGATGCCCGCGTACACGTCGCTGAAGGTCAACTCGCCCTGCAGGCGGTAGCCCCAGGCGCTGGTGGTGACGTAGCCCTGGTTCTCGCAGTACGGCGCGTAGCCGTTCAGGCCCGCGCAGGTGCCGCCCAGCGCCGCCGTGGGACCAAAGCCGTACAGGAAGCCGCGGCCATAGCGGGTGGAAGTGGCCGGATCGCCGATGCCGCTCCAGTGCTGGAAGCCCACTTCACCGAGCAAACTGGCGCTGCTGGCGCCCAGCGTGGGGCCGAACAGCTTCAAGGCCGACACCTGGATCTGGTCCTTGTTCTTCAAGTCGTAGCCGTGGGTGATGGAACCTTGCGCGATGGACGGATCGCGCACCCAGCGCGCCAGCGCGCCCTGTGGCCCGATGCCCAACACGCTGCCCACCACCAGGTCGGGCGCATTGATCTGCACCGGCACTCCGTGGGTGTGGCTGGCCTCGCCGAACACGGAGACGCCGCCCAGCTCCGTGGCCGCCGACACGGCCAGCGACTGGATGTTGGTGGCGCTGTAGTCCCACGCCAGCTCCACGCCGGGGAATGCGCCCAGCGTGCCGATCTGCCTGGCCGCTGCCGCCTGGCCCAGGCCGGCCAACACCTTGGACAAGGCCGTCAACGGCGCGGCGTACTGGCCCGAATACAGCGATGGCGCCGGGGACGGCGTGTGGGCGGCCGACAAGGTGGGCGTGCGGGCATGGTAGTTGGCGAAGTAGAAGCCGAAGTCCGTACCGATCGCATCGGCGAACACATGGGACGACAGGCCGAACTGCCCACTGTTCCTGGGCGTCGGGTCGGGCGCCCGGCCCAGGCGGAAGTTGAACGGCACCTTGGCCAGTGCCCCGGCGCCGGCGGCGTTGAGCAGGGCCGGCGGCATGGCCCCCAGCACCGGCACGCCGTTGTACTGTTTCTGGTCGTTGCCGATCGCGTCGCCGAACACCACGGCGCCGCCGGGACAGTTGAGCGTGTCGACCAGCGACCAGTAGGTGCCGCAGCCGTCGAACAGGGTATGTTCCCATTTGAGCTGGTAGAACGCCTCAATCGAGACGCCCTCACCCAGCCCGAGGTTGGCCGTCAGCTGGGGCAGCGGCCGCAGGATTTCCTTGACCTGGGCGCCGGGACGGTGGGCCGCCGTCAGGTCGAACGCGCCCATGGCGTTGATGCCGGGGATGAAGGCGCTCTCGCCCCAGTTCACCACCTGGTTACCCAGCTTGACGTTGAGCGGCTTGCCTGCCAGGTCGAATTCGCCGAACACATAAGCGTCGGCCAGCGCCGCGCCGGAAAAGCCCGTGTTGGCATAGAAGCCCTGGTCGCTCAATTTCGCGCCGGGCACGTAGCCGTTGTTGAAACTGCCGTGCGCCACGCCCTTCTCGCTCAGCGTGTAGTCGTACCAGGCAGTGGCCCGCACAAACACACCCAGGTTCTCGCGCTTGAGCTGCAACTCGCCCGTGGCCTTGGGCCCGCTGGAATAGGCCGTGCCCTTGTTGAAGTTCAGGTTGCCGTCGTCATGGCCGTTGCCCACGCCGGGCGTGCCGCCGTTGGCGCCCGAGACGAGATTGGGATCGCGGTCCGTGGCGCGCCAGCTGGCGCCCATGCTGGCGTTGAGCGACCAACGGCCCTCCACGCCGTTATCGAGCGTAAAGCTGTCCGCCTGCGCCGCATGGGCCGCGGCCAGCGCCATGGTGGCCAGCGCCATGCGGCACGCCAGTGCCAGCGCGTTGGGGCGCGCCTGGCATGGCCGGTTCTGTTCTTGCTTGTGCATCCTGTCTCCCTTGCTGTTTTTGTATAGTTTTGACTGCGCTACTGCTTACAACGCCCGTCAGCGCGTGACGACGGGGAACTGCGGATCGAACTGGTCGAAATTGCCGAACAGCGCGGCCAGCGCCTTTGGATCGCCTTCCAGCTTGACTTCGCCCGCCTGGACCAGCTGCGCCAGCGGCACCTTGGCCACCAGCATCTTGAACAGGGCCGCGCGGCTCAGGGTCAGCGCGGCGTCGGGCCGGGCCAGCACGCGGCCCCGGGTGTTGTTCAACACGGAGTTCGACAGCTCCAGCGCGTAGTTCTCCTGGCTGTCGGTGAAGGCGATGTTCACGCCCAGGTGCAGGCCGTCGGCCTTCTCGTGGTTCAGGCGCACGGCCAGGAAGTCGAAGATCATCTCGACCGACATGGCGCGCGTCAGGTCCGGTCCCTGGGTGGACATGTGCAGCGCCGTGATGCCGTCGCGCAGTTCGTGGGCGCCGGTCAGGTATTCATTGCGCCAGATGGCCGATTCGGCCTGGTAGCCCAGCTGTTCCAGCGTGTCGGCCTGCAGCAGGCGGGCCGCTTTGTTGGCCGGATCGGCCTGCACCAGGTGGTTGAGCATCTCGGCCACCCAGCGATAGTCGCCCGCCGCGTAGCCGGCCCTGGCCTGTTTGAGCACCGCTTTGGCGCCGCCCATCGCCGCCACATAACGCTGCGCGCGCTCCTTGCCCGGCAAGCGGTTCAGCGTGGCCGGGTTGCTGTCGTACCAGCCCAGGTAGTAATCGACCACCGCCCGCAGGTTGTGGCTCAACGTGCCGTAATAGCCATGGGTGGAAAAATCGGCCTTGAGCGCCTTGGGGAAGAAGGTGGCGTTGCCCACATCGTCGATAGGCACGCCGCGGTTGGCCAGGTTCAGGGCCTGGTCGTGGATGAAGCGGTACATATCGCGCTGGTTGGCCAGCTGCTGGCGCAGGTGGTCCTGGCCCCACACGGGCCAGTGGTGGCTGCGGAAGCCCACCTGCGCGTCCGGGAACAGGTCCAGCATTTCGTTGATGTATTTGCTCCAGCCCAGCGCGTCGCGCATGCGGGCGCCGCGCAGGGTGTAGATGTTGTGCATATTGGCCGTGGCCACTTCGGCCAGGCACAGCGCGTGGCGTTCGGGGATGTAGAACGTCATCTCGGACGGCGCTTCCGAGCCGTTCGCCAGCTGGAATACGAAGCGCAGGCCGTCGATATCCATCGCCTGCCCGGTCTTGCCGACCGAGTCCGTGGGCGCGATCAGGCCGATGGTGCCGGTCGAGACCTTCTTGCCCAGGCCCGTGCCGACGATGCCTTGCGGGCCCGCTTCCAGCGGCATGCCGAACTGGTATTGGGCGCGGCGCGCCATGGCGTTGCCGGCCAGGACGTTCTCGGCCACGGAAGTCTCCATGAAGCCTTCCGGCGCGATGATGCGCACCTTGCCCGACTGCAGATCCTCCTCGCTGGTCACGCCGCGTACGCCGCCGAAGTGGTCCGCATGGCCGTGGGTGTAGATCACGGCCGCCACCGGGCGGCGGCCCAGGTGCTGCTGGGCGAATTCCAGCCCGGCGCGCGCCATCTCGGCGCTCACCAGCGGATCGACCACGATCCAGCCCGTCCGGCCCTCGATCAGGGTCATGTTGGAGATGTCGAAGCCGCGCAGCTGGTAAATGCCGTCGCTGACCTTGTACAGGCCGTGCGCGTTGTTCAGCGCTTCCTGGCGCCACAGGCTGGGGTTGACGCTGGCCGGCGCAGCGCCCTGGATGAAGTCGAACAGGTGCGGCTGCCAGATCACGTTGCCGGCGGCATCCTTGTATGGTGCGTCGGGCATGGCGGCCACCAGGCCGCGCGTGGCGTCGTCGAAGTCCTGGCGGTCGGCCAGCGGCAATACGGCGCCGAAGGCCTGGTTGGCGACGGCCGTGTAGCGGCTGGCCGGTTGCGATGGGGTGGCTGCGCTGGCCTGCAGGGTGCAGAAGGCCAACGCCAGCGCCGTGAGGCGGGCGGTCAAAGGCATGGTTACGGTTCCTTGGGTTGAAGTGGTGTCAGGCTGCCTGGCTGGCGCGGGCATCGGCCAGGATCATCTGGGCCGCCTTTTCGGCGATCATGATGGTGGGGGCATTGGTGTTGCCGCCGATGACGGTGGGCATGATGGAGGCATCGACCACGCGCAGGCCGGCCATGCCGCGCACGCGCAGGCGCTCGTCCACCACGGCCAGCGCGTCCTCGCGCGGCCCCATCTTGCAGGTGCC
>JAZJZQ010000131.1:0-4154 GCA_040389625.1 Pseudomonadota bacterium | reverse complement strand
GCGTGGTCGTCCACCATGGCCAGCACGAACACCAGTTGCAGGTCCGGCGCCGGCAAGCCGGGGCCGGAGCGGAAGAAGGCGCCCGCCTCCGCGATCTGGCTGGCCACCATGCCGGTGCGATGGCGCTTCCACTCCAGCATGGCGGCGGCCAGCTTGGCCGTGCCGCGCAGCGACACGCCATAGCTTTCCGTATTGCTGGGCAGGCGCCAGCTCTGCACGTAATCGATATGGTCCTGCAGGTTGCGGCCCACGCCCGCCAGCTCCAGCACCGGGGCGATGCCGTGGGATGCGCAATGGGCGCCCGGCCCTATGCCCGACAACATCAGCAGCTGGGGCGAGCCGAAGGCGCCGGCCGACACGATCACTTCGCGCCGCGCATGCACCTCATGCATCACATTGTCGCGGATATAGGCCACGCCCTTGGCCACGCGTCCTTCGCATACGATGCGCGACGACACGGCGTGGGTAATCACCTTCAGGTTGGGACGCGACAGCTTGGGCGTCAGGTAGCCCTTGGCGGCGCTGCAGCGCTCACCGTTGCGGTGCGTGACCTGGTACATGAAGGCGCCATCCTGCTCGGCGCCGTTGTAGTCGGCCGTATAGGCGATGCCCTCGGTGGCGGCGGCGTCGATGAACATCTGGTTGAGTGGGCTGGCGTGGCGCGGATAACAGACGTTGAGCGGGCCGCCGCGGCCGTGCCAGCCGTCGTAGCCGTCGCCCAGTTCGTGGTTCTCGGCCTGCTTGAAGTATGGCAGCACGTCGTTGTAGGACCAGCCGGCGTTGCCCAGCGCGCCCCAGTGGTCGTAGTCCCAGCGGTGGCCGCGCACATACAGCATGGCGTTGATGGAACTGCTGCCGCCCAGCGTCTTGCCGCGCGGCTGGTAGCCGCAGCGGCCGTTCAGGCCGGCCTGGGGTACGGTCTGGTAGGCGTAGTTGTTGATCCTGGTCGGCACCATGGCCACCAGGCCGGCCGGCGCGTGGACCAGCACGCTGCTGTCGGGGCCGCCCGCCTCCAGCAGGCACACCGTCACGTCGGGGTCTTCCGTCAGGCGGGCCGCCAGCACGCAGCCGGCCGAACCAGCGCCGACGATGACGTAGTCAAAATATTGCTTGTCCATGCATGTCTCCAGTTACGCGCCGCTAGTTTTTTTGATGCGCGGCGTCAAGGTGGAGCCCAGTGTAGGGTGGGCGATTTTTGCTGTCCAATGCATCATTTTGATTGTTATAATGCATGTACTGCATGAATCGGACGACACCATGGACTTGAAACGGCTGCGCTACGCCATCGCCCTGGCAGATGAACTGAACTTCGCCCGAGCCGCCGACCGCCTGCACCTGTCGCAGCCGGCCCTGAGCCGCAGCATCCAGACGCTGGAGGAGGAACTGGGCCTGCTGTTGTTCGACCGCGACAACCGCAACGTCAAGCTGACCACGGTGGGCGCCGTGTTCCTGGAACAGGCCAGGAAGCTGATCTTCCAGATGCGTAACCTGGAACGCGACATGGGCTTGATACGCGATGCGGAAATGGGCCAGGTGGCCTTTGGCGTGGGTCCGCTGCCCACCGCCTCCATGCTGCCGCCGCTGGTGCGCTACCTGCGCCGCGAGCGCCCCGGCCTGTCGCTGCAGGTATCGAGCAACAACTGGCGCAACCTGCTGGTGCACCTGAAGGCCGAACAGATCGAGTTCTTCATCGCCGACACGCGCGACATCGCGCCCGACCCCGACCTGGCCGTCACGCCCATCTGCCGCCAGCACGGCCGCTTCATGTGCCGCCCCGGCCATCCGCTGCTGGGCGCATCCGGACGCAGCCCGGCCGACCTGCTGCCCTACGGCTTCGCCTCGCTGCTGCTGCCGCGCGAGATGAAAGCGGTGTTCCGCAAGGTGCTGGGGATACCTGCCCATGCGCCGCTGCCCGTGATCTTCGAGTGCGACAACATGCACATCCTGAAGGAGATGGCGCAGGACGACGACATCATCCTGCTGGCGACGGAAGCGGCCGTGGCCGGCGAAATCGCGGCCGGTACGCTGGAAGCGCTCGACTTTCCCGGCCTGCCGCCCATGTACGCGGAGATCGGCGCCGTGCAGCTGGCCGGCCGCACGCTGTCACCGGCCGCCCGGCTGGTGCTGGAGCGGCTGCACGGCATCGCGGCGGCGGCGCCGGGGACCACCGTGTTCCGCGACGGCGGTTATCAGCCCGCACCCTGAAGCGTGGCCACGCTGGCCGCGCGCAAGCGCGCGATCACGGCCTGCGCGGCCGGCGAGAGGCTGCGCTCGCGCAGCGTGGCCACGCTCATCGCCACGCCCAGGCCCTCTACGCCGGGCATGGACAATGCCACCAGTTCACCGTGCGCCAGCTCCTGACGCACCACGGCGCGGGTGGAGAGCAGCAGCAGGTCGCTGTGCAGCACCACCCGCTTGAGGATGTCCAGATTGTCGCAGGCCAGCATCTGCGCGCCCCAGCCACCCGGGGCCTCCAGCGTGGCGGCCAGTTGCGGTGGCAGGAACGCGGCGTCCGGCAGATGGACCGAGGCAAAGCCATAGCGCGCCAGCGCGTCGATGCCCGATGCCGGCGCCCGCGTCAACGGGTGACCGGCACGGCAGGCGATGAGGCCATCCTGGTCACCGAACGGCGCAATCATCAACTCCCTGTCTTCGGCCAGCGTGCGCGCATCGGCCACGAAAAATTCTATCCGCTCCGACTTCAGGTGTTCCACCAGGATGGGCGCGTTGTTGATCTCCACCGCGACCCGCAGCCGCGGACACTCGACGGCCACCCGCTCCAGTGCCGCGCCCAGGAAGGCGGCGGCCGGAAACGGCCCGATGCCGAAACTGAGGCGGCCCGATGCGCCATCGCCCAGCGCCCGCATATCATGCTGCAGGTCGCCCAGCACCTTGGCCGCATGCCGCGCGCGGGCGACGAACTGGCGGCCTGCCGCCGTCGCCACCACGCCGTCGCGGGTGCGGTCGAACAGCACCACGCCCAAGTCGGCCTCCAGCGCCTGCACGCTGCGCGACAGCGCAGACTGGCTCAGGTGCACACGCTCGGCGGCCTTGATGAAACTGCCCTCTTCGTGCAGGGCGACGATGTAGCGCAGCTTGCGGATATCCATGATGTATGCGGAAAATGCATTGCAAAGGATGAATATTACGCGATTGCCTCATACGGCGCCCAGTCCAATAATCGGTGCAGACCATCACGAGGAGAGATTCATGACAGATACTACCTTCCATCGGCGCCGCCAGTTGCTGGCCGGCCTGGGCGCGCTCGGTGCGGCCACCGTGGCCGGCGAACTGGCCGGCGGCGGCCGGCCTCCGTACACCGCCCCCAGACTGGCCGGCGCGGTGTCGGCCCAGACCCGGCGCGAGCGCCGCCCCAACATCCTGCTCATCGTCAGCGACCAGGAGCGCAGCGGCGCCGACCTTCCCGCCGGCCTGGAACTGCACGCCCACGAATGGCTGCAGGAACGCGGCACCAGCTTTACCGAGTACCACGCCAACACCACGCCCTGCTCACCGTCGCGCTCGAACATGTATTTCGGCCAGCATACCCAGCACACGCGCATGACGGCCAATATCGAAGCACCGCCCACCTTTCCAGAACTGCCAGACGGCCTGCCCAGCGTCGGCCACCTGCTGCGGGCGCAAGGCTATTACACGGCCTACAAGGGCAAATGGCATTTGTCCCCCGTGCGCCACGACCCTGGCCTGACCTACGGCCCCTATCCTAGCGTGGCCGATGCGCTGGAACCATACGGCTTTTCCGACTTCAACACCGACGGCGATCCCCACGGCGCCACCTGGACCGGCTTTCGCACCGACCGCCAGACGGCCAGCAACGCCATCGAATGGCTGGGCACCAAGGGCCGCGCCATGCAGGGCAAACAGCCCTGGTTCCTGGCCGTCAATTTCGTCAATCCGCACGACGTCATGTACTTCAACACCGGACCGCAGCAGGAACAGTCGCGCATCCGCCGCGACGTGCTGGCCCCGCTGGCCGGCGCCCCGCACGCCAGTCCGTATCACCGCTACTGGGACCTGCCGCTGCCGCACAGCTTCTATGCCGACACGCTGGCCGACAAACCCAGCGCCCAGCGTCAGTTCGCCGACCTGTGCAGCGCCCTCTATGGTCACATCGGGGCACGTGACGAAGCGGC
>JAZJZQ010000130.1:0-16355 GCA_040389625.1 Pseudomonadota bacterium | reverse complement strand
TTCATCAAGTGGGGCAAGGAGAACGGCGTGCCGGTCGGCCCGGGCCGCGGTTCGGGTGCGGGTTCGCTGGTGGCCTACTGCCTGCTCATTACCGACCTCGATCCGCTCAAATACAATCTGCTGTTCGAACGCTTCCTGAACCCGGAACGCGTCTCGATGCCCGACTTCGACATCGACTTCTGCCAGGAGAACCGCGACAAGGTGATCCAGCACGTCAAGGACCTGTATGGTCCGCACTGCGTGTCGCAGATCGCCACCTTCGGTACCATGGCCGCCAAGGGCGCGATCCGCGACGTCGGCCGCGTGCTCGATTTCGGCTACAACTTCTGCGACGGCGTGTCCAAGCTGATCCCGTTCAAGCCGGGCAAGCCGGTGTCGATTGCCGAGGCGATCGAGGAAGAACCGCTGCTCAAGGAGCGCCTCGAAAACGAGGAGGAGGTCAAGCAGGTGCTGGGCCTGGCCCAGCAGGTGGAAGGTATCACCCGCAATATCGGCATGCACGCCGGTGGCGTGCTGATCGCGCCGGGCAAACTGACGGACTTCTGCCCGCTCTACACCCAGGGCGGTGAATCGGGCGTGGTGTCGATGTACGACAAGGACGACGTCGAAGCCGTCGGCCTGGTCAAGTTCGACTTTTTGGGCCTGACCACGCTGACCATTCTCGACCGCGCGGTACGCTATATCAAGCAGCTCGACCCGGCCAATGCCGACTTCGCGCTCGAGAAGCTGCCGCTCAACGACAAAGCCTCCTACGATCTGCTGACCAAGGCCAAGACGGTCGCGATCTTCCAGCTGGAGTCGCGCGGCATGCAAGGCATGCTGAAAGACGCGCGCCCCGACCGCTTCGAGGACATCATCGCGCTGGTGGCGCTGTACCGTCCGGGCCCGATGGACCTGATTCCCGACTTCTGCAAGCGCAAGCACGGCGAAAAGTTCGACTATCCCGATCCGCGCACCGAATCCATTCTGTCCGAAACCTACGGCATCATGGTGTATCAGGAGCAGGTGATGCAGATGGCGCAGATCGTCGGCGGCTACTCGCTGGGCGGCGCGGACATGCTGCGCCGCGCGATGGGTAAGAAAAAAGCCGAGGAAATGGCCGAGCACCGCGAGATCTTCCGCGCCGGCGCCGCCAAGGATGGCCTGAGCGCCGAGAAGGCCGACGAGATCTTCGACCTGATGGAGAAGTTCGCCGGCTACGGCTTCAACAAGTCGCACGCGGCCGCCTACGCGCTGCTGTCGTATCACACGGCCTATCTGAAGGCGCACCATCCGGCCGCCTTCATGGCAGCCAACATGTCGCTGGCGATGGACGACACGGAGAAGGTCAAGATCCTGGTCGAGGATGCGATCGACATCTGCGGCCTGACCATCCTGCCGCCGGACATCAACCAGTCCGACTACCGCTTCACGCCGGACGGCCCGCCGCCGTCGGTGACGGGCAAGAAGGTGATGCAGATCCGTTACGGCCTGGGCGCCGTCAAGGGCTCGGGCCAGAACGCGATCGAGGCCATCATCGCCGCCCGCAAGGCCGGCGGCCCGTTTTCCAGCCTGTTCGACTTCTGCAAGCGGGTCGACAAGAAGCAGATCAACCGCCGCACCATCGAGTCGCTGATACGCTCGGGCGCGTTCGATTGCCTGGGCGTGGACCGCGCCATCCTGCTCGCCTCCGTCGGTTTCGCCATGGAGTGCGCCGAGCAGGAAGCGCGCGCGGCCAACCAGGTGAGCCTGTTCGGCGGCGACGACAGCGACCTGGTGGCCCCGCCCGAATACGTCAAGTGCGCGCCGTTCACCGACCGCCAGAAGCTGGCCGAGGAAAAGATCGCGCTCGGCTTCTATTTGTCGGGCCACATGTTCGACTCGTTCGCGCCCGAGGCGCGCCGCTTCGCCCGCACCAAGCTGGCCGAGCTGGAGCCGTCGCGCGAGCCGCGCATGCTGTGCGGCGTGATCACGGGCATCCGGCCGCAGATGACCCAGCGCGGCAAGATCCTGATCGTCACGCTGGACGACAAGAGCGCCGTGGTGGAAGTGACCGTCTATTCGGAAGTGTTCGAAGAGAACAAGAAGATGTTCAAGGAAGACGAATTCCTGGCCGTGGTGGGCAAGGTGTCGGAAGACCGCTTCTCGGGCGGACTGCGCATCTCGGCCGAGAAGGTGTTCGACATCGTCACGGCGCGCGTGCAGTATGGCCGCCAGCTGGGGCTGGTCCTGCCGACCACGCTCGACAGCCGCAAGATCGCCGACGTACTGGCGCCGCACCGCCACGAGCAGGGCTTGCCCGTCTCGGCCCGCATCAGTCCCCAGGGCGTGGCCTGCGTGCTGCAGTTCGGCGACGAGTGGCGCGTGGCGCCGTCGGACGAACTGCAGCTGGCGCTGCAGCAGGTGCTGGGCGCGCGCGAGGTGGCGGTCGAGTATTGAGGCCGCGTCCGGCCCCGTCCGGAGTTCGCCCCCGGCGGCGAGCCGGGCGGCCCGGTCTGGCGCCGGCCGGATCAGCCCTTGCCGTTTAGTCCCGTGATGGCGTAACCCTTGGCGCGGATCTGCGCCAGCGGCTGGACGATGTGATAGTCGGGCAAGGTGTCATCGCCGGCCTCGTCCACTTCCACCCGCTGGGCGGTGGCCTGCCAGTCCGTGCTGATGGCTTCCTGTGGGATGGCTTTGTCTTCGGGCACGGCCAGGTAGGAAAAACTCCCGTTGTGCTCAGCTCTGCGATAGATATCCACGCGCATGTCGCTCCTCCTTGTTGGGCAGGCAGCAACAGGTGCCGGTATGGCGCCGGCTGCCGTCACCTATGGTACAGGATTTCAGCGCCCGTGGCCGTTCCGGCGGCGGGGTCAGGTCTGGCATTCAGACACAGGCTCTGCCGCAAGCGGATTGGGGGCAGCGGCTTGGGGTCAGGCCAGGGCGGAGCGGTAGGTCTCGTCGTCGTGCAGGGCGCTGTCGGGCGCCGTCAGGCTGAAGTCGCGCAGCGGGGCCTGGGCCACGGGGGCCAGGCGCGGCGCTTGCAGGCCCGTTTGCAGGATGGCGGCCAGCGCTTCCAGCGTCTCGTGGCGCTTGCGGTATTCGGAGCGCTTCTTCGATGCGATGGCGCTCATGTCGGGCTCGGCCAGCGGCGCGCAGGCCAGCTGGTAGTCGCCATCGGCACGCGGCTCGGCGTCCAGCTCTTGCCACAGGGCGTCGTAGTCGGCGTGGACCTTGCCTTTGCGCAGCGCCGTGCGGGCCGTGCGGTTGGCGTTGCCCACCAGGCGCAGGTCGGCGCAGCCGTAGGCGTGGCCGAGCTGGCGCAGCAGGTGCACGATCAGGTTCTTGGGACGCAGGCCGTGCAGGTCGCGCGTCGCTTCCTTGATGCGCTGCTGGCCCGCATCGTCCTGCGGACCTTGCATGCAACCGATGCCCAGCGTCATGCCGCGCTCGCCCTGGAAGAACAGGAACGCCGCCGAAAACACGCGCTCGCCATCCTGCAGCAGGCGCAGCATGAGCTCGCCTTCGCGCTCGAGCGGCGCCACGGCGTGCAGCTCGAGCTGGTAGGCGCGGCCCGACTTGCCTTCCACGGCGCCCAGGATCATGGGCGCGCGCGCGGCGCGCACGACCAGCGGCCCCAGGCCGTGACGCAGCACGAAGCGATAATGGTCCTGCACCAGCGTCAGGCGCTGGGCGCAGCTGAAGGTGTTGCTCAGGTAGGGACGGTAGATCTTGTACACCATCAGTGGGTAGATCTGGACCAGCTCGCGGTACAGCGGATGCGAATTGAGCAACTGCAGCCAGCCGTAGGTGGCCTGCCGGTTCAGGAAGGCCCGCAGCGACAGCTTGAGCGAGTCGCGCAGGTAGGACAGGGCGCCGTCCCGGGCGGCCAGGCCCGTACGGAGGGTGATCAACTGCGCCATCGGGTCGGAAGCCTGCGTCGTCATGGGGAAAGGGCCGGGATACGGAATCGGGCATGTTATCCCTCTTGTAACATAATGTAAATTCGCGAAAGCGCTTACGACTTTCCCGTAGTCGCTGTGTGGCCCGTGCCGGGCCGCGCCGCAGGAGATATAGCCCGTTTTTTCGTGCCTATAAGTGGAACCCGTAGTGGCTGGCCCTAGTGCGCCGAGGAAAGAAGCGATGCATAATGCTACATAACGTTACAAGTTCCTGCCATGCGCCATTTTTTGCTCCGCTACCTGCACTATCCGGCGTTCATCGCACTCTATCTGCTGTTCGACTGGGCCACCTATCTGTACCCCCTGTACGGCTTGAACATCACGCCCTGGAATCCCGATCCGGCGCTGGGCCTGGTGTACTGGCTGCGCTACGGCCGGCGCGCGGCGCTGCCCCTGTTCCTGGCCCTGCTGGGCGGCGAAGTGCTGGTGCGCGGCATGCCGGCCGGCCCCCTGGTCACGCTGGCCGGCGCGCTGTGGCTGACGGCCGCCTACGGCTTGATGGGCGCCACCTTGCGGCGCGATTTTTCCAGCGCCGACATGTTCGACAACCGCGGCCGCCTGTTCCACTGGATCTCGGTGGTGGCGGTCGCTACCCTGATCAACGGCGTCGGCTACATTTCCCTGCTGTCGGCCGCCGGCCTGGTGCCGCCGGCCCAGTGGCCACTGGCCCTGATGCGCTTCGGGATCGGCGACATGGTGGGTATCCTGGTGTCGATGCCGCTGATCTGGATGCTGGCCAGCGCCCGCGGCCGGGCGCGCCTGCTGCGCATCCTGGCCCGGGGCGAGACACTGGCCTACCTGGCGCTGGCCATGGTGGTGCTCTATGCCGTGTTCGGCTCCATCGCCAGCTCCGAATTCAAGCACTTCTATTTCCTGTTCCTGCCCGTGATCTGGGCCGCCTCGCGCCAGGGCCTGTATGGCACGGCGCTGATCGTGTTCGTGCTGCAGACGGGCATCATCGCCCTCGTCAAATGGCATGGGGCGCGCGACCTGGCCGTCTACGAATTGCAGATGCTGGACGCGATGCTGGCGCTGGTCGGTTTTTTCATCGGCATCGTGGTCGACGAGCTGCGCAAGGTGGCGGCCGACCTGCGCCAGTCGCTGCGGCTGGCGGCGGCCGGCGAGATGGCGGCCGCCCTGGCCCACGAGCTGAACCAGCCGCTCACGGCCCTGTCGGCCTACGGCAAGGCGTGCGAGCACTTGCTCGAGCGGGGCGAGGGCGGGGCGCTGCTGCAGGATGCCATCGGCCGCATGGTGGTGGAGGCGGGGCGGGCGGCCGACGTGGTGCGGCGCCTGCGCGACTTTTTCCGCACCGGCGCCATGCGGCTCGAGTCGGTGTCGGCCGCCGCCCTGGTACAGGGCATCGCGGCCCAGTTCCAGTTGCCGTTCCGCCAGCACGGCATCGTGCTGACGGTGGACGTGGACCCGGCCCTGTCGTTGCGGGCCGACCGCCTGCAGGTGGAACTGGTGCTGCGCAACCTGCTCGACAACGCCAGCGACGCCGTGCTGGCGCGCCCGGCCGGTGCGCGCCGCATCCAGGTCACGGCCGCGCCGATGCCGGACGGACGGCTGCGCCTGAGCGTGGAAGACAGCGGCAGCGGCGTGTCCGAGGCGCTGGCCGCGCGCCTGTTCGAGCCGTTCGCATCCTCCAAGGCCAGCGGCCTGGGCCTGGGCCTGGTGCTGAGCCGGGCCATCGTCGAAGCCCACGGCGGCAGCCTGTGGGCCGAGGTGGGCGGGCACGGCATATTCCGTTTCGATCTGCCCATGGCAGCACAGGGAGAACAACTTGCCACATAATCTGACCGTCTTTATCGTCGACGATGACCCGGCCGTGCGCGATGCGCTGGGCCTGTTATTGGGCGTGCGCGGCTACCGCACCGCCGTGTTCGCCAGCGGCGAAGCGTTCCTGCAAGCGTGGCGGCCTGACTGGGCCGGCTGCCTGCTGATCGATATCCGCATGTCGGGTATGGACGGGCTGGCCCTGCAGCAGGAACTGGCCGTGCGCGGCTGCCAGATCCCCGTCATCATCGCCACCGGCCACGGCGACGTGGGCTCGGCGCGCGCCGCGTTCAAGGCCAACGCCATCGATTTCCTGGAAAAGCCGTTCGACGACGCCAAGCTGGTGGCCGCCATCGAGGAGGGCTTTGGACGCGAGCGGGCCCAGCGCAGCGCCCAGCAGCGCCGCGCCCGCAGCGCCGACCTGCTGCGCGAGCTGACCCCGCGCGAGCGGGAAGTGATGCAGCTGGTGGTGATGGGCCAGCACAACCGCGACATCGGTCCGGCGCTCGGGATCAGCGTGCGGACGGTGGAAGTGCACAAGGCGCGCCTGATGGGCAAGCTGGGCGTGGACAACGTGGCCGACCTGGTGCGTATCAGCCTGCTGCAAGGGGACGATTGAGGCCGGCAGCGGCGCCGCCAGGGGCGGGACCGGCCACGGCACGCCGCAGGCGCCGGACCGGCCCAGGCGCCACAGTGGCGCCGGCCGCTGCGCCGTGGCGTCAGCCGGCGTCGGCCGCGCGGGCGGCGGCGCGCGAGCGGCCCAGGCGGCGCCATTGCTTGACCTTGCGGCTGGCCGTCAGGCGCAGGTGCAGCAGCCAGTGGCCGCGCAGCACCTGGCCCAGCTGATGGGCCACCCGGCGGTCGGCCGCGCTGGCGTCGGGCGCGCCCAGGCGCAGCAGTTGCTGGCGGGGCGGCTCGAACAGGCTGTCCTGGAAGATGGCCCGGATGCGCGCGCGCACGGCGGCCCCTTCGGCGCCCGGCAACTGGTACGAGCATTTGACGGTGCTGACGTAGAAGTCGCACACGGCCGCGTCGAAGCGGGCCTGGACGGCCGGCCCCACGCCGGCCTGGGCCAGCAGCGGGCGCACCGTGGCCAGCGCCGTCACGAAGTCCACGCACCAGCCGGCGCTGACCACCTTGGTGATGCTGTCGGGATGCTGGCGGTAGGCCAGCAGCGCGATGGGCAGGTACACCATGCTGCGGCAGCGCGCCAGCAGCAGCGGCACCACCGACACGTCCTCGAACAGGCGGCCCGACGGGAACACGGGGGCCGGCAGTTGCAGGTAGATGTCGCGCCGGCAGATCTTGCTCCACAAGTACATGTGGCGGTCGTTGAAGAACGGGGCCAGGATGGCGTCCACCCCTTCGATGCGCTGGCCGGCCGGGTAGCTCATCTGCACGTCGCGGTCCTTGCGCGGCGTGTCCGGGTGCCAGAAGCGGAAGCCGGTGCCGATCACGTCCGGCTGTTCGCTGGCGATCACCCGGTCCAGCGCGGCCAGGGCGCCCGGCTGCAGCCGGTCGTCGCTGTCGATGAAGGCGATGTACTGGCCGCCGGCCAGCGCCAGGCCGGCGTTGCGGGCGCCGGCGATGCCGGCATTGGCCTGCCGCTGCAGCACGATGCGCCGTTGCGGCTGGCTGGCCTGGATGGCCGCCACCTGGGCGGCCGTGTCGTCCTGCGAACCGTCATCGATCACGATCAGTTCGTGCTGGGCCGTCATCTGGGGCACGATGTGCTGCAGGCAGTCGGTGATGAAGGGGCCGGCGTTGTAGGCGGCCACGATGATACTGATGCTGTACTGCGTCATGCCTGCAACCCTTGGGCGGCGCGCACGGTCTTGTCGGCGATGCGCTGCACCACCAGGTCGCGGTTGCTGCTGGCCTGGTCGCGCTTGCTTTCCGGATGCCACAGGTGCAGCACTTCCGTGGCGAAGGCGCCATCCTTGCGCATTACGCCGGCGTTAAACAGGCGCAGCACGATGTCGGAGTCTTCATAACCCCAGCCGTGGAAGCTTTCGTCGAAGCCGTTGATGCGATCGAGGTCGCTGCGCCAGATGGCCAGGTTGCAGCCCTTGATGCGGCGCCAGCTGAAATGGCGGCGGGCGCGGCCCACGTCGGGCCAGCGCGCCAGCAGTTGCAAGATCTTGTTCAGGTGGCCGCCGGCCCGCAGCCGCAGCTTGTCGGCCAGGCTGAGGCGGTTGACGTCCACCTGGCCGGCCAGCACGCGCGCCGTCAGCTGCTCGCTGAGCAGGATGCGGCTGCCCGACACCATGTGGCCGCGCTGGGCCAGCTTGCGGTGCTGGCTGACGAAATCGGGCTGGGGCACGCAGTCGCCGTCGAGGAACAGCAGGTAGTGGCCGCGGGCGGCCTGGATGCCCAGGTTGCGCACCCGGGCCAGGCGGAAGCCCAGGTCTTCCTGCCACACGTGCTCCAGCGGGACGGGCGAACGGGCCCGCAGCGCCGCCACGCACTGGGCGGTACTGGCGGTGGAACCGTCGTCGGCGACGATGATCTCGTAGTGCCGGTCATCCTGGGCAAAGCACGCTTGCAGGACCGCGCTCAGGGCGTCCGGCCTGTTGTAGGTGGAAACGATGACGGAAATGGTAAATGGCTGGTGCATACGGTCGAGAAGGGAATGGCGCCGTACCTGCCGGCCCATGAGACAAAGTGCACGAATAGTACCTCAAATCCCGGCCGGCGCCATAAAACTTGGGGCCGCCGCCGCGCCGGCGCCCGGGCAGGGGCGGCGCCGCCCGCGGGCAGGCGCACGACAACACCGTCGCTGCCGCCCCTCGCTTGGCTATCCCTTATAATACTGCTTTTTACAACAGCAGCGCCTGCGCTGTTGCCGCTACACCGATGAGTATAACGATCGCAGACCGTGTCAGGAACGACCCCGCCGCCATGTACGCCAGCGTACTGGTGTTCATGCTGCCGGCGCTGGTGCTGAGCTCGCGGGACGGCATGGGCCTGAGCCAGCTGCTCATGCTGCTGGGACTGGGGTGGATGGGGGGCGCCCGCCTGGCCGCCATGTGGACCGACCATGGCCGCGCCTTTGGCCCCGTGTTGCTGGCCTTTGGCGGTTATTTCCTGCTGTCGCTGGCCCGGCTCGTGATCTACCAGCAGCGCCTGCATACGCTGGACGGCCCGTTCCGCCTGTTGCTGAGCCTCGGTTGCTTCGCCTTCGTGGCCGGCTACCGGCCGCCCATTCGCTGGTTCTGGCTGGGCCTGTGCCTGGGCAGCGTAGCGGCCGGCGCCGTGGCCGTGGCCCAGTGGCTGGCCTACGGGGTGGACCGGGTGGAGGGCCTGACCCACCACGCCATCACGTTCGGCGACCTGGCCGTGGCCATGGGCATGATGTCGCTGTGCGCGCTGTCGAGCTTCCGCCGCACCCGCCTGGCCTGGCTGCCCGTACTGGCCTGCGTGAGCGGGCTGGCCGCGTCGGTGCTGTCCGGTTCGCGCGGCGGCTGGCTGGGCCTGCTGCTGGTGATCGTTCCCCTGCTCAAGTACGGCAGCGCCGTCCATGGCCGCCGCCTCGTCGTTGGCGTGCTGCTGGCGCTGGCCCTGTGCGTGATTGCCTATTTCATCCCCGCCACCAGCATCGCGCGCCGCCTGGCTGACGCCAGCGCCGAAGTGCGCATGTATTTCGCCGACGGCAACGCCACCACCCACGTGGGCGTGCGGCTGGAACTGTGGAAGGCGTCGTGGATGATGATCGTCGAGCATCCGTGGCTGGGGGTGGGGCGCGAATCGTTCCACCAGGCCTTGAACGCCCTGCACGAGCAGGGCCGGCTGCAGCAGTCGCCGGCGCTGATCTACAGCAGCAGCCACAACGACGCCATCCATATGCTGGCCACCGGCGGCGTGCTCGATTTCAGTTTCCTGCTGCTGATGTACGGGGCGCCCCTGCGCCTGTTCCATGGCGTGTTGTGCCAAGCGGAGGCCGGCGCCGAGCGGCGCGCCGCCGCGCTGGCCGGCATCACGCTGGTGGTCTGCTTCATCGGCTTCGGCCTGACGGACGTGATGTTCTGGCTGATGATGCCCAAGGTGTTCTACGGGGTGATGGTGTGCATGCTGGCGGCGTTCAGCCTGGACGGGCGCGGCCGCACCATTGCCGCGCGTCCGTAACGGGTCCTCACTCTTACTTAGGCTTGCATGCGTCCGCCCTTCGACCATATCCTCATTTGCCGTACCGATAATATTGGCGACGTCGCCCTGACGCTGCCGCTGGCGGGCTACCTCAAGCAGCGCTTTCCCACCGTGCGCATCGACTTCCTGTGCCGGGCCTACGCGGCGCCGCTGGTGCGCCACTGCCGCCACATCGACCGCGTGATCGAACTCGACACGCTGGGCGACGCCCGGCAATTTTTCGCCGGGGCCGGCATCGACACCGTGATCTTCGCCTTGCCCGACCGCCGCCTGGCGCGCGCGGCCCAGCGGGCAGGGGTGCGCAACCGGGTCGGCACCAGCCACCGCTGGTATCACTGGTTCAGCTGCAACCGGCTGGCCCATTTCAGCCGGGCCCGTTCGGCGCTGCACGAGGCGCAGCTCAATTTTTCCCTGCTGCGCCCGCTCGGCCTGGACCCGCGTCCCGCCCTGGCCCAGCTGCCCCCCCTGTACGGCCTGACGGCGCCGCGCCAGCCCGCCTGTGACGCGTTGCGGGCCCAGGCCCCCCATTGCATCATCCTGCATCCCAAGTCGAACG
This sequence comes from Pseudomonadota bacterium, assembly GCA_040389625.1. Taxonomy (GTDB): domain Bacteria; phylum Pseudomonadota; class Gammaproteobacteria; order Burkholderiales; family Burkholderiaceae_D; genus Rugamonas. Next base: position 5,954 of record JAZJZQ010000130.1, on the reverse strand, counting down.
GCAACGGCCGTGAATGGCCGCTGTCGCACTACACGGAACTGGCGCGCCGCCTGCAGGCGCGTGCCGATATCGTGCTGTGGGTCACCGGCAGCGCGGCCGAAGGCGAACTGCTGGCGGACCTGGCGCCGCAGCTGCTGGCCCTGCCCAATGTGCGCAACCTGTGCGGCCGCTTCGACCTGGAAGGCCTGTGCGCCCTGATCGGCGTCAGCAGCGGTTTGCTGGCCAGCGGCACGGGGCCGCTGCACATGGCCGCCGCGCTGGGCCGGCCCACGCTGGGCCTGTTCCCGCCCCTGAAGCCGATCGACGCGGCGCGCTGGGGCGCGCTGGGTGAGCGGGCCAGTTCGCTGAGCGCGGCCACCGGCTGCGCCGCCTGCGCCGACCCGGCCGCCTGCGCCTGCATGGCCGCCATCACGCCGGCCCAGGTGGAGCGCGAACTGCTGGCCTGGTGCCCCGAGGGCGCCCCATGAACGGCGCGGCCCGGCCCCTGATCGCGATCGATGCGCGCGAGCTGCGCACCACCACCGGCCGCTACGTGGAACGGCTGCTGCACTACCTGCAGCAGCAGGACACGCCCTACCGCTACGTGGTGCTGCTCAAGCCGCAGGACATGGCCGGCTGGCAGCCCAGCCATCCGCAGTTTTCCACCGTGGCCTGTCCTTATCGCGAGTTCAGCTTCGGCGAGCAACTGGGCCTGTGGCGCCAGCTGGCGCGCCTGCGGCCGGACCTGGTGCACTTTCCCATGGCGCAGCAACCGCTGCTGTACCGGGGCGCCGTGGTGACCTCCATCATGGACCTGACGACGGCCCGTTTCGTCAATCCGGCCAAGAACCGCCTCGTGTTCGCCGTCAAGCAAGCCATCTACCGGGGCCTGGTGCGGCAGGTGGCGGCCCGTTCGCGCCGCCTGATCACGCTGTCGGACTACGTCAAGCACGACCTTCAGGCATTTGCCCACATGGGCCTGGACAAGGTCAGCACCACCTATCTGGCGGCCGACGCCATCGCCGACGCGCCGCAGCCGGTGGCCGCGCTGGCGCAAGCGCCGTTCATCCTGTACGTGGGCCGGCCGCAGCCGCACAAGAACCTGCATGCCCTGATCGACGCCTATGCCCTGCTGCGGGTGCGCCAGCCGGCGCTCAAGCTGGCCATCGCCGGCAGCGCCGACGCGCTGATGGCGCGGCTGCAAGCCTATGCCCGGGCGCGCGGCCTGGGCGCGGACGTGGTCTTTACGGGCTACGTCAGCGAGGGCCAGCTGCGCTGGCTGTACGAACAGACGCGCGCCTACGTGTTCCCCAGCCTGAGCGAAGGCTTCGGCCTGCCGGGCCTGGAGGCCATGGTGCACGGCGCGCCCGTGGTGGCCAGCAACGCCAGCTGCCTGCCCGAGATCTATGGCGACGGCGCGCACTATTTTTCGCCCCATGACACGGCGGCGATGGCGGCGGCCATCCTGGACGTGGTGGGCGATGCCGGGCGCGCCGCGGCGCTGGCCAGCGCCGGGCGCGCCGTGGCCGCCCGCTACAGCTGGCAGCGTTGCGCCAGCCAGACCCTGGCCGTGTATGGCCAGGCCCTGCAACGTACGCGCGCCGCCTGACGCCATGGCCGCAAGGGCTTATCCGGTCCGTCCTGTTCAGGCCGGTTCATTTATGAGTAAGGAAGCAGCATGAGCACAACCCCGGCAGCACCGTTGCGCACCCTCGTCATTTCTCCCAACTGGATAGGCGACGCCGTCATGGCCCAGCCGCTGTTGCGGCGCCTGCGGGCGGCCCATCCGGAACGGCCCATCGACGTGCTGGCCCCGCCGTCCGTGGCACCCGTGTGGCGCCAGATGGCCGAGGTGGCCGAGGTGCTGGAAACGCCGTTCCGGCACGGCGCGCTGCAGCTGCGCGAACGGTGGCGCTACGCGCGCGTGCTGCGCCGGCGCGGCTACGCGGACGCCTACGTGCTGCCCAACACGCTCAAGTTCGCGCTGTTGCCGTGGCTGGCCGGCATCGCGCGCCGGGTCGGCTACAAGGGCGAGAGCCGCTACGGCTTGATCAACGTGATGCACCACGACGAGCAGCCGCCCCGGCCCATGGTGGCATTCTACGCGGCGCTGGCCGATGCGCCGCAGGCGACGCTGACGCCGGCCTGGCGCGCCGCGCTGGGCCGTCCCGCGCTGACCGCGTCGGCCGGCCAGATCGCGGCCGCCGGCGCCCGTGCCGGGCTCGATCCGGCCCGTCCGTTGCTGGCGTTCGCCCCCGGGGCTGAATTCGGCGGCGCCAAGCGCTGGCCGGCCGAGCACTTCGCGGCGCTGGCCCAGGCCGTGCTGGCGGCCCATCCGCAAGCCCAGATTGCGCTGCTCGGTTCGCCCAAGGACAGTGAAGTGTGCGAGGCGGTGCGGGCCGCGGCCGGCGGCACGGACGCCATCGTCAACCTGGCCGGCGCCACCAGCCTGGCCGAGGCCGTGGCCCTGATCGCGCGCGCGGCGGCCGTGGTGGCCAACGATTCGGGCTTGCTGCACATCGCCTCGGCCCTGAACCGGCCCGTGCTGGCCTTGTACGGGCCCACCGATCCCGACCACGCGCCGCCGTTCTCCGACCTGGCCGCCGCACTGTCGCTGCGCCTCGCGTGCGCGCCCTGCCGGCAGCGCGAGTGTCCGCTGGGGCACCAGGATTGCATGCGCAAGCTGCTGCCGGACATGGCCTGGCGCAGCCTGCAGCCTATGCTGGCGCACCCTCGCTGAGCGGCGCCGCGCCGCCCAGGCGCCCCAGCGCGCCGATGGCGACCTGGGGCGGCACCGTGTGCGCGCCGTCGAACTGCTGGAATTCCACCTCGTAGCCGGCCGCCGTCAGGTGGCGCGCAATGTCCTGGCCCCGTTGCACGGGCAGCACGGCGTCGGCCGCGCCATGGGCGATGAACACGCGGGGCCGGCCCGTGATGCGCAGCGGCCGGGCGAAGCCGGGCGAGAATGCCAGCACGTCGCCGAACAGGTCGCCATTGGCCAGGCCGACCGACAGCGCGTACGAGGCGCCATCGGAAAAGCCGCCGATGGCCAGCCCATGGGGCGCGATGGCGTAGTGCTGTATGGTCCAGCTTAACAGCAGGTCGATGAAGGCCAGGTCCGGGCCGTAGCCACCGCGCAGCAAGTCCCAGCTGGTATCGAGGGCGCGCGGCGCCAGCAGGAAGGCGCCGTGCAGCATGGCATGCCCGAGGGCCGTCGCTTCGGCGCCGCCGTCGCGGCGGCCGGCGCCGTGCAGCAGCAACAGCAGCGGCGCACCCTGCGCACTGACGTGACCGGGGGCGTAGAACAAGGTTTCGCGGCCGTTGGGAAAGAGCAGCGTGTGCAGGCCGGGCGCGATGGTGGGCGCGGCCGAGGGGGGCTGGGGCCGCGCGTACAGCCGTCCTTCGCTGTAGGCGCCGTCCGGGACGGCGGAAGTGGGAGCCATGGCAGTTTGCCTGTGCGCTCGATAGACAATAGCAGCAGCTTACTCCTTTTGCCCGCCGCGGGGGGGCGCCGGCGCGGCGTGGCGGCGACAGTGATTTCAGAAATTAGAGGTTGCTCTCGGTTTTGCTGTTTTTTGTGGCAAATAAAATTGTTACTGTTATAATTGCACTGTCTTTTAGGAAACAATAATTAACAACAGTAAATAGACAGGAAACCCTACATGAAATTTGCAACCGTCCTCAAGTCGTTCGCCGTCGCCGCCCTGTTCGCTGCCGGCAGCAGCCACGCCGCCACTGAACTGATCAGCAACGGCAGCTTCGAACAGAACCTGCAAGCTCCCGGCACCTGGAGCATCTACAACAACCTCGATGGCTGGCATGGCGCCAACAAGACCGGCATCGAGCTGCGCGACAATGTGGCCGGCACCGCCTTCGACGGCAAGAATTTCGTGGAACTGGACACCACCGCCAACAGCTCCATGTGGCAGGAAGTAAACGACGTGGCCGGCAAGCACTACACGCTGAGCTTCGCGTTTGAAGACCGCGCCGGCGTGGCCTCGTCCTCGCAGGGCGTGCAAGTGTTCTGGGGCGAGCAAAACCTGGGCGTGTTCAACAATGCCAGCCAGTGGACCACCAAGAGCTTCGACGTGATCGGCAACAAGGGCGGCACCAAGCTGAGCTTCGTGGCCGTCGGCACCAGCGACAGCCTGGGCACCTCGATCGACAAGGTATCGCTGACGTCGGCCGTGCCGGAACCGGAAAGCTACGCCATGCTGCTGGCAGGCCTGGGCCTGGTCGGTTTCCTGGCGCGCCGCAAAGCGGCCAAGTAAGTATCGAGTAGCGCGCGCCGGCGCCCGTTCGGGGCCGGGCAACACCAACGGCCCGGTCGCGTCAGCGCCCGGGCCGTTGTGCGTTTAGCCGCCGCCGTGGTGATCGCGATGATCGCCGCCGTCGCGGCCACCCTTGCTAGGCCAACGACACTGCGACTGTCGTGATGGCGTCGGACTGCACGCTGACGGCCTTGTCGAGCGACAGCGACGGCGTGCCGCGCGTGGCCAGGCGCAGCCGGTGGTGGCCCGGCGTTACGTTCACGCAAGACCAGATGGTGCCCGTGAACGGCTGCGGCGCCTCGTCGTCCAACCCGATATCGACCGTCTGCACCTGGCCATCCTTGTGGCTGAGCGAGAGTTCGATGGCGCCGCTGGCGCGGCCCGCCGCCACCGACAGGCGCACCGTTTCCAGCGACTTGTCGCCCGCATCGCGCTGGGCACGGATGGCATCGCCCAGCGCCGCCATGCTGGTGCTGAATTCGGCGGCCCACTTGCTCGTCTCCTCCGCCTGCAGGCGCACCGTGTCGTCCTCGTACTGGCGGGCCAGCTCGAACAGGTTACGGACGTCGGCGTCGTCCAGCGCGCCATGGCGGGCCAGCAGGTAGCCGGCCCACTCCAGTTCGAAGCGGCGGCTGCGGTTCTCGATGGCGACCACGGTCGTGATGTAGCGCAGCCAGCCGCTGGACCAGCCGAAGATGCGGTCGGCGCCCTGCAGCAATCCGGCCAGGGCCAGCGCCACCACGCCGCTTTGCGTGCACTGCAGGCGCAGCGCGCTGGCGTCGCTGAAGCCGGCAGCCACCGGCAGCAGCGAGCCGACGATCAGCAGCAGGAAAGTGGCGCCGCGCACCCACCACGAAATGCGGCGCTTGACGGCGATGCTGGACCAGTACCAGCCGCGGATGGCGGCACAGGTGGCGTTGGCGTGCTCGTAGATGGTCTTGAGCGCATCGGCCGGTTGCCGGTCCTGGTACTGGTTCCAGGGCAGGAGATTGGTGTGGCTGACATCGGTAGCGGTCATGTGGGTGGCAAGCAAGGCGGTCAATGGAAAAGAGGGCGGACTTGGTCCGTCCATCAAACTGTAATGCATTTGCATCCTGTTCGCACAAGCTGCCGCATGAAAAGATGGTCTGGATGACGGCGCCACCGGTGCCGCATCCTCCACCTCAGCGATAGGAACCATCATGAACAAGCTAATCCTGATCTCACTATTGAGCGTACTGGCGCGCGGCGTCGCGGCGCAGCAGCCTGCATCGGACACGGTACACATCCCGGCGGCGGCCGAGCGCATCGTGCTGCCTGAACATCCCTACCACATGAGCGAGGGCGACTTCTACGATTACCAGCGTGCCTATGGACTGTCCAACGGCCAGACCTTGCGGCTGTACAGCCGCGGCTTTGCCATGTTTGCCAGGGTGGACAACGAGCAGCAGCACCGGCTGGTGGCCGCATCGGCCAACTCCTTCGTTGCCATGGACCGCCAGCTGAAGGTGCGCATAGACCTGGGGCCGAACGATAGCGTGGGCGGTGAACTGGTAATGGTGGTGCCGGCCACGCCCCTGGCCGGCGGCGGCGCGGGCGAGCGGCTGCTGGTGGCGTCCTTCCATTGAACGGTTGGCCCTGACGACCAGGCGGGCACGCTCAATGGGCCGAGGGGGCGCTTGGCCAGCCTGCCAGCAGGCTGGCCAGCGCCGCCTTGTCGCCCAC
>JAZJZQ010000129.1:0-3543 GCA_040389625.1 Pseudomonadota bacterium | reverse complement strand
TGGATCTGCGCCACCACGGCCGCGCCTTCGCCCACGGCGGCCGCCACCCGCTTGGTGGAGCTGGCCCGCACGTCGCCGATGGCGAACACGCCCGGCACGCTCGTCTCCAGCGCCGCGCGCGCGGGCAGCTCGGGCGGGTAGATGCCTTGTTCGAAGTTGGCCCGGCACTGGGCGCGCGCCACGTCGAAGCCGGTGCGGATGAAGCCGTGCTCGTCCACTTCCACCCCGCAGTCGCCCAGCCAGTCCGTGTTGGGATCGGCGCCGATGAACAGGAACACGCGGCACACGTCGTAGTCCTTTTCCTCGCCGCTCAGGCGGTGCAGGATGCGCACTTGCTGCAAGCCATCCTCGTCGCCTTCCAGCGCCACGATTTCCGTATGCGTGTGCAGCACGATGTTGGGTGTGGCGGCGATCCGCTCGATCAGGTAGCTCGACATGGTGGCGGCCAGCCCTTCGCCGCGTACCAGCATGTGGACCTTGGACGCGTGGCCGGCCAGGAACACGGCCGCCTGGCCGGCCGAATTGCCGCCGCCCACGAGGACGATCTCTTCCGTCTTGCACAGCTTGGCCTCGATGGGGGAGGCCCAGTAGTACACGCCCCGGCCCTCGAACTGGCGCAGGTTGGCCAGGGAAGGCCGGCGGTAGCGCGCGCCGCACGACAGCACCACCGTGCGCGCCAGCAGGCGCTGGCCGCTGCCGCACATTTCCACCTGCAGCGGATAGGTGTCGCAGATGAGCTTGCCGGCCGGGGCCGGGATGGCCACTTCCACGCCGAACTTCTGGGCCTGCACGTAGGCCCGTCCCGCCAGCGCCCGGCCCGACACGCCGGTGGGGAAGCCCAGGTAGTTTTCGATGCGGGCGCTGGCCGCCGCCTGGCCACCGTAGGCCCGCGTTTCCAGCGCCAGTACGGACAAGCCTTCCGACGCCGCATACACGGCCGTGGCCAGGCCGGCCGGTCCGGCGCCGACGACGATGACGTCCCACACCTTGTCGCTGCTCAGTTCGGGCAGCATGCCCAGGCAGCGGCCCAGGTCGACCACGGTGGGGTTCTTCTTGACCACGCCGTCCGGGCACACCACCAGCGGCCATTCCTCCGGCTGCGGATGGTAGTGCGCGGCCAGCGCGGCCGCCTGGGCATCCGTTTCGAGGTCGAGCACGGTATGGGGATGGCCGTTGGCCGCCAGGAAGCTTTGCAGCGCATGGACGCGGCCGTGGCCGCGCGGACCGACGATGACGGGGCCGCCGGAATTGACTTCGATCAGGCCCACCCGGCGCAGGATCAGGGCGCGCACGATGCGCTCGCCCAGTTCCGCTTCCGCGATCACCAGCGCGCGCAGCGCTTCGGACGGCACCACCAGCACTTCGACGGCGCCGATGGCCGTGCCGTTGCCCAGCGACGGCCGACCCGACAGTTGCGCCACTTCGCCGCTGAACTGGCCGGGGCCGTGTTCGGTGATGAGCGAGGTGTTGCCCAGGCCGTCGTAGCGGCTGACGGCGATGCGCCCGGCCAGCACCAGCATCAGCCCGAAGCTGGTGCGGCCGGCCTCGAAGACCCGCTCGCCGTCGGTGAAGTGGCGGATGTGGCCGAAGCGCTGCATGCGCTTGATGTCGGCCGCGCTGAGTACGGGGAAGATCTGGTGCCGGCGCGACTCCATGTCCAGCTTGCCGGTGGAGACGGGTTCATCCTGTGCGTTGTCGGGCGTGAAATCGGGCTGGTTGGCGGACATGGCGGTTCCGGAAAATGGGTGGGGAATGAAATTGGGTTCAGTCTAGCGCAAGCGGCACGCCCGCGCTAAAAACTTGCGGTGCGCGCAAGCTGCTACAATGCATATCATATCAAAACAGCAATTGCCATATGCCCTTCGGTACCTCCGTCATTCCGCTCTCGCCAGCCACCTACGATGCCTTCTTCGCCTACCTGAACGATCAGCTGAAGGACAACGGCCAGGGTGGCACGCCCCTGTTCCAGCCCATGTCGCGCGTGCTGCCCACGCTGGCGCCCGAGCGTGCGGCCGCCTTCCGCCAGGCGCTGGAAACGCCGCTGGGGCAGCCGGGCTGGCGCCGGGCCTGGATCGCCGTCGGCCCGGAAGGCATCCGCGGCCACATCGACCTGCGGGCCCGGCCCGAACCGCACGCCCAGCACCGCTGCCTGCTGGGCATGGGCGTGCACCGCGACTGGCGCGGGGCCGGGTTGGGGCGGCGCCTGGTGGGCATGGCCGTGCAGTGGGCCTCGGCCCAGGACGGCCTGGACTGGATAGACCTGGAACTGTTGTCGGTCAACGCGCCGGCCCGCCGGCTTTATCTGGCCACCGGTTTTGTGCAGACGGGCGAACAGGCCGACATGTTCCGCATCGACGGCGAACAGCACGGCTACATCTTCATGGCGCGTCCCCTGCGCCCCTGAGCGGGGGATGGCGGCAGGGCCGGAAATACGCGTAACGCCATCTCGGATTAAAATGCTTGTTTTAGTGAACTCAGGCTCAACACGATGGCTTACAAGACTCTGGCAGACACGATAGGCAACACGCCGCTGGTGCAGCTCACGCGGCTGCCCGGTGCGGACGCCGCCGCGCGCAACAACATCATTCTCGGCAAGCTCGAAGGCAACAATCCGGCCGGCTCCGTCAAGGACCGGGCCGCCATGTCCATGTTGCTGCACGCCGAGGAACGGGGCCAGGTCAAGCCGGGCGACACGCTGATCGAAGCGACCAGCGGCAACACGGGCATCGCGCTGGCCATGGCGGCTGCCTTGCGCGGCTACAAGATGCTGCTGCTGATGCCGGAAAACCTGAGCCTGGAACGGCGCCAGAGCATGGCCGCCTACGGCGCCCAGATCCTGCTCACGCCCAAGACGGGCGGCATGGAATATGCGCGCGACCTGGCCGAGCAGATGCAAAAGGATGGCAAGGGCGTCATCCTGGACCAGTTCGGCAACTTCGACAATTCGCGCGCCCACTACGAGGGCACGGGACCGGAAATCTGGCGCGACACGGCGGGACAGGTGACGCACTTCGTGAGCGCCATGGGCACCACCGGCACCATCATGGGCGTGTCGCAATACCTGAAGGAGCAGAACCCGGAAGTGCGCATCGTGGGCGCGCAGCCGGAAGAGGGCTCGCAGATTCCCGGCATCCGCAAATGGCCGGAAGCGTACCTGCCGAAAATCTACGACAAGGCGCGGGTGGATCAGATCGAGTATGTGACGCAAGCCGCGGCTGAGCGCATGGCGCGCCGCCTGGCGGCGGAAGAAGGCATATTCTGCGGGATTTCGGCAGCGGGTGCCTGCGAGATCGCGTTGCGGATCTCTCAAACGGTGGAAAATGCCACCATCGTGTTCATCGTGTGCGACCGCGGTGACCGTTATTTGTCGACAGGCGTGTTCCCGGCCTGACGACAACAACTCCTTCCCTCTCCCCCACGCGAGGGGAGGGACCGCTTACGGTTCCCGGGGCTGCGATCAGCCCTGGCCGCCCGATTCGCCTTCTTTAGGCTTGAACTGCTTGTCGCTGATGCGGAACTTGTTGCGGCGATCGCCCATCAAGT
>JAZJZQ010000128.1:0-1852 GCA_040389625.1 Pseudomonadota bacterium | reverse complement strand
GGCAGCCAACCAGATCCCCCTGCTGACGATGGCGGACCAGCCGTTGGCGCCGGCGCAGGACATGCATGCGGCAGCGGCGCATGGGCCGGCGCCGACATCGGGATCAGCATCGGCATCGGGATCGGTGCCGGCTTCGGGCGACAGCCTGCAACAGCTGCTGGCCCTGCGCCGCACAGGCGCGGCGCTGACGGCCGCACCGCAGCTGGTCCTGGTCGGCTTCAACGATCCGAACGACCTGCTGTCCTACACCCTGCCGCCCAAGCGCTACGACGGCGCCGGGGTGGCCGTGTACAACATCCTCGTGTCGAACGGCGCCACCTGGCTGGGGCTGCTGGAGCGGCCCGACCAGGCCCACCTGGACTACCTGTACAACCCGGACGTGGACCGGCTGATCGTCTGCGGCCAGCCGGCCAGCGCCCGCTGCGCAAAATAGGCGCTTACTTGTCCTTGTAGATGCCGCAGCTGACGATCATGTCCTCGTATTTTTCGAAATACATGGACTTGGGCTCGATGGTCTTGGACACGGGATTGACGAACTTGTAGTCCTGCCAGCCCTTGCCCTTGGCCTTGGCAATCTCCAGCCGTTCGCGGATATACAGCTTGCCGTCCTGGTCCTTGATGTCGATCAGGTTGACGCCCTGCATGCGCTTGTTGGTGCCATGGGCCAGTTCCACGCCCTTCAAGTCCATGATGGTCACGTACAGGTCGCGATCGCGGTAGGTCGGGCTGAGGGTATTGATTTCCGCGATGGTCTTGTCGCGGCCGTTGGCCTTGATGGCGGCGATCACCTTGTGCACCATTTGCACGGCCTGTTCCGCCGTCCCGTGCTCTTCCGCAAAGCAGTTGCCGGCCAGGCACAGCGCGCTGATCAGAAATGCCGATATGAATTTACCCATGTTGATCTCCCCCGTTGATGGTTAGCCGCCAAATGATCAAAACAACAAGATTGATCAACAGGCGTATCCACCAGTATCCACCCGCAACAAGTTGCAGTTCAATAAGGGACTACACGTAGCGCCCCCAAAAAGGGGGACGTCCCCATTTTTTCGTGAGCGGGCGAAAAAAAACCCGCCGGGTGGCGGGTTCGGACTGGCGGGCGGGGCTTAACGGCCGCCGCGGCCGGCGCTGATCAGGTAGTTCTGCATGGTCGCTTCGGCCACCGAGGCCCACTGGTTCTGGTCCTGGCGGAAACGCTTCCACGGTTCGTAGATCTTCTTGAACTTGGCGTTCTTGGCCGCTTCTTCGTTCATCACGTCGTTGGCCGCCTTGTAGCAGGCATCCATCGTGTCTTTCGGGAAGTTGCGCAGCTTGACGCCGTTCTTCAGCAGGCGCGCCAGCGCCACCGGGTTCTTGGCGTCGTACTCGGCCTGCATCACCACGTGCGCCTCGTAGGTCGCCACTTCCAGCGCGGCCTGGAATTCCTTGGGCAGCTTTTCCCATTCCTTGATGCCGACGTAGAATGAGAAATTGGCGCCCGCCTCCCACCAGCCCGGCGCGTAGTAGAACGGCGCCACCTTGTAGAAGCCCAGCTTTTCGTCGTCGTAAGGGCCGACCCATTCGGCCGCGTCGATGGTGCCCTTTTCCAGCGCCGGGTAGATGTCGCCGCCGGCCAGCTGCTGCGGTACCAGGCCCAGACGCTCCATCACCTTGCCGGCAAAGCCGCCGATGCGCATCTTGGTGCCCTTCAGGTCGGCCACGGTCTTGACTTCCTTGCGGAACCAGCCGCCCATCTGGGTGCCCGAATTACCGCCCAGGAAGTTCATGATGCCGTAGCCGCGGAAGAATTCGCGCGTCAGATCGCGTCCGCCGCCCTGGTCGAACCAGGCCGTGTGCTGGCGCGAGGTCAGGCCGA
>JAZJZQ010000127.1:0-3291 GCA_040389625.1 Pseudomonadota bacterium | reverse complement strand
CGGGGCGCGCCATGTCAGCCCAGCGCCGCGATCTTGGCCAGCAGTTCGGCCGCGTCCACCGGCTTGACCAGGTAATCCTTGGCGCCCTGGCGCAGGCCCCAGATGCGGTCGGTCTCCTGGTTCTTGCTGGAGCAGATGATCACCGGCACATCCTGCAGCTCCGGATCGCGCGCGATCGAGCGCGTGACCTGGAAGCCGTTCGCGCCCGGCATCACCACATCCATCAGGATCAGTTGCGGCTTGTCGGCCTTGATCCTGGCCAGCGCCTCCTCGCCGTTTTCGGCGGTGGAGACAGAAAAACCGTGCTTGACCAGGATATCGGTCAGGTAGTAACGCTCGGTGGGCGAGTCGTCGACGATCAGTATGCGTTGTATGGCCATGCTTCCCCCTGCTGCTTGCTAGGTGTTGGACGGGACAGGCGCCGCGCCGCCCGTGTGCTCGCGCACGGCGCTCAGCAGGCTGTCCTTGGTAAATGGTTTGGTCAGATAGGCGGCCGAGCCGACCATGGCGCCGCGCGCGCGGTCGAACAGGCCGTCCTTGGACGACAGCATCAGCACCGGCGTGGCGTGGAATTTGGCGCTCTTCTTGATCAGGGCGCAGGTCTGGTAGCCGTCCAGGCGCGGCATCAGGATGTCGCAGAAGATCAGGGCCGGATGGTGATCGTTGATCTTGGCCAGCGCGTCAAAGCCATCCTCGGCCAGCACCACCTGGTAGCCGGCCTGGGTCAGGAAGATCTCGGCGGAGCGGCGTATCGTGCTGCTGTCGTCGATCACCATGATTTTCAATGCGGTAGCTTGCGGCGTCGTCATAGTCTGTTCGCTGAAAAGTTGCTACACGATAACACACAGTAGCGGTACCTGGCGCACCGCGGCGCCGCCGCCGGCTAATTAGAGTACAGGATCTACAACGCCACCATTTCGAAATCGTCCTTGCGGGCGCCGCATTCGGGACAGGTCCAGTTCATCGGCACGTCGGCCCAGCGGGTGCCGGGGGCGATGCCTTCGTCCGGCAGGCCGGCCGCTTCATCATAAACCCAGCCGCAGATCAGGCACATCCAGGTCTGGAACTCCTGCGTTGTTTCATTGCTACTCACGTTGCGTCACCCTTCAATCTAGTAAAATGCCGAATTAGGTATCTTAATCTACCCGCCGTGCAAAACCAAACTTCTCCCCTGATATTGAGCTTCGGCGCCTGCGACCCGGTCGGCGCCACCGGCGTCCAGGCCGACCTGGCCACTTTTTCCGCCCTGAGCTGCACCGGCCTGCCCGTCACCACCGCGTTGCTGATCGGCGACAGCGCCCGCATCGAGGACGTGCAGGAGACGGACCCCGACTGGGTCTGCGACCAGGCCCGCGTGCTGCTGGAAGACATGACCATGGCCGCCTTCAAGGTGGGCGCACTGACCAATGTGGAACAGGTGGCGGCCATCGCCGAGATCCTGTCGGACTATCCGGACGCGCCGCTGATCCTCGACCCGTTCAGTTCACGGCTGCCGGCGCCGGGCGATGAGGCCCAGGAAGAACTGCTGACCGTCACGCGCCAGCTGCTGGTGCCGCAGGCCACGCTGCTGATGCTGTCGCAGGTGGAGCTGGGCCGGCTGGCCGAAACCTGGCGCGAAGGCGAGGACGGCACGGTCGACGCGGACGTCGAATACCTGCTGGCCCTGGGCTGCGAATACGTGCTGGTGACGGGCACCGCGGCCCGCGCCGGCCACGCCGACGGCCTGTACGCCAACACCCTGTACGGCGCCGGCGGGCGCATCAGCCACGACCCCTGGCAGCACCTGGCCGGCCCCTTCATCGGCGCCGGCAGCACGCTGTCGGCCGCCATCGCGGCCCACATGGCGCGCGGCGCCGAGGCGGCGCAGGCCGTGCAGGCGGCGCAGCACTACACCCAGGCCGCGCTGGCGCACGCCCAGCGCTACGGCATGGGCAAGCTGGTACCGAACCGATTTTTCAGCCTGAGCGCGGCCCCCGGCGCGCCCGGCCCTTCCCTCACCCTAGACTGACCTGACAGAGCCACCATGACCATCTCGCACAACGACCAGCTGTTTGCCCGCGCCCAGAAAACCACGCCCGGCGGCGTCAACTCGCCGGTGCGCGCCTTCCGCTCGGTGGGCGGCACGCCGCGCTTCATCACGCACGCCGAAGGCCCCTACTTCTGGGACGCCGACGGCAAGCGCTACATCGACTACATCGGCTCCTGGGGTCCGGCCATCGTCGGCCACGCCCACCCGGACGTGGTGCTGGCCGTGCAGCAGGCGGCCGCGCGCGGCCTGTCGTTCGGCGCGCCGACCGAGGCCGAGATCGACATGGCCGAGGAAATCTGCAAGCTGGTGCCCTCGATCGAGCAGGTGCGGCTGGTCTCGTCGGGCACGGAAGCGACCATGAGCGCGCTGCGCCTGGCGCGCGGCGCCACCGGGCGCGACAAGATCGTCAAGTTCGAAGGCTGCTACCACGGCCACGCCGACTCGCTGCTGGTGAAGGCCGGCAGCGGCCTGCTCACCTTCGGCAACCCCACCTCGGCCGGCGTGCCGGAAGACTTCGTCAAGCACACGCTGGTGCTCGACTATAACAACGTGGAGCAGCTGGAAAACGCCTTCGCCGAAATGGGCGACCAGATCGCCTGCGTGATCGTGGAACCGGTGGCCGGCAACATGAACCTGATCCAGGCCAGCCCCGCCTTCCTGCAAGCGATGCGCGCGCTGTGCACCAAGCACGGCGCGGTGCTGATCTTCGACGAAGTGATGTGCGGCTTCCGCGTGGCCCTGGGCGGCGCCCAGCAGCTGTACGGCATCAAGCCGGACCTGACGGCACTGGGCAAGGTGATCGGCGGCGGCCTGCCGGTGGCGGCCTTCGGCGGCAGCGCCGCGCTGATGAGCAAGATGGCGCCGCTGGGCGCCGTCTACCAGGCCGGCACGCTGTCGGGCAACCCGGTGGCGGTAGCGGCCGGCATGACCACGCTCAAGCTGATCCAGCAGCCCGGCTTCCACGAGCGCCTGGGCGCCACGGCCAAGCGCCTGGCCGACGGCCTGACGGCGGCGGCCAGGGAAGCGGGCGTGACGTTCTGCGCCGACGCCATCGGCGGCATGTTCGGCCTGTACTTCAGCGCCACGCCGCCGCACAACTACGCCGAGATGATGGCCGGTGACCGCGAGCGCTTCAACGTGTTCTTCCACGCCATGCTGGACGAAGGCGTGTACTTCGCGCCGGCCGCGTTCGAAGCCGGTTTCGTGTCGGCCCAGCACAGCGACGCCGTGATCGACGACACCATCGCCGCCGCCCGCCGCGT
>JAZJZQ010000126.1:0-4367 GCA_040389625.1 Pseudomonadota bacterium | reverse complement strand
GCGGCAGGATTTCATCCTTGAACTTGCCGGCCTTTTGCGCCGCTTCCGCCTTCAGCTGCGACTGCAGCGCGAACTCGTCCTGCTCGGTGCGGGAAATCTCGTATTTCTTGGCCACGTTCTCGGCCGTGATGCCCATGTGGTACTGGTTGTAGACGTCCCACAGGCCGTCCACGATCATGGTGTCGACCATCTTGAAGTCGCCCATGCGGAAACCGTCGCGCGAACCGTTCATGGCGTGCGGGGCGGCGCTCATGTTCTCCTGGCCACCAGCGATGATGATGCCGGCGTCGCCGCACTTGATGGCCTGGGCCGCCAGGTGGGTGGCCTTCAGGCCGCTGCCGCACACCTTGTTGATGGTGTAGGCGGGAATGCTGTTGGGCAGGCCGGCCTTGATCACGGCCTGGCGCGCCGGGTTCTGGCCCACGGCGGCCGTCAACACTTGTCCCAGGATGGCTTCGCTGATCAGTTCTGGAGCAATGCCGGTCTTGGCCAGCAAGCCCTTGATCACGTGCGCGCCCAACTCCGAGGCGGGGATTTTTGCCAGACTGCCACCAAATTTACCGACTGCGGTGCGGCCTGCGGCCACGATCACTACATCTTCCATGTGTTTCTCCAATGCGCCGGTCGGAACCGGCTTAGTTATGCCACAAACATCAAGACTCCATCAAGCAACTGGTTGCTCAATTACAAAATTCGTTGTTAGCCTGTGTGCATGCCATATCGACAAGCCCGGCAGTCCGATCATACGCCGCCGCTCCGCCAGGCGGCGCCCGTTTCTAACGCATGGAATCAACGGGCGCCCACATAAACTCTCTAGCAGCAACCGTGCCAGTGGCGAGGGTCATGCGGTAGGCGTCCGCGTGGCGCTCGGCGCACAGCATGCCGCCGTCCAGCCATGCTTCCATGCAGGCCCGCAGGGCCGCCAGCTGAACTGCCAGCAGCGCATTGCCGGCCCGTGAACTTTGTTGTGCGATATCGAACATACTGACCCTTTGCGTGCAAAGTGAACCCAACCTCACATCGTAGGCGACCAGCCCTTGCCGGCCTTGATCTGTATCAAAGCTACTTGTTCATTCTGCAGATGCGGTGCAAATTTGTCACGATAATAATTTGATACCATCCAGGCTGGCGGCACACTGCTCCCGTATCACATTGACGAAGTCGAGCACGTACGCTTTCTGCTTGAGCGCCTCGGGCACGGACACGAACAGGTCGCTCCACAAGCCCAGCTCGCCCACCGGCTTGGCGATCACATAGTCGTAATCGACGTAATTCTTGATGGCCCAGTTGGGCAAGGCGGCCACCCCGCGTCGGCTGGCCACCAGCTGCAAAATGGCCACCGTCAGCTCGGCCGTGCGGCGCTCGAAATGGATGCCGGCCGGGCGCAGCACTTCGCGGATCAGGTCGATGCGTTCCTCGGGCACGGGATAGGTGATCAGGGTCTCACCCTCGAAGTCGGCGGCGGCCAGCCGGCGCACGCCCTGCAGCCGGTGCTTCTGCGCCATCACCACCAGGATCTCGAAGCGGAACAGGGGGAAAGTGCTGAACTCGCGGCTGTAGTCGGAACCGATCACGAGGTCGGCCGCGCCACTGCGCAGCAGCTCGGCCGGCTCGCTGTGAAAGCCCGACACCAGGTCGATTTCCACGTCCGGCCAGCGCTGGCGGAACTCATCCATCACCGGCATCAGCCAGTCGAAACAGGTGTGGCATTCAAGCGCCACGCGCAGCTGGCCCTGGTCGCCCTGGGACAGGCGGGCCACGTCGCGCTCGGCCTGTTCGATTTCCGGCAACAGCAGGTCGGCCAGCTTGAGCAGGCGCGCGCCCGTGGCCGTGAAGCCGATCGGCACCGACTTGCGCTCGAACAGGGGGCCGCCGTAGCGCTCTTCCAGCAATTTGATCTGGTGCGACAGGGCCGATTGCGTGAGATTGAGCAGCTGGGCGGCGCGCACCAGGCTGCCTGCGGAGCGCAAGGCGCTGAGGGTTCGGAGATGGCGTATTTCGAGCATGGTCTATTTATGAAACTTTTTCATGTGAAGCCACAAAATCTTTCGTTTTGATTATAGACCAGAATGCCGCACACTTTATCGCACCATTATGAAATGCGGATGACAAAACATGACAACCTTGCAAATACACATACCCGGCTTTCCCCGCATCGGCGCGGCACGCGAACTGAAGACGGCGCTCGAGCGCCACTGGCGCGGCGAATTGCCGGCAGCCGCACTGGAACAGACGGGCCGCACCCTGCGTGCGCGCCACTGGGCCCTGCAGCGCGCGGCCGGACTGGACTGCGTTACCGTGGGCGATTTCGCCTATTACGACCACGTGGCCAACCACATCCAGCTGCTGGGCTGCGAACCGGCCCGCTTCGGCTTCACGCCGGAACAGGACGCGCTGCAGCGCTACTTCGCCATGGCGCGCGGCGCGACGGATCACGACAGCCATGCCGATTGCGGCCACGGCCACGCCTGCCAGCAGGGCGCGGCGCTGGAAATGACCAAATGGTTTGACACCAACTACCACTATCTGGTGCCCGAATTCGCCGCCGATACGGCGTTTGCGCTGGCCGCCGGCCGCCTGCTGGCGGAAGTGGCGGAAGCGCGCGCGCTGGGCCACCCGGTCAAGGCCGTACTGCTGGGGCCGCTGACCTTTTTGTGGCTGGGCAAGGAAAAAGGCCAGGCCCCGTTCGACCGCCTGGGCCTGCTGGAACGCTTGCTGCCCGTCTACGGCGCCCTGCTGGCCCAGCTGAAAGCGGCGGGCGCGGACTGGGTCCAGATCGACGAACCCATCCTGGGCCTGGACTTGCCGCCGGACTGGCGCAACGCCTTCGAGCCCGCCTACTGGCAGCTGAGCCAGGCCGGCGCGCCCTTGCTGCTGGCCACCTATTTCTCGCCGCTGGAAGAAAACCTGAGCCTGGCCTGCCGCCTGCCCGTGGCCGGCCTGCACGTGGACGGCGTGCGCGCCGCCCATGAGCTCACCAGCGTGGCCGACTGGTTGCCCGGCCACAAGGTGCTGTCGGTCGGCATCGTCGATGGCCGCAACGTGTGGCGTACCGACCTCGATGCGGCGCTGGCCGTGCTGCGCCCCCTGCGCGAGAAACGCTCCGGTCCGCTGTGGCTGTCCACCTCGTGCTCGCTGCTGCATGTACCGTTCAGCCTGGAGCAGGAAACGCGGCTGGACGGGGAAGTGCGCTCCTGGCTGGCCTTTGCCACGGAAAAACTGGCCGAACTGGCCGTGCTGCGCGCCACCCTGGCCGGCGCCGACACGAGCGCGGCATTGGCGGCGGCGCGATCGGCCGTGGCCAGCCGCCGCGCCAGTCCCCGCGTCCACAACGCCGCCGTGGCGGCCCGCCTGGCCAGCCTGGCGCCCGACGCCGACCGCCGCGCCTCGCCCTTCCCCCAGCGCCAGGCCGTGCAGCGCGAACGGCTGGGCCTGCCCGCCTTCCCCACCACCACCATCGGATCCTTCCCGC
The DNA here is from genome assembly GCA_040389625.1 of Pseudomonadota bacterium. GTDB lineage: Bacteria > Pseudomonadota > Gammaproteobacteria > Burkholderiales > Burkholderiaceae_D > Rugamonas. Next base: position 895 of record JAZJZQ010000126.1, on the reverse strand, counting down.
AGACGGCGGCGATCCGGGCCGCCCGCGCCAGCCACAAGCGCGGCGAGCTGGACACGGCCGCCTACGAACGCACCATGCAGGTGCATATCGCGGAAGCCGTGCACCGCCAGGAACAGCTGGGCCTGGACGTTCTGGTGCATGGCGAGGCCGAGCGCAACGACATGGTCGAGTATTTCGGCGAGCAGCTGGACGGCTTTGCCTTCACGCAACATGGCTGGGTGCAATCGTACGGTTCGCGCTGCGTCAAGCCGCCCCTGATCTACGGCGACGTGGCCCGGCCCCAGCCCATGACGGTGGCCTGGACCGTGCACGCCCAAGGCCTGACGGCACGCCCCATGAAAGGCATGCTGACGGGGCCGGTGACCATCCTGCAGTGGTCGTTCGTGCGCGACGACCAGCCGCGCGCCACCACGGCGCGCCAGATCGCGCTGGCCATCCGCGACGAGGTGGCGGACCTGGAACAGGCCGGCATCGCCGTGATCCAGATCGACGAACCGGCATTGCGCGAAGGCTTGCCGCTGCGGCGCGCCCGCTGGCACGATTACCTGGACTGGGCCACGGGCGCGTTCCGCCTGACGGCCGCCGTGGCGGCGGACGCGACCCAGATCCACACCCACATGTGCTACGCGGAGTTCAACGACATCCTGCCCCAGATCGCGGCCATGGATGCGGACGTGATCACGATCGAGACCAGCCGCTCGGACATGGAGTTGCTGGCCGGCTTCGGCCAGTTCCGCTATCCGAACGAGATCGGCCCCGGCGTGTACGACATCCACTCGCCGCGGGTGCCGGACACGGCACAGATGGTGCGCCTGCTGCGCAAGGCCAGCGCCGTGATCGCGCCGGACCAGCTGTGGGTCAACCCGGACTGCGGCCTGAAGACGCGCGGCTGGGA
>JAZJZQ010000125.1:0-1512 GCA_040389625.1 Pseudomonadota bacterium | reverse complement strand
TGTTCATCGACCTGGACCGCTTCAAGACCATCAACGACTCGCTCGGCCACATGACGGGCGACCAGCTGCTCAAGGAAGTGGCCGGCCGGCTGTGCCGCGCCGTGCGCGCCAGCGACACCGTGGCCCGCCTGGGCGGCGACGAATTCGTGGTGCTGGTGCCGGGCATCCGCAACGTGGACGAATCGGTGCACGTGGCCGAGAAGATCATCGAGGCGCTGTCGGCCGCCTTCCCGCTGGAAGGGCGCAACCTGCACATCACGCCCTCGATCGGCATCTGCGTCTATCCGGACGACGGCGGCGACGTCGAGACGCTGATGCGCCACGCCGACGCGGCCATGTACCACGCCAAGGCCAGCGGCCGTAACAATTACCAGTTCTTCACCCAGATCATGAACCTGGCGGCGGCCCGCCACTTCGAGCTCGAAAGCAGCCTGCGCGACGCGCTGGCGCAGGACCAGTTCGAGCTGCACTACCAGCCCATCATGGACATCGGCACGCGCCGCCTGCATGCGATGGAGGTGCTGCTGCGCTGGCGCCGCGCCGATGGCGAGCTGGTGATGCCGGACCACTTCATCCCCATCATCGAGGAGAATGGCCTGATCGTGCCGGTCGGCGAGTGGGTGATACGCACGGCCTGCCGGCAAAGCATGGAGTGGCAGCGCCAGGGCTTGCTGCCGGTGCCGCTGGCCGTCAACCTGTCGCCGCGCCAGTTCATGCATCGCGGCCTGATCGAATCGATACGCGCCATCCTGGACGAGACGGGCATCGAGCCTGGCCTGCTCGAATTCGAGATCACGGAAACGGCGCTGATGCAGCATGGCGAACAGACGCTCGACATCCTGGGCCAGATCAATGCCATGGGCATCCGGCTGTCGATCGACGATTTCGGCACCGGCTATTCCAGCCTGGCCTATCTCAAGCGCTTCCCCGTCAAGAAGATCAAGATCGACCGCGCCTTCATCAAGGACCTGGAGCAGAGTGCCGAGGACAACGCCATCGTGGACGCCATCATCGCCCTGTCGCACAGCCTGCAGCTGTCGGTGGTGGCGGAAGGGGTGGAGACGGAAGGGCAGTACACGCTGCTGCAGCGCAGTGGCTGCCAGTATGCCCAGGGTTATCTGTTCTCGCAGCCGGTGCCCCATACGAGGGCCCAGCTGCTGCTGCCGCACGCCTGAGCGCGCGCGGCGCTCACCCGGATGCTCAGGCGATGGTGGCGATCACGGGCGCGTGATCGGACGGCTGTTCCCACTTGCGCGGCTCGCGGTCGATCACGCAGGCGCTGCAGCGCGCCGTCAGGGCAGGCGACAGCAGGATGTGGTCGATGCGCAGGCCCTTGTTGAGGCGGAAGCCCAGCTGGCGGTAATCCCACCAGCTGAACGACTTGTCGGCCTGCTCGAACAGGCGGAACGCATCCTTGAGCCCCAGGTCGTTCAGGCGCAGCAGCGCGGCCCGTTCCCGGTCCGACACCAGCACCTGGCCGGCCCAGGCCACCGGGTCGTGCACGTCGCGGTC
>JAZJZQ010000124.1:0-3992 GCA_040389625.1 Pseudomonadota bacterium | reverse complement strand
AATATGATTAGCCTAGTTGTTTTTCGGATATAATTCGTCGCGTTAAAGTGTTGTTTTCGTGACGATTCTCCGATCAATCTAGTGCTAGTACCAATCTGATACCATGACCCGATCACCTTTCCGTACCCTGATCCTGCCCGTGCTGCTGGGCGCGTGCGCCATTTTCCCGGCCCAGGCCGCCGTGCAGACCATAGACCTGGGCGCCGCCTCCGGTTACAGCGGCTTTTTCTATAACGATGTGAAGAAGGTGGCCGACGTCGAGGGCCGCCTGGCCGTCGGCGGCACGCTGGCCACGTCCGGCTTCTCGTTCGGCTACCGTACTCCGTATGGCGTGAGCGGTCCCAGCGTCGTCGTCGGCGGTAACGTGGCCCTGGGCGATGGCGCCATCTACACCGGCCCGGCCGCCAACGTCGATACCAATGCCACCATCGGCCCCATCACCGAATATCCCAAGCAGCCCGGTTATGGCGTCTACGGCGGCGCCAACACGTCCAAGTCCTACCTGGACTTGCGGGCCCAGTCCAACGTGATCGACTTCGGTGCGGCCAGGACCAAGCTGACCACGCTGTCGACCACGCTGGCCGGCCAGGGCGCCAACGGCACGGTGGAAAGCAAGTGGGGCGGCCTGTACCTGACGGGCGACCAGCACTCGGATGTGCAGGTGTTTAACATCGATTCCAGCCACTTGGGCAACCTGTTCCTGCAGGATGTGAAGGCCGGCGCCAGTGTCATCATCAACGTGACGGGCAACGGCACCGTGTCGTTCACGGGCGGCCAGGACGGCCAGCTCGCGTCGCTGCGCGACCGCGTGATCTTCAACCTGGTCAACGCCACCGAGGTGGACGTCAACACCTTTGCCTGGGGCACGGTGCTGGCCAATAACGCCATCCTCAAGGGCGCCGGCCACCTGGAAGGCAACATCATCGCCGCCGGCATGGACGGCAAGGTGGAAATCGGTTTCGAGCCGTTCAAGGGTGGCATCGCCAGCCCGGTGCCGGAACCGGAAAGCTATGCCATGCTGCTGGGCGGCCTGGCTTTGATCGGCGCGCTGGGCCAACGCCGCCAGCGCCAGCGCGGCTAAGCGGCGCGGTTGCAGCAAGCGGCAAGGCTCCTGCGGGAGCCTTTTTGCATTTGCGGCGCCGCCGCCATCGACCCCTGTTTATGACGGCGCAAGGCGCGCGGCGATTGCCAGCGCCGCGCCGCTGCGTTACATTGGAATCAAGTGCCCATGGGATACAACGTGCTCAATTACGACACGCTTCTGCTGGTCCAGATCTGCATCACCGTGCTGACCACGGTGCTGCTGTCCATGGCCGCGCTGTATTCGGAAGGGGCGAACGAGCAGCGCTGGTGGGCCATGGGGAACGTGGTGTCGTCCGTCGGCCTGGCCCTGTGCAGCCTGGACACCGGCCCGGCCCTGCTGCACGCGGTGCTGGGCTACGGCGTGCTGGCGCTGGGCCTGGCCCTGGTGCTGCGCGGCCTGCGCCTGTTCTGCAACGAGACGCTAGGCTGGCGCGCGATCGCGGCCATCGTTGCCGTGGCGTTGCTGCTGACGGGATTTTTCACCTACGTCGTACCCAGCCAGAATTGGCGCCTGAGTGCGACGGGCTTTTATTTCGGCCTGCTTAACGCGTTGTGCGCGGCCACGCTGGCGCGCCATGCCGACTGGCGCAGTGTGGGCGCCAGCGTGGTCGGCTTCGCCGCGCTGGGGCTGGCCCTGTGCGCGCGCGGCGTCTATCTGCTGTATCACACGGGGCCGGACGACGAGCGCACGGCGCTGGTGCTGGGCGTGGTGATGCTGACCATACCGCTGGCCCAGGTCAGCATCGCCTTCGGCCTGATCCTGATGGTGATGCGGCGCTATGCCGAGCGCCTGCGCAACCTGTCCTGGGTGGACAGCCTGACGGGCGCCCTGAACCGCGCCGGCCTGGAGGCGCAGGGACGGCGTGTGGCCCAGCGCACGCTGCGGGCCGGGCGCAGCCTGGCCGTCATCATGCTCGACGCCGACCATTTCAAGACGATCAACGATACCTGGGGCCATCCGGTGGGCGACGCCGTGTTGCGCCACCTGACGCAGCAGATCAAGGCGGAGCTGCGCCCGCTCGACCTGCTGGCTCGCTACGGCGGCGAGGAATTCGTGCTGCTGCTGGACGGCATAGCGCTGGACGACGCGCTGCGCGTGGCCGAGCGGCTGCGCGCCAAGGTCGAGAGCGAGCAGGTGGAAGTGGCCGGCCACACGGTGCGCTACACGGCCAGCATGGGCGTGGTGTGCTCGGACCAGCATGGCTACGACCTGCTGGAACTGATCGTGGCCGGCGACGCGGCCATGTATGCGGCCAAGCGGTCCGGCCGCAACCGGGTGGTGGCGGCCTAGCTTAATATCCCCGGCGCGCGCGCTGCCACCAGCAGGCCGCCCACGGGATGGGCCGCCTCCAGGCGCAGGGTGACCGGTGCCAGGGCGACCGGCGCCAGTCCCGCCTCGGCCAGCGCCTGGCGCACGTGGCGTTCCGTATGGCTGTAGCGGCCATGCCCATGGAGGCGGTAGCCGTCGCCGTCGCCATCATCCGCTCCCTGTTCGACGGTGAACACGAGCAGGCCGCCGTCGCGCATGGCCTGCCGCGCGGCCGCCAGCACTTGCTGCAGCGCGCCGAAGTAGCACAGGGTGTCGGCCGAGACGATCAGGTCGTAGGCGGCCGGATGCTGCGCCAGCCAGGCGGTCAGTTCCGCTTCGGCCAGCACATCGTAGCCGCCGCGCTGGGCGGCCTTTTCCAGCATGGCGCCGGCCAGGTCCACGCCGTGCAGCGTGCGCGCGTAAGGGCGCAGCAGCGGACCGCACAGGCCCGTACCGCAGCCGGCGTCGAGCACGTCCAGCCGCCCGTCCGGCGCACCGGCCAGGCTGGCCACCTGTTCCAGGCATAGCGCGGGGGCGCGGTATTCGAGCCGCGCCAGCACCTGGTCGAAGCTGTTGGCAAAGCGGTTGAAGGTGGTCTGGACGAAGGCGTCGGACGCGCGCGCGGGCGCGGCGGCGCCCTGGCAGGCGGCGATCATGTGGGCCACCACGGGGCTGTCCGGCTCCCGTTCCTGCCAGCGGCGGTACACTTCCAGCGCCTCCGCGTCCCGGCCGTAGGCCACCAGCGCGCGTCCCAGGCTGTGCAGCATGGTGCTGTCGTCGGGCTTGAGCAGGATGGCTTCGCGGTAGGCGCTCAAGGCTTCCTCCTGCGCGCCCGTTTTTTTCAGCACGTGGCCCAGGTTGGTCCACGCTTCCACGAAATCCGGCGCCAGCGCCACCGCCTGGCGGTAGGCGGCGATGGCGTCCGCATGGCGGCCCTGTTCCTTGAGCACCACGCCCAGGTTGTTGTGGGCCTGGACGAATTCGGGACGGGCGGCGATTACCTTGCGGTAGGACTGCTCGGCATCGGCATAGCGGCCGCTCTCCTTTTGTACGTTGCCCAGGTTGTTGCGGGCGTCCACATAGTCCGGCGCCAGCTCCAGCGCGCGGGCGATCAGGCGCAGCGCGTCGTCATGCTGCCCCAGCTGGTGCTGGGCCACGCCCAGGTAGTGCAGGGCGTCCGCGTGGCCGGGGGCCACCTGCAGGATGGCGCGGTAGTGGCGCGCAGCCAGTCCCGGCTGGCCGCGCCGGTGTACTGTCATGGCGACCTGGAAGGCATCGGCCACGCTGATCTGCTGCGATGGGCGGCGGGACGGGCGGGGCGATTTTCTCATGCGGACTCCTGGAAGTGTAGGCGCTAGGACAGCAACGCGATCAGGCTGTTGGGGTGGATGGGCCAGCCGGCCAGGCCGGAAAGGCCCATCAGCACGCCGAATCCCGTGGGGACGAGGGCGGCGAAGTACAGGCCGCGCTGCTGGGTCAGGGCGGTGATGGCCAGCAGCGAGATGGCGATGGCCAGCAAAGTGTCGGACAGGTCGAACTGGTCGTCCTTGAAGTTGAGGGCGTCGTAGTCCTTCTGGTCCTGTTCGGCCAGGGTCTTGGC
>JAZJZQ010000123.1:0-3094 GCA_040389625.1 Pseudomonadota bacterium | reverse complement strand
AAAACGCACCCAGTGAAAACAGGAAGCTGACGGCGTGGCCCAGGTAGAGCCACCAGGCGAGGTTCTTGGCTGAGTCGAGCCGGGCATCCAGCATCAGTTGTTGCGACATGGTGGTTTCCTTTTTTGAGACGTTAATGTTGTTGAATATGGAATTTATTTTCTCATACGGCGCGTCATGATGGCGCTCTGGTCTACAGATTGCACAGGGCAATCAGGTCCGACTCCACTTCCGGCAGGAAGCGCTGGACGTTGCTTGACGCGTTTACCTGGCGCAGCAAGTTCGCTCCAACACTGGCCGGTCCGGCGCCGCTGAAACAGGCCGTTCTCGCCGGCGTGTTCAAGCTCGCGGAGAAGTAGCCCGCGACGTCCGTCTTTTTCTTGATGGTGAGCGCGTCGATCAATCCCTGGGGACTGGTGTTCTCCAGGGCTGCGGCGAGGATGGCCAGCGGCGCTTGGCCTTTGCCCAGCCCGGCGTAGCTGATCTGGTCCGTCCAGTATGCCAGGCCCGTGTTGTCGGGTGCGCGGTTGAGCGTCACCTGGAAGATCCTGGTGACGAAAGCGGACGCGTTGCTCGGTGGATACAGTGCCTGGAATTCCTGGCTGTTGGCCATGCCCTCGATCGCTTCCCGCAACGAGGATTCGGACTGGTAGGCATGGTTCAGTGCCGCCATGCTGCGCGCCAGCGGCAGCGCGCGGGCCCGCATGTCCAGTTCCAGGTCGAGCAGCACGTTGGCGAAATTGCGTAGTCCCTCCGGGTCGGCCGGGCGGCCCGTGTAGGCGAGAAACAGCTGCTGGACGATCGGATACCATTGCTGGCGCGCCACCACCTGTGCGGCCGGCTTCAGGCCGCCATCCGGCGCCAGTACGGAAATGTCCTGCTGCGCGGCCAGCGGCGAGAGCGACAAGGTCCACAGCATGAAGCCGCGGTCATCACGCGTCAGGCCGTTGAGGTAGCGCTCATAGTAGGCGGCCTTGTACTCGCCGTCGGTGCGGTCGTGGGCGCTTACGCCGAACTCGCCGATGACCAAGGGCAGGTTGCCGCTGGCCTTGGCCAGTTCGCTCAAGGTGGCTTGCTGCACGAAATTGATCTGGTTCAGGTCGGTAATATCGCTGGCCAGCTCGATTTTTTCATCCGTGTTGACGTAGAGGTGGGGACTGGCGTAAGACGAAATATCCTTCCAGTATTTGAGGAAGGGAACCTTGTGTTCGCCCACGGTGGTCGGGTGGTTGGCGTCGGCCGTGCGCACCAGGTTGTACATGGCATGGACTGCATCGACCACGGATTGGTAGTCCTCCGGCGCATTAAGACAGCCGAATGCGCTGGCGTTCCACATCGGCTCGTTCATGATGTCCCAAGCCAGCAGGGCAGGATGGGACTTGAACTTGCCGATGAAGGTAGCGGCGTTGTCTTTGACGTCGAGGAAACTTTGCTTCCAATAGCAGACCTTGTCGTATTTGGTGTAGCCGTCCAGCACAAGTACCACTTTCAGATTGGAGGCCTGGGCCTGGTCCAGCACCGCCTGGGTGCTGGCCATCACGCGCCGCATGATGGCACGGCTGTCGGTGCTCTCCCACTCCAGGGCGTTGGGTTGGCGGCAAGTGGTGCCAGTCAGGCCCCACATGGCCGGTGTGCCCGGTACCTTGGGCGGCAACACGATGGGCAGGCGCAGTACGTTCAAGCCCATGGCAACGGCGCGGTCCGCGATGAGCCTGATTTGGACCGGGTCCGGCAAGCCATGGCTGTGATTGCACAGCTGCTCATCTTCGTAGGTGAGTTGCATGATGTTGGCCCCCTTGAAATGGCCGAAGCTAAAGGCGTCGCTGGCCACGGGGACGGGGGGCACTTTCGGCCGATATTGCGTGGCGATGGCCGGCGCATAGGCGATACCGACCTGAACATTGACGCCCGGGTGCAACCATTCCGCATCTTCCTGCACCAGGCCCCACTGGAAATTGCGCACCAGCTCCACACCGTCCTGGTGATATGGTGCGGTGACCTTGAAGGTGAACGTCTTCAGCTGTCCGGGCTGGATGAATTCGCCGGGATTGAGCTCGACCCTGCCCAGCCCCCAGTCCTCGTTGTCCGTGGGGTTGCGCGAGCCGAGCCGGTAGGGGTGGGCGCCCGAGCCGGTCCAGATGGTGGTGCCGGTGTTTTTGTACGTGACGGAGACGGTATATTGCTTCGATGTTTCCATCGAATTTGGCACTTGCTGGCTGATAAAGGTTGCGCCATTTGCCGCGTGGGCATTGCCATGCATGACGGATTGCACAATAACCAGGAGTATCAGTTGAAAGATAGATCTTTTTAGCATGTTGCTATTTTCAGTTGCTGAACTGAAAATAATATCACATGCTTAATTTTCCTGAGGAAATTGTTTTAATTTATGCACTGTTGCCATGCGATGCAGGCCCGCAGGTGCAGATCTGGCGGCAGCGATGTCAGCCGCGCCGCCGCCAGAGCTGGGCCAGTATCAGTTCAGTTCAGCTCAGGCCAGCAGCGGCAGGATGCCGTCCAGGCCGACGAAGTTGAGCGCCACGTTGGCCTGCTCGCGCACCACGGGCTTGGCGCGGAAGGCCACGGACAGGCCGGCGATGCCCATCATTTTCAGGTCGTTGGCGCCGTCGCCCATGACGATGGCCTGGCTCGGCATGATGCCCAGCCCGGCGCACACGCGTTCCACGGTGCGCTTCTTTTCCTCGGCGTCGACGATGCCGCCGATGACCTTGCCCGTCAGCTTGCCGTCGACGATTTCCAGTTCGTTGGCGTGGGTGTAGTCCAGGCCCATGCGTTCCTTGAGGCGGCTGGTGAAGAAGGTGAAGCCGCCCGACACCAGCAGCGTCTTCAAGCCGGCCGCTTGCACGGCCTTGAGCATGGTTTCGGCGCCGGGCGACAGCCGCAGGCGCTCTTCGTACACGCGTTCCAGCGCCGACGCGTCCAGTCCTTCCAGTAGGGCCACGCGGCGCGTCAGGCTGGCGGCGAAATCGAGCTCGCCGCGCATGGCCGCTTCCGTGATGGCCGCCACCTGCGGCTTGAGGCCTTGCATGTCGGCGATTTCGTCGATGCACTCGATGGTGATGAAGGTCGAATCCATGT
>JAZJZQ010000122.1:0-1901 GCA_040389625.1 Pseudomonadota bacterium | reverse complement strand
GCAAAGGATGCGCCATGCCCGATTCCTCGCCCCTGTTCCCGCCCGTTACGCCGCGCCGTCATGGCATGCTGGCGGTCGATGACTTGCATACGATTTATTGGGAGGAAGTGGGCAATCCGGATGGCATGCCGGTGCTGTTCCTGCACGGCGGCCCCGGCGCCGGCCTGTCGCCCCAGCACCGCCGCTTTTTCGATCCCGACCACTACCGCGTGATCCTGTTCGACCAGCGCGGCGCCGGCAAGTCCACCCCGCTGGGCGAGTGCCGCGCCAATACCACCCAGCTGCTGGTGGAGGACATCGAACGCCTGCGCGAACTGTTCGGCATCAGCCAGTGGCTGGTGTTCGGCGGTTCATGGGGCTCGACGCTGGCGCTGGCTTACGGCCAGGCCCACCCGGAACGCTGCCTGGGCTTCGTCCTGCGCGGCATCTTCCTGTGCACCCAGGCCGAGATCGACTGGTTCATCCACGGCGTGCAGTGGTTCTATCCCGAGTTGTACGAGGAATTCATCGCCCCCATTCCGCTGGCCGAGCGCGGCAACCTGCTGCAGGCCTACGTGGAGCGCATCATGAGCGCCGACCCGGCCGTCTACTGGCCGGCCGTGCGCGCGTGGAGCCGCTTCGAGGGCCGCCGCGTGTTCCTGCTGCCGCAGCCGGACGAGGCGTCGTCGGACGCGCTGGACCTGGGCGTAGGCCGGCTCGAATCGCACTACATGGCCAACCTGGGCTTCTTCACGGACGACCAGCTGATCCGCGACATGGGCCGCATCGCCCACCTGCCAGCCGTGATCGTGCAGGGGCGCTACGACGTGATCTGCCCGCCGCTGTCGGCCCACCGCCTGCACCGGGCCTGGCCCGGCGCCGTGCTGCAGATGATACCGGACGCCGGCCACGGTGCGCTGGAGCAGGGCATCGCGCGCGCCCTGGTGGCGGCCACGGAACAGTTCCGCCGCCACGGCCGTTTCGGCTAGACTGCGGCCAGGAACGCACGCACGGCCGGCCGCGCCGGAACGCGCACGCGGGCAATCGGCCGGGCGCTGCCGCGGGCTGCTACACTACGGCCTGCGCGACCAACAGTATCGAGGAAACATCATCGCACTCATGAACATACAGATCGGCGACGTCGGCCACATCATCCAGTTGTCCATCGCCCCGGTCTTCCTGCTGGCGGGCGTGGGCACCACCCTGATGGTGCTGATTAACCGCCTGGCCCGCATCATTGACCGTTCGCGGGTGCTGGAGGACAGGCTGGACATCGGTTACAGCGACGCCTATCTCAACGAACTGGACACGCTGTACCGGCGCGCGCACCTGATCAACGTGTCGATCACGCTGGCCACCTCGTGCGCGCTGCTGATCTGCCTGGTGATCGCCATGCTGTTCCTGGGCGATGTCACCAACCTGCCGCTCGACAAATACATCGCCGGCATGTTCGTGGTGGCCATGGCTTGCCTGATCGGCAGTTTTGTCTCGTTCCTGCGCGAGATCTTTATCGCGTCGGCCGCCATGCGTTCCCACCGCCATGTGCGCCAGCCGGTAAAATAGCAAGCTTGTAGTCTGGTGGCTGTTGCCACCCCATCTGACCGAACCGAATATCATCATGCACGATTACCAACGCCCCCCCACCCTGCACCGCTACGGCGTGCGCGAAGACCTGGAACTGGCACTGACCCAGGGGCAGTTCGTGCTGCGCCCGGCGTCGAACTGCCTGACGCTGAGCTTTTCCCAGGTATGGGACCGCAAGCTGTTCGACCTGTTCAACGCCGACTGCTGCCTGATCATCCACAACACGGAAGAATTCGGCGAGCGCCTGCACCGCGCCGTGCAGCGCACCCTGCCCAGCTGGGCAGGCATCGACGGCGCCGTCGAATACGGCACCCGCGCCGCGCTGGGCGCGGCCTTCA
>JAZJZQ010000121.1:6403-9423 GCA_040389625.1 Pseudomonadota bacterium | reverse complement strand
GGCAGATCCTGCGCCGCTTCCTCGTCCGTCAAGATCCACACATCCTTGATATCGCCGTTGGCGTCTTCCGTGTAGTAGACGACGATGCCGCTGCCGCGCAGGCTGGCCGGCATTTCTATCGTGTTGTCCTGGTTGAAGATGCGCGACGCGGGCGACAGCTTGCGCGCCTTGCCGTCCATAGTCAGGTCGGGGTAATAGCCGGGCGTCATGCGACCGCGCTTGATGTCGGGCGGGAAGGGGCGGGCGCCTGCCAGCAGCGGCAGCGCCAACACGGCCGCCAGCAGCGCGGCCACACTACGTTTGATCCACATAAGCATTCCACTGTGACGTCGGGGAGCGCCTAGCTTACCCCAGATCGGCGCGCCCGGCACCTGCCGTTGTGCCATGCACCGCGCCCGGTACGTCCGGCGCAGCTGCCGCCGCGCCATCGCCTCTATCGGCGCGTCCGCCGCTGCCGACCTGCCATGCCACGGCACGCTCTGCCCCATGCGGTCGGCCGGGGGCGCATTCCACACCAGATTGGAGGCCATCCTCTAATGGGACCTCAGCACCGCTCCCGGAGCGGGCGGCGCCCTGTGTGCATGCGCCTCATGTGAATTTGTCCGAACGGCAAAATTTCTCATTCAGTCATGGAACGGTCACACAGCCGTCACGCAGCCGTCATATCGCCTTCCTACAATCCTGCAAGTTTTGTTTTTCGGCAAGTTTGCCAGGCGCGGAATAACCGCATCTTCCTCTATCAACGTACGAAAGTCCTATCATGCAACAGCATCTCCGTTTAAAACCGATCTGCCTGCTGGTCCTGCAATCGCTGGCCTGCTACGCCTACGCCGCGCCGGAAGCGGCCGATGCGACCGGTGCCGGCCAGGCCGAGGCGGCCGTTGCCGGCGCCGCCGGCGCGCCGGTGCAAGTGGTGGAAGTCCTGGGCCAGGGCCAGTCGCGCCAGGTGCAGAACCTGAACCACGCGGAACTGGCCAAGATGCTGCCGGGCACCAGCCCGCTGAAGGCGCTGGAGAAGCTGCCAGGCGTGAACTTCCAGTCGTCCGACCCGTTCGGCGCCTACGAGTGGTCGACCCGGTTCAGCGTGCGCGGCTTCAACCAGAGCCAGCTGGGCTTCACGCTGGACGACATCCCGCTCGGCGACATGAGCTACGGTAACAACAACGGCCTGCACATCAGCCGCGCCATCTCGTCGGAAAACATCGGCCGCGTCGCCATCTCGCAGGGCGCCGGCGCGCTGGGCACGGCCTCCACCAGCAACCTGGGCGGCACGGTGCAGTTCGTCACGCTGGCGCCGACCGACGAGCGCGGCGCCACCGTCAGCCAGACCGTGGGCGCGGATCGCACCTCGCGCACCTTCGTGCGCCTCGATAGCGGCCTGATCAACGACGCCACCAAGCTGTTCATCAGCGGCACGGCCCAGCGCGCCGACAAGTGGAAGGGCGCCGGTTCGCAAGACCAGGACCAGTTCAACTCGCGCCTGGAACACCAGTTCGGTGAGAACACGCTGACGGCCTTCTACAACTATTCCAACCGCAAGGAAACGGACTACCAGGACCTGTCGCTGGAAATGCTGCAGCGCCTGGGCTACAACTGGGACAACTACGCGCCGGACTGGCAGCGCGCCGTCAACGCCGCCAAGGGCATCTACACGGGCGGCGTGACCAACGCGGACGACGCCTACTACCTGGGCCGCGGCCTGCGCAAGGACAGCCTGGGCGGCCTGGCGCTGGACCTGAAGGTGTCGCCGTCGGCCTGGTTCAAGAGCAGCTACTACCACCACAGCAATGAAGGCCAGGGCCACTGGTACACGCCCGGCACGCCGTCGTCGGCCACGGTGCCCATTTCCATCCGCACCACGGAATACTCGATCGGCCGCGACGGCATCGTCAACGACCTGAACGTGGACTGGGGCCACCACAGCTTCGCCGCCGGCATCTGGGGCGAGCGCAGCCTGCACCGCCTGACCCGCAATTTCTATGCGGTCAACGGTCCGGAAGACACCAACCACTTCCTGAGCAACCCGTTCAAGACGGCGTTCAAGCAAGACTTCACCACCACCACCACCCAGTTCTACCTGCAGGATACCTACAGCGCCCTCGATGGCAAGCTGAAGGTCAATGCCGGCTTCAAGAGCCCGAAAGTGACGATCCACACCACCAACCTGGTGGCCGGCCGCGCTGCCGGCGAACTGGTGGCATCGAAATCGTTCCTGCCGCAGCTGGGCCTGAACTACGCCCTGAGCCGCGACGACGAGCTGTTCGCCTCGGCCTCGCAGAACATGCGCGCCTACCAGCCGGGCGTGAACGGCCCGTTCTCGCAGACCCAGGCCGCGTTTGACCTGGGCACGCCCAACCTCAAGCCTGAAACCTCGGTCAACGTCGACCTGGGCTACCGTTTCAAGCGCGCCAGCGTGCAAGGCTCGGTGGCCGTGTACCACGCCGACTTCGACGACCGCCAGCTCAACGTGGCCACCTGCGTCGGCATCGCCGGCTGCCCCAGCACCTTCGTCAACGTGGGCAAGGTGGAAACCAAGGGCCTGGAAGCGGTGGCCGTGTGGAAGTTCCTGCCTGGCTACTCCTGGTTCAACACCTTCACCTACAACGACTCCAAGTACAAGTCGAACTACCTGGACAACGGCGCAGTCGTGGCCGTCAGCGGCAAGCAGGTGGTGGACACCCCGCGCACCATGTTCGATACTGAAGTGGGTTACGACAACGCAGTGTGGTTCGCCCGCCTGGGCGCCAAGTACACGGGCAAGCGCTACTACACCTACCTCAACGATGGCGCCGTGCCCTCGTTCTGGGTGGCCAACCTGTCGGCCGGCTACAAGCTGAAATCGGTGGGCATGCTGAAGGAACTGTCGCTGCAGTTTAACGTGAGCAACCTGTTCGACAAGAAGTACTTCAGCTCGATCGGCACCAACGGTTTCGTTGCCTCCGACGCTGCCGGCACCTTCGCCACGCTGCAGACGGCGGCACCGCGCCAGGCCTTCCTGACCCTGAGCGGCAAGCTGTAAC
>JAZJZQ010000121.1:0-6303 GCA_040389625.1 Pseudomonadota bacterium | reverse complement strand
CTGCAGACGGCGGCACCGCGCCAGGCCTTCCTGACCCTGAGCGGCAAGCTGTAACCGCAACGGCGCCGCAGGCAGCGCGGCAGGGACGCACCGGCAGCCATGCCGATGCGAGCCCTGTCGCGCTGTTTTTCCTTTGAAAGAGAGTTTCGTATGCCATCGTCCGAACTGAATGCTCACTGCCGGATGTGCCGCCCGCAGGCGCCGGCCTGGCCGCCGGTTGCGTCCGCCGCAGCCGCCGCATCGTTTGCTGCGGCACTGCTTGCCGCGCCGGTTTGCCTGGCCGCCACCGCCACCACCCCGATCGAACACGTGATCGTGCTGGTGGGCGAGAACCGCACCTTCGACAATCTGTACGGCGTGTATGAACCGTCACGTGGCCAGAGCGTGGCCAACCTGCTGTCGAAAAAGATCGTCAACCGCGACGGCACGCCCGGCCCCCGCTTCCGCGACGCCGCGCAAAGGCTGGGCCTGTCGACGGGCGCCTACACGCCGACGCCCGAATTCAACGGCGTCTACGGCCAGCTGCCGCAACCGTGGGCGGCCGGCGCCTTCGGCCAGCGCCAGGACGTGCCGGACGCACGCTTCCCGGCCGACCTGCCCAACGGCCCGTTCCAGATCACGCGCCACGTCAGCTATGGCGCGCACACGGGCGACCCCACCCACCGCTTCTTCCAGATGTGGCAGCAGGTCAACGGCGGCAAGCACGACCTGTTCGTATGGGTGGCCGACCAGACCGGGCCCGGCCCCAGCAACCCGTTCCCGCTGGCGCCGGGCAAGACCCACCAGGGCGCCATCGCCATGGGCTTCTACAACATGGCGGCCGGCGACGCGCCCCTGTTCAAGCAGCTGGCCGACCAGTACGCCATCGCCGACAACTACCACCAGCCCGTGATGGGCGGCACCACGGCCAACTACTTCGCGCTGGCCACGGCCGACGTGGGCGTCTACACGGACGGCGGCCAGCCGGCCATGCCGCCGGCCAGGCAGATCGAAAATCCGGACGCCCAGCCCGGCACCAACAACTGGTACGTGGAAGACGGCTACCGGGGCGGCAGCTACGTCAACTGCGCCGACCCGACGCAGCCGGGCGTGGCCGGCATCCGCGGCCTGCTCGACCAGCTGCCCTACCGCGCCTTCAACGGCGGCAACTGCGCGCCGGGCGCCTGGTACATGGTCAACAACATGGAACCGGCCTACGCGCCGCTGGGCCAGCCGCTGGCGCTGGGGCCGGACAAGTTCATCCTGCCGCCGCAGACCATGCCCCACATCGGCGACGCCATGACGGTCGGCGGGGTGGCGTGGAAGTGGTACAGCGGCGGGCGCAACGACGGCGCCAAGGTGGACAAGGAATACTGCGGCATGTGCGACACGCCCACCTTCTTCAGCTCCACCATGACGGGGCCGGACAAGGACAAGCTGGTGGACCTGATGCAGTTCTACGTGGACGTGAAGGACGAGGCCACGTTTCCCCAGGTGGCCGTGATCGCCCCGTACGACAGCATCTCCGGCCATCCCGGCTACGCCATGCAGCCCAGCTTCGACCAGCTGGTGGCCGACGTGCTGGAGCGGGTGCGGGCCAATCCGGCGTTGTGGAAGAAGACGGCCATCCTGGTCACGTTCGACGAAGGCGGCGGTTATTACGATTCCGGCTACGTGCAGCTGATCGACTTCTTCGGTGACGGCACGCGGGTACCGCTGATCGCCATCTCGCCGTATGCGCGCAAGGGCGCCGTGGACCACACCTATTACGACCACGCCTCGATCGCCAAGTTCATCGAACGCAACTGGACCCTGCCGCCGCTGTCGTCACGCAGCCGCGACAACCTGCCCAATCCCGTGCATGTGGCCGGCGATCCCTATGTGCCGGCCAACCGGCCGGCCATCGGCGACTTGATGAACCTGTTCGACTTCCGCGCCGCACGGCCTGTTGCGGCCAGCACGGCGGCTGTCAAGCGCAAGCGGGGTGGAATATCCGCGGCAGGGGGCGGCGGCCAGTAAAGCAGCCAGGAGGCAGGGGGCAGCGCCAACAAGCCGACACAAGCTCGAGCCTGCGACGTAAACGGCGTAAATTGGGACGTGCAAATGGGGACGCGTGCAAATGGGGACGTACCCCTTTTTCAGGAAATGGGGACGTACCCCTTTTCGATACAAGCTGCTTGGTAGGGCTGGATATGGCTCAGTGCATGTCGGATTGCCGGAACTGACCCCGCCGTTACGCTTTTATTTTTGACCTCGCCTTTGCTGCCAGGCGGCCAGCGCGCTGCGGTAGCGTGCTTCGTCTTCCGCGTGCAGGTCCAGCACGCACCACTCGCAGCCGCTGTGGCAGCAGGCGTTCGGGTCCAGCGGGTCCGGCGGCTCGGGCATGGGGTCGTCGTCCGGCGCGGGTGCAGGCGCGGTTGATGCGGCTGCTTCGGGGCCGGCCGCCGGCACTTGCTGGGTCGCTGCTTGTATCATCGCTTCTTCTTGCGTCATCGTTTCTTCTTGCGTCATCGTTTCGTTCTGCTCCAAACTCACTGTTCCTCCATCGGCAGCGCCAGCAGCGCCATGTTGCGGCCTTTTTCCTTGGCCTGGTACAACGCGCGGTCGGCCATGCGCACCAGCATGTCGGGCGTGCTGCCCTCGGTCGGCACCATCACGGCCACGCCCACGCTGATGGTGATCAGGCCGAACGGTGAACCGTCATGGGGCAGCTGCAGCCGCGCCAGCGCGGCGCAGATGGCTTCGGCAATGCCGAAGGCGTCGGTGGCGTCCGTGGCGGCGGCCAGCAGGGCGAATTCCTCGCCGCCGTAGCGTGCCACCAGGTCGCTGGTGCGGCGCCCGTGCGCCGTGATCAATGTTGCCACTTGCTGCAGGCAGGCGTCGCCGGCCAGGTGGCCATAGCGGTCGTTGTATTTCTTGAAGTGGTCGACGTCGAGCATGGACAGCGCCAGCGACTGGCCGGTGCGGGCCGCGCGCCGCCATTCCGCTTCCAGCGCCGCGTCGAAGCCGCGCCGGTTGCGCACGCCCGTCAGGCCGTCCGTCGTGCTGAGCGCGGCCAGCTTGCGGTTGCTTTCCTCCAGCTCGGCCGTGCGGGCCGTCACCAGTTGCTCGAGCAGGTGCTGGTGGCGCGTCAGGCGTACCACGCGCCAGCGGTGCGCGCCCAGCAGGGCCGCCATCGCCAGCACCCCGGCCAGCAGGCGGAACCACCAGGTCTGCCACAGCGGCGGCTCTATCGTCACCAGCAGCGTGGCCGGCTCCGCACTCCACACGCCATGGTGGTTGGCGGCCTTGACCCGGAACACATAAGTGCCGGGATAGAGGTTGGTATAGGTGGCGCTGCGGTGGGCCGCGTCCGTCTCCACCCAGTCGCGGTCGAAACCCTCCAGCTGGTAGGCGTAGCGGTTGGCGGCCGGGTCGGCGTAGTGCAGCGCGGCGAACTCCAGCGAGAACACGGACGCCTGCGACGACAGCGTGAGGGCAGTGGGCGCCGTCAGCGGTCCCGTCACGCTCACTCCCGCGCCCAGCTTGCCGTCGTAGATCGAGTGGTTGAACACGGTGATGTCGCTGATGGCCACTTGCGGCGCCACCGAGGTGCTGCGCACGGCGTCCGGCGTGACGGCCGTCAGCCCGTGCACGCTGCCGAAATACAGGTCGCCGTCGGCGCCGGCCACGGCGGAGTTGATGATGAAGCCTTCCGTCAGCCCGTCCGTGGCCGTGTAATGGCTGGCCTGGCCGGTGGCCGGGTCCAGCCGGTACAGGCCCGTCAGCGTGCTGCACCAGATGCCGCCCTTGGCGTCGTCGCGGATGGCCAGCACTTTTTCGCCTTGCAGGGCGGCGCCGTAGTAGCGGAAGCGCAGGCTGCCGTCCGTCTGCGGCAGGGCCAGGTGCAAGCCCCGCCCCGTGCCCACCCAGACCCGGCCCCGGCCGTCCTGGTGCAGGCTGGAGACGTTGTCGTCGCTCAGGCTGTGCGGGTCGCCGTCGCGGTGCAGATAGTGGCGGAAGCGGCCGCTGGCCGGATCGAGCAGGTCCAGACCGCCGCCGTTCCACTCCGAGCCGGCCCACACCCGGCCGTCCCGGTCTTCCAGCACGGCCGAGGTGCCGTCCACGCTGCGGCTGGCGCTGTCCTGCGGGTCGTGGCGGTAGACGCGGCGCGCGTCGCTGGCCGGTTCGTAGCGGATCAGGCTGTTGCCGGTGGCCAGCCACAGCACGCCGCCGGCGCCCGGCGCGATGGCGTTGATGTAGTCGCTGGCCGGGTTGCCGAAGCGGATCACCTGGAACGGGCCGTCGGGCCGCTCGAGCCGGTTCAAGCCATCGGCCGTGCCCAGCCACAGGGGCCCGCGGCCGGCCTCATCCTGGTACAGGCTGTAGACGATGTCCTGGCTCAGCGCGCCCCGCTTGCCGGGCTGGGCCCGGTAGCTGCGCAGCAGGCGGTTGCTGGCCGGATCGTACAGGCTAAGGCCGGTGTCGCTGCCCAGCCAGAGCCGGCCGCCGGGCGCGCGCGCCATGGCCAGCATGGCGTTGCTGGCGGTTTGCGCCTGGCCCGCCTGCGGCAGCGGCACGTAGCGCGCCAGGCCGGCGCTGGCCAGGTTGGCCAGGCTGATGCCGTCCGTGTAGGAGGCGATCCACAGCATGCCGCCCCGGTCCTGCATCACGGCTTTCAGGTTGTCGCTGGGCAGGCTGTAGGGATCGTCGGGCGCGTGGCTGAACTGCTCGAAGCGGCCGCCGGCCCCGTTCCAGCGCAGCAGGCCGGCCGATAGGGTGGTGGCCCACAGCGTGCGCTGGCGATCCAGGTAGAAGCTGGTGACGCGGCTGGCCGGCGCCGCCACCACCGTGCGCGCGGCCCACGGGCTGCGGCTATCCCAGCGCAGCACGCCGGCCTCGGTGCCTATCCACAGGGCGCCGGCCGGGTCGAACTGCAGGGCGCGCACGATGTTGCGCCGCGCTTCGGGCGCGGGCGCGGGATCGGCCTGGTGATGGACAAAACCGTGGGCGCCGGGCGCCAGGTAGTCCAGCCCGCCGGGCCAGGTGGCGGCCCATACGCCGCCCACCGGGTCCAGCGCCAGTGCGTTCAAGTCGTTGCTGGCCAGGCTGTCGGCCCGCTGCGGGTCGTGGCTGTAGACGGTGAAGGCGCCCGTGGCCGGGTCGAAGTGCTGCAGGCCGCCCCAGCTGCCCAGCCACATGCCATGCCGGCCGTCGGCAATGATGGTCTTGATGATGCGGTGGTTATGCGGGCCGGACGGCGGCGCGAACACGGTGAAATCGTTGCGCTCCGGGTTGTAGCGGGCCAGGCCGTCCTGGGTGCCGGCCCAGATCCGGCCCTGGTCATCCTCGAACAGGGCCGAGACGCGGTTGTGGGGCAGGCTGTGCGGGTCGCCGGGGCGGTGCGCATACTTGACGGCCTGGTAACCGTTGTAGCGGTACAGGCCGTTGCTGAGGGTGGCGACCCACACATAGCCCTGGCGGTCCTGCAGCAGGGCCAGCATGGTCGGCTCGTCGTTGCCCAGCGGCCCCAGCTTCTTGAAGCGCAGCGACGGCACGCCGGCCCAGGTGCCCGGCAGCGCCGCCAGCAGGGCGAACGCCAGCAGCGCGCTCAAGCAGCGCCGCAACAGCGACAGGGAAGGGCGCTCCGGGCGGGGCAGCGGCGACGGCACGTACATGGCGGGGTGACGGCGGCGCGGCGGCGGTGTCCACCCGCGAGGGTAGGCTTGCCGTGACGGGGCCGTGAGTCAAATTAATGGGGCCGTTTAAAATGGGGTACGTCCCCATTTTCTGAAATGGGGTACGTCCCCATTTTCTGGCGTGCCGCAGCTCCGGTGTTCAGGGGGAAAGCACGACAGAACGCGCATTATACCTTCCGTTGCTGCAATAGTTTGCCTGTGGCGTGCTGTTTTCGTGTGCAGTTGCGGCAATTTAGGGTATAGTTTACGGCGCTGATATTGTATCCACGTCTGCGCGCCCCAAGACGGGCATTTACCGCGCCGGCGTGCGCCCTGCCAGTCCTGCCGCCTCCCCCTGTGTCCGCATTCATCGCTATGGCGAGTCCAGGTGCCCCGGCCAGGCGGACTGTTGCTCGCAGAAAATGTTGTTAATTGAAGAAAGCATGGCTGACCGCTGGACGGAGGCCGAACCCAACTATGTCTGAAAACGAGATCATTTCCACCCCCGGCACCGCCGCTGCGGCCATTCCCGCCGCTGTGCAAGCCGCGCCGGCCGCCGAAGTAGTTGCCGTACCCGTTGCTGCACCGGCCGTCGCCGCTGGCGCCGAAGTCGTCGCGCCTGTCCCGGCGGCTGTGCCCGCCCCGCTTGACGTTGCCGCCGCCGCCG
>JAZJZQ010000120.1:6547-11480 GCA_040389625.1 Pseudomonadota bacterium | reverse complement strand
TCGCAGCGCAGCGCCAGCCGGTAGCGGCCCGGCTCCGGGCTGTCGATGGCGATGTCGCTGCGGCGCGTCTTGAAGCGGCTGGCGCCGGCCGCGTTATCGGCCAGCGTAGCCGACAGGCCGGGCAGGCCGTCCTGCGAGAAATTGGCCACCATGTCGCCGTCGTCGCGGTCGAAGGCGTAGGCGAAGGCGGTGCTGGTCCAGCCCACATCGACGATGGCGACGGCGCAGAAGATGTGCTCCGTGCCCAGCGCCACGTAGTGCCAGCGCTTGTGGTGGAAGCGGCGCCACAGGGCGCCGCGGGCATGGGGCGCGGCCAGCGCGGACCAGTCGAAGCGGTCGACCTGGCCCGCAAAGCGGCCAAACAGGGGCTGGCCGTCGGGACCGATCAGGCTGGTGGGGGCGGCGGGCAATATCATGCGGAAGCGGCTTTCTGTTCTTGGTTGATGAGGTTGAGCTGGGCCCGTAACAGCGGCGCGAAGTGTGACGGTACGGTGTCGTTCACCTGCACGGCAGGGCAGCCGTGCCAGTGCGCGCAGCGCTGCAGGGCGGCGGCCACGTCGCGCACGAAGCGCTCGCTCAGGCGTGCGCCCGGCTCCAGCGCCAGCGACTTCAGTTCGAACGTGCCGGCGCGGCGGTGCGCCTTGGCGTCCACCCGCCCCACCAGCGCGCCGCGGCGCAGGATGGGCAGCGTGAAATAGCCGTAGCGGCGCTGTTCGGCCGGCGTGTAGCATTCAAGCCGGTAGTCGAAGCCGAACAGTTCCTGGGCACGGCGGCGGTCCCACACCACCGGGTCGAACGGCGACAGGATGGTGGTCAGGGTGGGCGCCAGGGCGCCGGCGGCGGCCGCGTCGAGCAGCGCGGCGTGATCCGGATGCACGTAGACGGGATCGTCCCAGCCCGCCACGCGCGCCTCCAGCAGCGCCCCTTCGGCCACCAGCGCCTGCGGGTCCAGGCGCGGCGGTTTGGTGCGGAAATAGTCGCTGATCCAGCCGGCGCGGGCCACGCCCAGCGCCTTGACGGCCTTCAGCACCAGCGTGCGCCGGGTTTGGTCCATGGATGGCATGCGGCTGTCGTCCCAGTCCGGCAGCACCCGCTCGGCCAGGTCGTAGACGCGCTGAAAGTTGTGGCGGCGGGCGATCATCAGCACCCCGGCCGTGAACAGCACTTCCAGCGAGCGCTTTTCCGGCTTCCAGCCCCACCAGCCGCCGCTCTGGCCGTCGGTACGTTCGAAGTCGGCCGAACGGGTCGGGCCGTGGGCGCGGATGTGCGCCAGCACGGCGTCGACGTCGGCGCGCCGTTCGCGCATCCACGTCTCCGAGTACTTCCAGCCCATGGAACCGGGGTCTATCATCCTGTGCCGGTACAGTCCATAGTCCTCTACCGGTACAAAGCACGCCTCGTGGGCCCAGTATTCGAACAGTGCGCCCCGCTCCAGCAGCTGTTCCAGCCACGGCTGCGGATAGTCGCCCAGCCGGCTCCACAACACCAGGTAGGGACTGCGCGCGACCACATGGATGGTGTCGATCTGCAGCACGCCCATCTGGCGGATGGCGTCCAGCACGTCGGCCTGGACGGCCTTGCGGCGGCGCGGCTGCAGCAAGCCCTGGGCGGCCAGGTGCAGGGCACGGGCGGCCGCCAGTGTCAAAGTCGGTACGGTCAAATCCTGCTTCCTCTGGTGTGGGCCGGCGGCCGCGCGGCCCCCGGCGCGGTGCGCGGAACGTCTATTCTAATAAAGAAATCAACATTGCCTGTATTTTTTGTACCACCGGCGTGATGCCATGCGACACATTAATTTCCCGTGCGCGCACCCCAAGGCGGACAAATCCGTGCAGAATAGGTGCATTCACCTTGAAGTTTGAAGTCCGCCTGGCTGCGGCATATCGCCTTCGATGCGGGGAATGCAGAACTCTCAATGACACGGATCGCCGCCCACCCTGCCCTGCGCCATCTGCGCCGTCTGTATCAGTTGATACTGCTACCGGTCTTCGCGCTGGCGCTTTTGGGCGCCATGTGGACGGCAGTGGTGTACCAGGTCGGCCAGGAGCTGCAGAACGCGCGCTTCGAGGCCGTCCAGCACAGCCAGTCGCTGGCGCGCACGCTGGCCGAGCATGCCAACCACCTGCTGCGCCAGACGGACCATGCCACCCAGCTGTTCAAGCTCAAGTTCGAGGAAACGGGAGGCGCCCTGCGGCTGGCCGAATTCAGCCGCCGCAACGGCCTGCTCGACTCGCTGCTGCCGACCCGGCTCGAGCTGCCGATGGCCCTGCTCGACGCGGACGGCAAGGTGCTCGATAGCCAGAACGGCTATTTCGCCCCAGACATCGGCCGCCAGGCCTTCTTCCGCAGCCACGCCGCCAGCGCCGACGACACCGCCCTGGTGGCCACCCCGGTCGTCGAGCCGGCCACCAAGAAGTGGCAGATCCAGCTCTCGCGCCGCCTGAACGGACGTGACGGCAGCTTCGCCGGGGTGTTCCTCGTCATGATCGATCCGGCCATTTTCGTCGAGGATTACGACCGCCTGAACGTGGAGGACCAGGGCGCCGTGATGCTGGTGAGCCGCGACGGCGGCCTGGCCACGGGCCGCGTGGACGAACACCTGATGATCAGCGACACGCTTGACTTCAGCACCGGCGCCGACAGCCCGGACGAGCTGGTGCTGCGCCATCCGTTCGACAACGTCCAGCGCATCTACAGTTTCCGCGACATGCCGCGCTACGGCCTGACGGCGGTGGTCGGCCTCACCTCGCGCGTGGCGCTGGCCCGTTTCGCCCACCAGCGCAATGTGTACTACGGTGCCGTGACGGTGGCCTCGCTGCTGGTGCTGCTGTTTTGCGGGCTGCTGATGCAGCAGGCGCGGCGCCTGCGCCGCAGCGCGCGCCAGGTCAACGAGGCCCAGCTGATGCTGCGCGCGGCGGCCAACGCCAGCCTCGACGCCGTCTACCTGATGCGCGCCTTCCGCGCCCAGGAAAAGCCGTACGCCATCATCGACTTCACCTTCGCCGACATGAACGAGCGGGCTGCCCAGCTGCTGGACCGTCCGCGCGACGAGCTGCTTGGCCAGCGCGTGCTCGACGTCGTGCCGCAACTGCGCGAGCGGGGCTTCCTCGAAAAATATCAGCGCGTGCTGCAGACGGGCCAGGCGCTGGAGGAGGAATTCGCGGTCGACTTCCTGCCCCGCGGGGTACGCTGGCTGCGCCACCAGATTGTTGCGATCGACAACGGCGTGGCCGTCACCACGCGCGACATCACGGCCCGCAAGGAAGGCGAACTGGCGATGCGCAAGAACCAGGCGGAACTGGCGGCCGTCAACGACGCCTCACCACTGGGGCTGATGCATGCCGATCCCGGCGGCCACTGCACCTACGTCAACCGCAGCTTCGAGGCCATCACCGGACTGACACGCGAGCAGGCGCTGGGCAGCGCCTGGCTCGAAGCCGTACATCCGAACGACCGCCAGGAAATGGTGGTGTCGATGCAGCGCATGGCCGAGACACGCGAGCCGTTCCAGGACATCGTGCGCTGCCTGCGTCCGGACGGCGAAGTGATCTGGATCTCGTTCAAGGTGGCGGCCATGACCGTCGACGGCCAGCTGTACGGCTACGTCGGCACGCTCGACGACATTACGCTGATGCGCAAGTCGGTGATGGCGCTGCGCGAAAGCGAGGCGCGCCTGCGCACCATCGCCGACACGCTGCCGGCCATGATCGCCTACATCGATTTCGAGGAAATCTACCGCTTCCACAACATCGCCTACGAACGCGAATTCAACCGCACCGGCCTGCATGTGCAGGGCAAGAGCGTGCGCGAGACCATCGGCGAGGAACGCTATGCCTTCCTGGCCCCCTACATCAAGCGCGTACTGCGCGGCGAGACCTTGCAGTTCGAGGAGGAGGACAACAGCCAGGACTATGAACGCACCTTCGAGGTGGTGTACATTCCGCAGCACGACGTGGACGGCATCACCGTGATCGGCTTCCACGTCATGCGCCAGGACATCACGGCGCAAAAGCGCGAGAAGCAGCGCCTGCTCAAGCTGTCGCAGATCGACGCCCTGACCGGCCTCACCAACCGTGCCGGCTTCCTCCAAAAACTGCACGAGGCCATGGCCGGCTGCCGTGACAACGCCAGCATGATGGCCGTGATGTACATGGACATCGACCGCTTCAAGCCCGTCAACGACACCTACGGCCACAGCGTGGGCGACGCCCTGCTCAAGTCCTTCTCGGCCCGCCTGACCCACGCCATGCGGGCCAGTGATACCATCGCCCGGCTGGGCGGCGACGAATTCACCATCATCATGGAGCGCGTCAGCCGCACCGAGGATGCGGCCATGCTGGCCGGGAAGATCGTCAGCGCGATGCAAGCGCCGTTCGACCTCGATGGCACGGTGGTGACCGTTTCGGCCAGCATCGGCCTCACTTTCTACAGCGACGAGGACATGACGCCGGCCGAATTGCTCAACCGGGCCGACGTGCTGCTGTACGAAGCCAAGCAGGCCGGCCGCAACACCTTCCGCGCCGGGCCGCCGCAACCGGCAGTGCACGCGGCCTGAGTCACGCCGCCACCGGGCCACCGGCGCGGCCCGCCCGCCGGCAAGGCGGGAACCGCGACTGCATCAAACCGCAACAGCCCATCTTGCGCTATATTGTGCGCTTTACCGCCCGCACCTCCCTATCTCCATGCGTCTGCTGCACACCTCCGACTGGCACCTGGGCCAGTCGCTCCACAATTTCGACCGCGCCTACGAGCACCAGTGCTTCCTGGACTGGCTGCTCGACACCATCGTCGCGCAGAAGATCGATGCGCTGCTGATCGCCGGCGACGTGTTCGACAACGCCAATCCGTCGGCAGCCTCCCAGCGCCAGCTGTACCGCTTCCTGCAGCAGGCCAGCGAGCGCGTGCCGCACCTGAACCTGGTGGTCATCGCCGGCAA
>JAZJZQ010000120.1:2954-6447 GCA_040389625.1 Pseudomonadota bacterium | reverse complement strand
CAGCCGGGCCAGGCCATCGTCGCCATGGGCCACTGCCACATGGTCGACGGCCAGATGTCGAACGACTCGGAACGTCGCATCGTCATCGGCGGCACGGAAATGCTGCCGGCCGGGATCTTCGGCCCCGCCATCGCCTACGCAGCGCTGGGCCACCTGCACCTGGCGCAAACGGTCGGCAAGCAGCAGCACATCCGCTACTGCGGCAGCCCGATCCCGCTCTCGTTCGCGGAGGTGGGCTACCAGCATCAGGTGCTGCTGATCGACATGGAGGGAGAACAGGTGAGCGCCGTCACGCCGCTGCCCGTGCCGCGCGCTGTCGCGTTGCTGCGGGTACCGGCCAAGCCGGCGCCGCTGGCGCAGGTGCTGGAGGAACTGGCCGCGCTGGCGCCGGCGCCGGCCGAGCTCCACGCCCAGCCGCTGCTGGAAGTACGGGTGCGGCTGGACGCGCCCGAACCTGGCCTGCGGGCGCGCATCGAGGCCGCCATCGATGGCAAGCCGCTGCGGCTGGCGAAGATCGAAACGTCCAGCGCCGCCCGCGAACGCGATCCGCAAGACCCGGCCATGACGCTGGACCAATTGGACCAGCTCAAGCCGGACGACATCTTCAAGCGCCTGTACCAGCAAAAATTCGGCAGCGATGCCCCGGCCGACCAGCTGAGCGCTTTCGCCGAACTGATGCTCCCCGGCGCCTGACCCAGCACACGACCATGAAGATACTGAAAATCGGCGGTAAGAACCTGGCCTCGCTGGCCGGTGAATTCCAGGTGGACTTCGAGCAGGAGCCGTTGGCCTCCTCCGGCCTGTTCGCCATCAGCGGCCCGACCGGGGCCGGCAAAAGCACCCTGCTCGACGCCCTGTGCCTGGCGTTGTACGACGCCACCCCGCGCCTGCTCAAGGCGCTGGGCCGCAGCGTGCTGCCGGACGTGGGTGCGGAAACCATCTCGACCCAGGACCCGCGCAACCTGCTGCGCCGCGGCGCGGCCGACGGTTATGCGGAAGTCGATTTCGTCGGCAACGACGGCGCCAGCTACCGGGCGCGCTGGAGCGTGCGCCGTTCGCGCACGCGGGCCGAAGGCGCCCTGCAGCCGACGGCCATGAGCCTGCTGCTGTTGCCGGCCCTGCAGCCGGTGGGTGGCACCAAGACCGAAGTCAAGGCCGAGATCGAAAAGCGGATCGGCCTGTCGTTCGACCAGTTTACGCGCGCCGTGCTGCTGGCCCAGAACGAGTTTTCCACCTTCCTCAAGGCGGAAGACAACGAACGGGGCGAACTGCTGGAAACGCTCACCGGCAGCACCGTCTACAGCGACATCTCGATCCGCGCCTTCGAACGGGCCAAGCTGGAACAGGCCAGGCTGCAGCAGCTGAACCTGCGCCTGGCGGACCAGAAGCCACTCGGCGCCGATGCGCGCGCCGCCCACGAGCAACAATACGCCGATGCCCAGGCGGCGCTGGCGGCGCTGGACCGGCGCAAGGCCATGCTGGAACAGCAGCTGCGCTGGCACCAGCAGGCCGACAGGTTGCGCACCGCCGAAGCGCAGGCACTGCAGTCGTGGCAGGCCAGCGCGGCCGAAGCGGAGGGAGCCGCGCCGCGCCGGGCAGCGCTAGCCCGTATCGAAGCGGTGCAGGCCGCACGCCCGCTGGCCGACGACATGGCGCGCATCGACGGCGACATCGCGCGCACCGGGACGGCCATCACCGCCCGCACGGAACAAGCGGCGCAAGCCCGGCTGGCGCAGCAGCAGGCAGCGGATGCCCTGGCCGGGGCGGCGGCGCAATTGCTGGAAGCCGAACAGGCCCAGCGCGCGGCCGCGCCGCAACTGGACCAGGCCAAGGCGCTGGACGCCCGCATCGAAGCGATGATGCCGGCCTACCGGCAGGCCGCCACCCTGCGCGACAAGGCCGACCAGGCGGATGCCCAGGCCGGCGACGCCCTGCGCGACAAGCAGGAACGGCGCAGCAAGCTGCAGGCGGCGCAGGAAAGCGGCGCCGTCTGGCTGCAACAGCACCAGCAATGGCAGGCCCTGGCCACATCCTGGGAGCGTTGGGAAGTGCTGTTCGTGCAGGCCGGGCAGGCAGCATCGCAGGCCGAAAAACTGGCGCGCGAGCTGACGCGCGCGCAACGTGTCGCGCAGGCGCAGCGCGAACAGCAGGAACAGGCCGGCCAGCGGCTCGCCGCATCGGCCGCCGCCATGCAGGAACTGGAAACCCGGCGCCAGGAAGCCATCCGGGCGCTGACGGCCTGCTCGGCCGGGCAGCTGCCGGAGCAGCGCCGCCAGCTCGAGCAGCGGCGCGACCTGCTGGCCAGTGCGGAAAAACTGTGGCTGGAGCTCGACGCGCGCCAGCGCCGCAGCCGCCAGCTGGATGCCCAGGCGGCCCAGCTGCACCAGGCCAAGGCCGCGGCGGAGACGCAGCTGGCCACGGCCCGCCAGGAACACGTGGGCATCATGGCCGCCTTTGCGCAGGCCGAACGGTCTTTGAAGCTGGCCGAAGCAGCCTGCGGGGAAAGCGTGGAAAAGCTGCGCGCCACGCTGGAAGACGATACCCCCTGCCCTGTCTGCGGCGCACACGAGCATCCCTACCGGCATGACGACGGCGCCCTGCAAGCCATGCTGGCCGGCCTGCAGTCGGAAGTGGTGCGCTGCCGCGACCAGATGATGGCCAACGCCGACCGCCAAACCAGCCAGCGTGCCGCGGTCCAGTCGTGCATCGAGCAGCTGGGCGCCATCGCCGCCGAAACGCGCACCGTCCATGAGGCGCTGCAGCAGGCCGGGACGGCGTGGCACAGCCATGCGCTGGTGCGCGACACCGGCGCCAGCCCGGCGCTGCCCGAGGAAGACCAGCGCGGCGCATGGTTCGAAACACAGCTGCTGGCCACACGCGGCGAGCTGCAGCAGATCGAACAGCAGGAACGCGCCATGCGGGCCGCCGCCGCCGCGCGCGACCAGGCGCAACTGGCCTGCGACCAGGCCGGCGCGGACCACACGCGGCTGCAGGAACAGGCCAGCACCGGGCAGGCGGCGCTGGCCGGCATGGCCGCCGAACTGAAGGCGCTGGACGAGCAGCGCGTCGAGGTGGCACTGCAACTGGCGGCGCTGCTCGACGACCTGAACCCGGCCTTCAGCGGCGGCGACATTCCCGCCGAGGACTGGCGCGACGAGTGGCGCAGCGGGCCGGCCCGGTTTTATGAGGCACGCAAGGCCGAGAGCCGGCTCTGGCAGACGCACCACGAGGCGGCCGAACAACGCGCTGTGGTGCTGGCTACGGCCGGTGTCGAGCTGCAGGCGCTGACGGCCGCGCAAGACAAGACATCCCAGGATGCGGCCGCGGCACGCCACGCCTTCAGCCTGGCCGACAGCGCACTGCGCGCCGCGCAGGATGCGCGCATGGCGCTGTGGGGTGGCCGGGAGGTGGGCGCGATCGAACAGGCGCTGCTTGCAGCCATCGATACCGCCCGCGGCAACGTCACGGCGCAGCAGGCCGCCGGCCAGCAGGC
>JAZJZQ010000120.1:0-2854 GCA_040389625.1 Pseudomonadota bacterium | reverse complement strand
CTGGACAGCGCGGCCGGCGATGCGGCCGCCGTGCTGCGCGAGCGCCGGGAACAGCTGGCACAACACCTGCTCAATCCGCCCGCACCGGACGAGGCGATGGCGGACAATCCGGTGGCGGCAGCCGATCCGGCGGCAAGTCGGCCGGCAAGTCCGGCATCCGGTCTGGCGACGGAAAATGGCGCGATGGACGGAGCGGCAGCGGAGGACCCGGCACGAACCATGGACCTGCCCGGGAGTACGGCCCCAACCGACGCTCCCGCCGCGCCAGCCGTTCGGTTGGAACATCGCCTGCAGGCCCTGGCCATCGAGCGTACTGAAGCCGACAACGCAGCCGCCGCCCTACGGCTCGCGCTGGAGCAGGACAACGCCAGGCGCCGCCAGGCCCAGGCCGTGCTGGCGGAGATCGAGCAGCAGGAAGCCGTGGAGCAGCGCTGGGCGCGCATGGCCGAGTTGATCGGTTCGGCCGACGGTAAAAAATTCCGCAACTATGCGCAGCAGTTCACGCTGGAGGTATTGCTGGGCTACGCCAACGCCCATCTGAACCAGCTGGCGCGCCGCTACCAGCTCGAACGCATCGCCAACCCGGCCAATCCCTCGCTCGGCCTGCTGGTGCGGGACCAGGACATGGGCGGCGAAATGCGCTCCGTGCACTCGCTGTCGGGCGGCGAATCGTTCCTCGTGTCGCTGGCGCTGGCACTGGGACTGGCGTCGCTGTCGTCCAACCGGGTGCGGGTGGAGTCGCTCTTCATCGACGAGGGCTTCGGCAGCCTGGATGCGGAAACGCTGCGGGTGGCCATGGATGCGCTGGACGGACTGCAATCGATGGGCCGCAAGGTCGGCGTCATCTCGCACGTGCAGGAAATGACGGATCGTATCGCCACCAAGATCCTGGTGCGGCCCTCGGCCGGCGGCAAAAGCGCCGTGATGGTGGAATAGACGGGAATAGGCGGGAATAGGCAAGACTCGGCAGGATTCGGCAGGATTCGGCAGAATTCAGCAGGAGGGCCGGCACCGGCCGGCTCACCGCTCCTGGGCGGCGGCGCGCCGCTCCAGGCGGATCAGCTCCCATCCCAGTTCGCGCCGGATCTGCTGCGGGTCAGGTGGCGGGCGCCGTCCCGTGATCTGGTTTTGCAACCACTGTCGGACGGATTCCTTGCTCGGTTGCTTGGACTGCTCCATGGCGTGACCTCTTGGGCGTGGGACTGGGGCGGCGACGCGCAGTGCATCGCCGGACATCCCTTCAACGCGACGGCATCCGTTCAGTTGACGCCCGCCGCGTTCCGGCGTCCTTTAAATTGCAACCATTTGCTACAGCGACGCGGCCATGGATTTGCTATGATTCAGACAAGTCTGAGCCACCCATGCCGCCATGAGCACAGTTGCCATACCAGCCAGTGCAAGCGCCCCGCCCCCGGCGCCACAGGCCGCTGCGTCCGTCGCCGCCGGCCAAGGCGCTGCCGCCGGCCAGACCGCGGCGAGCGGCCAGACCCGCGGCGCCGTCCGTGCTGGCACCGCCGACGACCATGCCGGCGCCAGCGCCTCACCTGGCGCCATCGCCCCTTCCAGCACCACCACGCTGACGCCGCAGGCGCTGGCCCTGATCGACAGACTCAAGGCACGCGACACCGAGGTGCGCCAGCATGAACAAGCCCACCTGGCGGCGGCCGGCGGCCTGGCCGTCTCCGGCGCTGCCTACACCTACCAGCGGGGACCGAACGGGGTCGACTACGCCGTCGGCGGCGAAGTCCATATCGACACCTCGCCCGGACGCACACCCGAAGAAACCATCACCCGCGCCCGCACCATCCAGGCCGCCGCGCTGGCGCCGGCCGACCCGTCCGGTCCCGACCGCGCCGTGGCGGCCCAGGCGCAACAGCTGGAACAGCAGGCCCGGGCCGAGCTGGCCGCGGCGGCGACGCAGCAGGCCACGGCCGGGCGGACCGCGGCGACGACACAGCGGGACACAGCCGGGCAGACCGAGGCCGTGCAAGCGGCGCCGCAGCAGCCGCCACCATCGTCCGAGTCGGTCCGGCGCGCCTACGAGATCGGCCCGCTGGCCCGGCCCCGGCTCGACGTGGTGGCCTGACCGTGGCGCGCTGATGATAGAATCGCGCCTTTGCCCGCGGCTCGCCCATATCATGCTCAAAGCTCCACGCACCCTCACGTTCAAATGCGCCAAATGCGGCAAATCGGTCCAGGTCTTCCTGCAGAAGGTGTCGGCCTGCTCCCACATCCAGCCATACCAGGGGATTTGCCAGTGCGGCGAGGTCAAACGCCATGCCACCGGCCAGAAGGACGCGGTCCAGTCCTATCTGGAATCGCCGGACGGTAGCTGGTCGCACCACCACTAATTGTCAAAATACCCTCAAGTTTTCCGGGCTGAGGCCGTTACTTTCAGTACCGTCCTCAGGAAACTGCCATGTCCAACATCTCCGCACTCGGCGCCCGCACGTTGCCGGCGCAAGCATACCCTGCCGCCCATCCGCAGGCCGATGCCCGGCCGCCGCGCGTCCCCACGTCCGGGGCGCCAGCCAGCGACAGCGCCATTTCACTGTCGAACAGCGGCATCGACCTGGAAAAGCGCCTGTCCTCGCTCGGCAATGCGACGGTAGACCTGGCCCAAAGCCTGCTGGGCAGCTTCGCCCAGAACCTGTTCGGCGATGCCGGCAAGGGCGCCGCCATCTCGTTCGACTCCGTCAGCCTGGATGCACAATCGAGCCTGGGCGCGGCCGTGCAGCACAGTACCGGCCCCAATGGCAGTACCGATGCGGCGGCCGTACAGCTGACCGACAGTACCCACTTCCTCGGCAAGGGCACCATCACCACCGCCGACGGCCGCAAGTTCGACTTCGAG
>JAZJZQ010000119.1:0-1847 GCA_040389625.1 Pseudomonadota bacterium | reverse complement strand
GCGCCGTGCACGAACACTTCCAGCTCCATCTCCGGGCAGCGCTGGCGGATTTCCTCGATCTCGTCGAGCGACAGTTCGCGCGACAGGATCACGCGCGTGAGGCCCATGCGGTGCCAGAACTTGACGTCGGCCCAGTTCACGGCGTTGGCCTGCACCGACAGGTGGATGGGCATGTCGGGCCACTGGTCGCGCACCATCATGATCAGGCCCGGGTCGGCCATGATGAGGGCGTCGGGCTTCATGGCCAGCACCGGTTCCATGTCGCGCAGATAGGTTTTCAGCTTGGCGTTGTGGGCGAAGATATTGCTGGCGACGAAGAACTGCTTGCCGCGCGCGTGGGCCTGTTCGATGCCCAGCGCCAGCGCTTCCGGGCGCGAGAATTCGTTGTTACGCACCCGCAGGCTGTAGCGCGGCTGGCCCGCGTACACGGCATCGGCGCCGAAATCGAAGGCGGCGTGCATCTTGGCCAGCGAACCGGCGGGCAGGAGTAATTCTGGAGCGCGAAGCATAATGGCTTTCAAAAACGGAAAAAAGCCAGCATTCTAGGACTGCCGGGCGCGCCGTGGCCGGCAGAGTGGCGCCGTCTTGATGTGACGCAGTTTGTTATTGTGCATGCAACGGCGGCGGATGCCGGACGCCGGCCGGCGCCGGGTCCGGATCGCTGATCTCGTAGCGTTGCAGCAGCCGGCCATAGTCGCCGGACGCCTTCATCTGCGCCAGGCCCGCGTCGAGCTTGCGCACCACCTCGCGCGCGTCCGCATATCTGGCCGAGAAGCCGACCACCAGCGGCAGGTAGTTCTCCAGGCAGCCGCGCTGGCGCACGCCATTCTGCTCGCCCAGCTGGATCAGCAGATGGTGCATCACCGTCTCGTGCTCGAGCACGACGTCGTAGCGGCCATAGAGCAGCTTGCGGATGTTCTTCACCCCCGCATCCTCGCCATGATTGAACTCCACCAGGTTGCGGTTGTGCTGTTCCCGGGCCAGGTAGGCGTCCATGGGACCGTTGTCGTAGCCGTAGTCAGCGATCACGCCCAGCTGCTGCTGGGCCAGCGAAGCCGGCCCCTGGTAGCGCCACGAGCTGACGGCGCGGGTGTAGAAACAGGCGCGCGAACGAATCACGGGCGCGCTCATGACGAGGCGCTTGTCGATGGCGGGCGCGTACAGCCCCTCCACCTGCCCGCCCAGCGTGAAGGCCAGCGCGCGATTGAGCGGCATCAGCTGGGGCTCCACCTGCAGCCCGGCCAGTTCCAGCGCGCGGGCCGTGGCGTCGACCAGGAAACCGGAGGTGATGGTGCGGCCGTCGCCGCCCACGCAAATGTAGGGGCACCAGTCGTCCGAGGCGATGCGCAGCGGCGGCGCGGCCCGGGCCGGCGTTGTGCAAGCGAGCGCCAGCGCGCCGGCCATGGTACAGGTCCACCACCGCATCCGCCCCTCCTTCCGGCACCGCCACCGTGTGCCGGCGCCCAGCAAACCATCATGCCACCGGCCCACGGCGGGAGCAAGCGGCCCGGCCGGCTGTCCACAAATTGCCACGCCGGCGTTTCCAAAATGCTACTATTAACCCATGCCGTCACGGGAGATTTCATGAGCAAGACCTTGCGCCGTTCACAGACCTGGTTCCAGCGCGCCTTGTGGCTGGTCGCCTTCGCCTTCGCCTGGTTCCTCATCGGGCTGGGTGGCAAGCTGGTCAACAACCTCGGCAGCGCCGAACCCATGCCGACGCTGGACCAGTTCATCGACCAGGGGCAGGCGGCCCAGGTGCGCGCCACCCAGGACCAGGCGGACCGGGTGATCGCCGCCGCCAACGACGCGCTGGCCCAGGCCCGCCAGCAGCACCAGGTGGCGCA
>JAZJZQ010000118.1:7806-14046 GCA_040389625.1 Pseudomonadota bacterium | reverse complement strand
CCGCAACGCGTGGAAGGCCATCTGGTTGCGCTTCCCCGGCAGTGAGCAATGGTTGTTGGCCGATGTATGCCGGGCACAGCAGAACGCAGCCATCGCACGCCTGTTCGGTGGCGACGCGCAGGCAGCCAATCGCGCCACACCA
Source organism: Pseudomonadota bacterium (assembly GCA_040389625.1). GTDB lineage: Bacteria > Pseudomonadota > Gammaproteobacteria > Burkholderiales > Burkholderiaceae_D > Rugamonas. The sequence continues at coordinate 13,904 of JAZJZQ010000118.1, read as the reverse complement.
CCACATCCGGTGCCGGCGACCCGTGCAAAGCGCGCTGGGAAACCCCATTCCAAGCCGAAGAAAAGGACCGCCTCCTCATCCAGCGTCGAGAAGACTGTCCATAGTGATGGCAACCAGCGTAAGCGTGGTTCGGCGAGAGCTGCTCGACGCAAGCGCCGGGCACAAAAGCACGCTCTTGCAAACGATGCGCTGCCTAAAATTTGAGCGGATTGTCTTTTTTCTTTATAAATCAAATGTTTGGTGCTGGTGTATGTGGCTTGTTAACAACCTTATCCACAGAAGTTGTTCACAATGTCCGGGCTACGTTGCGGTCAACCCGGTCGGCTTCCGGGCCGGAAGGGCGGCTGAACGGAAAGTCTACTCCCGTTTCCGCCACTGTTCCCGCGCCGCACGCGCTGACCGCCGTCAGCGCGTTACGACCGGAACCGGCCCCGCATCGGGCAGCTGGGCCGGCGGGGGCGTCATGCGCGCCGTCACGTCCAGCCCGATCCCGCGGTAGCCGATGAAGCGGCTGGCCGCATCGAACATGGGCTCGCCGCTCACTTGCAGATACTGGATGCTGCCGTCGTCGCGCGCGCGCCGGTACACGAAATCGAGGAAGGGCTGGCGGCCGGCGATGTTGGCGGCCAGCCGCGCCCGTTCCTGCGGGTCCCATCGCGGTTGCGCCGCGCCATCCTCGCTGGGCTGGCGGGTGACGGGGTCGATCCCCAGCATCTCGAACACCGGCCCCGAGGTCTTGGTGAACATGCCTTCCTGGTCCTGTTCCCAGTACCAGTCCGAGGCCAGTTCCGTCAGGGCCCGGTAGCGCGCCTCGCTGGCGCGCAGCTGGGCCGTGCGTTCCAGCACCACCTGCTCGAGCTCGTGGCTGTACAGGTCGAGCTTGCGATAGAGCAGCCTGACCTCCAGCATATTGCGGATGCGCGTGTGCACCTCGGCCAGGTCGAACGGCTTGCCGATGAAGTCGCGGGCGCCGGCCTGCAGCGCCCGCAGTTTCTGGTCCGGCTGCGCCGTGATCACCAATACCGGCAGATAGCCGTCGCCTTCGATGGCGCGGATTTGTTCCATGACCGCAAAGCCATTGGGGGCCGGCATTTGCAGGTCCAGCAGGATCAGGTCGTAGCGCTGCGCTTCGTGCAGTGCGCAGACGGCCGACGAATCGGTGGTGGATGACACGCGGGTGTAACCCTTGTCGGCCAGGATGCGTTCGAGCAGCAGTACGTTGGCCGGCTGGTCGTCGGCAATCAGGATCTTGGCTTCCAGAATTTCACTCATCAGCATTTTGTTCTTCCTCTGCGACCGCACTGCACAGTGCTTCGTCGATCGCTTCCATGAATTCGACCACCTGGATCGGTTTGGTTAAGTAACGGTGAAAGCCTGCCTCCATGCCCTTGGCGATATCGCGTGGCATGGCGTTGGCCGAGACGGCAATGACGGGGATGGCGGCCATGGCCGGGTCGGCGCGCAGCAGGGCCAGCACCTCGTAGCCGGTGATGCCGGGCAGGTTGATGTCCATCAGGATCACGTCCGGCAGCCAGTAGCGCGCCAGTTGCAGGCCGATCTGGGCGTCCACTGCCACCAGCAGGCGTACGTCGCTGCGCCGCCCCAGCAAGCGTTCGACCAGCGCCAGATTGGCCGGATTGTCTTCGAAATAGAGCACGGTGCGCTGCTCGGGATCGGTATATTCCGGCGCCGCGCCGGCAACGTCGGCCGGGCCGGCGTCCGGCGCATTGTTCATGGGCGCCTGCTCCGACGCCGCAAATTCGACCCAGAACGCGCTGCCCACGCCCACCGTGCTGTCCACGCCCATCGTGCCCCCCATCAGTTCGACCAGCTGGCGCGTCACCACCAGGCCGATGCCGGTGCCTTCCTCGCTGCCGGCTTCCTGGCCCAGCCGGTTGAACGGCTGGAACAGGTGGTCCATCTGCTCGGCCGACAGGCCCACGCCGGTGTCCTGCACCGTGATGCGCACGAAGCCGTGGCCGTCGTTCACGGCGCGGATCACGATGGCGCCGCCGGGCCGGTTGTACTTGATCGCGTTCGACAGCAGATTGATCATGACCTGCTTGACGCGGGTGCGGTCGCCGCGGATCGCGTGGCCCGGCTCGGCGCCGGGGAAGCGCAGCTGTATGCCCCGCAGCAGCGCCTGCGGCGCGATCAGCGTTGCGCAGTCCTCCAGCACCTCGGCCAGCAGCAGCGGTTCCATCGACATGCTGAGCTTGCCCGATTCGATGGCCGCCAGGTCCAGGATTTCATTGATCAGGCGCAGCAGATACCAGCCGCCATTGAGGATCTGCTCGATCGCCTGGGCCTGCTGGGGCGTGGGCGGCGGCTGCTCCGTGGCCAGCACCTGGGCGAAGCCGAGCACGGCGTTGAGCGGGGTGCGCAACTCGTGGCTCATGCTCGACAGGAATTCCGACTTGGCGCGGCTGGCCTTTTCCGCCACCGCCTGGGTGCGTTCCAGTTCCACGTTCTTGTCCTGCAGCGCCTGTTCGAACTGCTTGCGCTCGGTGATGTCGCGCGCCGCCGCGAACACCCCTTGCAGCTTGCGGTCGCGGTCGTGCAGGGTGGTGGCGTTGTAGGACACCACGGTCTGCTTGCCATCGTGGGCGCGGGCCGTCAGTTCGAAATTGGTCACCTTGCCCTCGCGCAGCACGCGCACGATGGCCGACTGGGCCAGCGCCGGGTCGGTGAAGCAGTTCTTGAACGGGGCGCCGATCAGCTCGTCGCGCGTGCAGCCCGTCAGCGCTTCCATCTGCTGGTTGACGTCGCTGATGATGCCGCGCGGGTCGGTGGTGATCAGGGCGTCGATGTTCGATTCGATCAGCGAGCGGGTGTAGAACTGCTGGTCGCGCAGGCGCTGGTCGAGCTGGGCCTGTTCCGTCTCGACGCGCTTGCGTTCGGTATTGTCGGTGCCGATCAGCAGGTAGCCGATCAGGCTGCCTTCGCCGTCGCGCAGCGCCGTCACCGAGACCATGGCGGGAAAGCGGCTGCCATCCTTGCGGATATAGGTCTGCTCGTAGATGTCTTCCACCCCGCGCCGCGCCTTGCACACGAGCGCCTCGAAGCCCGGTTCGATGCGGACCTTGAACTCGTCGCTCAGGGCCAGGGCGCGGGCAATCAGTTGCTCCGGATCGGAGATGTCGGCCGGCGTCAGCTTGTCGACCACGTCGGCGGCGGCATAGCCGAGCATGCGTTCGGCGCCGACGTTGAAGATCTGGATCACACCCTGGCCATCGGTGGCGATGCTGGAAAAATTGGGACTGTTGAAGATGGCCTCCTGCAGGGCGCCTGTCTTGAGCAGGGGCGGCCGGCCGCCTATCCTGCGCCGCAACGCCTGCAACCAAGAGGCCGGGTTAAAGTTGCGCATGTTGGAGCTCCTGGGTGTGGTGGGTGTCCGATAGCAGACGGGCGAATTCCTTCTTGACGACGGCGTAGCATTCGCACACGTGGCCTTCGAGTCCGGCCCGGTCCAGCACCGTGATATGGCCGCGCCGGTGCGAAATGAAGCCTTCGGCCTGCAGCCGTCCGGCCGCCTCCGACACGCTCTCGCGCCGCACGCCCAGCATGTGGGAGATCAGTTCCTGGGTCATGGTCAATTCCGCGCCGGGCAGGCGGTCCAGCGTCAGCAATAGGAAGCGGCACATTTGCTGTTCCACCGTGTGATGGCGGTTGCACACGGCCGTCTGCGACATATGGGTCAGCAGCGCCTGGGTGTAGCGCAGCAGCAAACGCATGGCGGGGCCGTTGCGGTTGAATTCGTCCATCAGCAGTTGCGGGCGCAGCCGATAGCCGTGGCCACCCGTCTGCACCACGCCCCGGCTGGGCGTGCTGTTGCCGCCCATGAAGAGCGACACGCCGAACACGCCCTCGTTGCCCACGCCGGCAATTTCGGCCGAGCCGCCGTCGTCGAGCAGGTATTGCACCGAGACGATGGCGCTGGTGGGGAAATAGACGTAGGCCAGGGTATCGCCCGAGCCGCACAGCAGCTGGCCCAGCAGCATGGGCACCAGTTCCAGATGGGGCGCCAGGCGCGCGTATTCGCTGTCCTGCAAGGCGGCCAGCAGATGATTCTGTTTCGGGTCGTGCGGGCAGGGCATGGTCAGGTTCCGATCCGGGTGGTGCGTGCGGCGGGGCCGCGCCTGGGGGCGCGGAAGAGCTGGCGGGCCGGGCGCGGCGGCCTGTCCAACGGGAGAGATGAAAGTACGGCGCGCCGGGCGCCGGGTGTCGAAGCGGATTGGGGCGATGCTTGGCCGCAAGGCGGGTGGGAATGGACGTTTCAGTTCTGGGCCGTTGACCTACCTTACCACGTATTGGGCCCCAGTGCCGCTTTGCCGGTGCTGAACCATGTGTGCTTTACCGAACAGATCCGCCCGCGTATCGGGTCCATTGTTGACGTGCATGTCCGGCTGCCGCGCGTGGGTGCGTCCCGGTGTGCAACATGACACAGAATGGAGCTCGCCATGAAACTCATCATGCAGGCCGCGCTGGCGGCCACAATGCTGTTGCCTGCCGCGTCTGTGCTGGCCCAGCAGATTACGCTGTACCAGGACGATGGCTGGCGTGGCCGCGCCTACGCCGCCACCGGCCCGGTGCCTGACCTGGGGCGCATCGGATTCAATGACCGCGCCTCCTCCGTGATCGTCGACGATGGCCGCTGGGAAGTCTGCGACGACGTCGATTTCCAGGGACGTTGCATGATCCTGCGCCGGGGCAGCTACGAATCGCTGCGCGGCATGGGCATGAATGACCGCATCTCGTCGCTGCGCCCGGTGGGGCGGCGCCGGCATTACGAGAACGAGGCGCCGCCGCCCCTGGCGCAGCCCAACTACCCCTATCGCCAGCGGCCCGGTGAACGGCTGTACGAGGCCCAGGTGATGTCGGTGCATGCGGTCGTCGGCCCGCCCGAACAGCGCTGCTGGATCGAGCGGGAACAAGTGCAGGACAATCGTAGCAACGTCGGCGGCGCGATTGCCGGCGCCCTGATCGGCGGCGTGCTGGGGCACCAGGTCGGCGGCGGTACGGGGCGCGATGTGGCCACGGCCGGCGGCGCCCTGGCCGGTGCGGCGCTCGGATCGAACCTGGGCAACGGCGGCACCAGTGGCCGGGACGTGCGGCACTGTGAAAGCACGGCCAGCACCACGCCCCAGTACTGGGATGTGGTGTACGTGTTCCGGGGTGTCGAGCACCAGGTGCAGTTGGCCTCGGCGCCGGGAGCCACCATTCCCGTCAACCGCGACGGTTTGCCGCGCATGTAAGGCTTAGGCCGGGAGGAGTATGGATAGCTGGCGCCGCGTTTGCGTCTCGCTCGCTCTGACGATACTGTTGTGCGCTGGCTGCGCTTCGCTGCCGCCAGGCGCGGCATTTCCAAGGACCGCCTCGGTGGCGCTGCCCCATCCGGAGGAGACGCCGCTGGGCCGCCAATTCGCGGCCGGCGCGGCGCTCCATCCCGGCAGCTCCGGTTTCCGCCTGCTGTCGGTGGGCGTGGACGGCTTCCTGATGCGGATGCAGATGATCCATGCGGCCACACAGACCATCGACCTGCAATACTTCATTTTCCGGGGCGACGAGACGGGGCAGCTGCTGACGGGCGCCGTGCTGCTGGCCGCCGACCGCGGGGTGCGGGTACGTATCCTGGTCGACGATGGCGAGACCGTGGCCGGCGACGAGCAGCTCAGGATGCTCGAATCGCATCCGCAGATACAGCTGCGCGTGTTCAACCCGTTTCGCTACCGCGGCCATGTGACCGCCTTGCGGGCCGCCGAATTCCTGCTCGATTTCCGGCGCCTCGATTTCCGCATGCATAACAAGCTGCTGGTGGTCGATAACGCCATCGCCCTGATCGGCGGCAGGAATATCGGCGACCAGTATTTCCAGGTCGATCCCGATGGGCAGTTCGCCGACGACGACATGTTTTCGGCCGGCCCCATCGCCGGCCAGCTGTCGGCCAGCTTCGACGAATACTGGGCCAGCCCGCTGGCCATCCCCATGGAGGCGCTGGCCGGCGGCAAGACCAGCCATGCCGAGCTGGGCGCGCATCGGCGCCAGCTGCAGCAGCACCGGCAGACGCGCGAGGACCAATCGGTCGGCTATGTGATGCG
>JAZJZQ010000118.1:0-7706 GCA_040389625.1 Pseudomonadota bacterium | reverse complement strand
TTGACCAGCTCACTGGAAGCGGCCAGCGTCCTGCTGGCCCAGTCCGGCTATATGCACTACCGCGTCGGCTTGCTCGCGCTGGGCGTGGAACTGTATGAAATACGCTCGCTGCTGGGCAATGTGGCCGGCAGTGGGCAGACCAGGGCCATCTCACGCTATGGCAATTATTCGCTGCACGCGAAGTTGTTCGTGTTCGATCGCCAGAAAGTGTTCATCGGCTCGATGAACTTCGATCAGCGCTCGATGCACTTGAATACGGAAATCGGCCTGCTGATCGACAGTCCGGCGCTGGCCGGGCAAATCGCCGCCCGCTTCGACGCCATGGTCCAGCCCGAGAATGCCTACGCGCTGGCGCTGCGCCAGGGCGACTCCGGGCCGGCGCTGTCGTGGCGCACGCGCGAGGGCGGCCAGGCGGTCACTTACGACGTCGAACCGGCGCGTAGCCGCTGGCAGAGGAACATGGTTCATTTGCTGTCGCTGCTGCCGCTCGATGACGAGTTGTGAGGCACGGGCCGCCGCGCGCCAGGGGGCGCTCGCCGTGGCCAGGCGCACCGGACCTGTGTGTGCCACCGAACGGACTTCGCTTGCCGCGAGGAACATGATTGATTTTCTAAAACGATATCAAGAAAAGGAAACACCATGAAAACCCTCACTTCCATCCTCCTCGTGTGCGGCACCTTGCTGGCGCCGTTCGTCGCGCACGCGGGCGATGGCGACTCGGACCGCAAGCATCCACTGACCTTCGTCAAGGATTCCGCCATCACCACCAAGGTGAAGGCCTTGCTGGCCGACGAGAAAATGAGCACCCTGATGCACATTAAGGTCGACACGGACCGCCACGGCATCGTCGTCCTGAGCGGCAGCGTGCGCAGCCCGGAACAGAAGGCAAAGGCCGGCGCCATCGCGCGCGGGACGGAAGGCGTGACGGAGGTGAGGAACAATCTGCGCATCACGCTGGACGACTGAGTCTTCCTATGCCGGCGTCACACATACGGCCGTCACCTTGTACTCCGGCGTATGGGCCAGCCGGTCCCGGTGCGGCGAAGTGAGCCGGTTGACATGCAGGTCGGGCCGGTGGAAGGTGGTAAACAGCTCGCCCGGCTTCATGCTTGGGCTGAGCCGTAGCGGCAGTTCCACCTCGCCGTAGCGGCTGCGCACGCGCACGCGGGCACCGTCGGCCAGGCCCAGGCGGGCCGCGTCGGCCGGCGCCATGTCGAGCAGGTCGCTGGCCTGCAGTTGCGCGTTGCCGCCGCGGTAGGTCATGGTGCCGGCGTTGAAGTGGTACAGGCCGCGCCCCGTCACCAGCACGAAGGGATAGGCATCGTCGCACTGTTCCGGCGTGGCCACGTAGGCAATCTGCGCCAGCCGCGCGCGGGTGGCGCCGGCAAAGCTGTCGCCGTGCAGGATGGGCGTGCCGGGATGGGCGTCGTCGTCGCGCTGGGGGCAGGGCCATTGCAGGCTTTCCGTTTCCAGCCGCCGGTAACTGAGGCCGGCGCCGGCCGGCCACACGGCCCGCACTTCATTCCAGATCGCCTCGGGCCCGTCGAAGTTGAAGCCGCGTACGTGACCCATGCGCTGCGCCAGTTGCTGGATGATCCACCAGTCCGGACGCGCGTCGCCGGGCGGCGGCACGGCTTGCCGCACGCGCTGCACGCGCCGGTCCGAGTTCATGAAGGTGCCGTCGCGCTCGAACACGCTGGCGGCGGGAAAGAACACGGTGCCGTAGGCGCGCGCCGTCTCGTTGAGGAACAGGTCCTGCACGATCACGCAGTCGAGCTGGCGCAAGGCGTGCTCGCTGGCGTGCTGGTTGGCCAGCGACAGGTAGACGTCGTAGCCGAAGGCCCACAGCGCCTTGACGCTGCCGCCGGCGGCGCCGTCGAACATCTGCATCAGGTCCAGGCCGTCGGCGTCCGGCAGGGCGCCGCCCCACACGGCCTCAAAGCGGGCGCGGGCCTGCGCGATCGGCTGCGAGCCGGTCAGCGTGCCCGGGTCGCACCCCATCTGCGCCGATCCCTGCACGTTGTTCTGGCCACGCAGCGGGTTGATGCCGCTGCCGGGGCGACCCAGGTTACCCGTCAACAGGGCCAGGTTAATCAGCGTCATCACGCCTTCCGTACCCTGCGTGTGCTCCGTCATGCCCAGGCCGTGGAAGCACATGGCCGGTGCGCTGCTGGCGTACAGCCGTGCCGCCGCGCGGATGTCGGCCGCCGCCACGCCGCACTGCGCGCTGACGGCTTCGGGCGCGTACGCGCGCGCGAAGGCGCTGAACTCGTCCAGGCCGTCGACCCGGCGCGCCACGAAGTCCCGCTCCACCAGGCCCTCGTCGATGATGGTGGCGGCCATGGCGTTGAACAGCAGGACGTTGGCGCCGGGCCGCACGGCCAGGTGGATCTGCGCATATTGGGCCAGTTCGGTGCGGCGCGGGTCGACCACGATCAGCGCCGCGCCCCGCAACACGGCCTGCCTGATGCGGGCGCCCACGATGGGGTGGTTCTCGGTCGGGTTGCAGCCGCACAGCAGGAAGCAGCTGGCCCGCTCAATATCGTCGAAGGCGTTGGTGGCCGCACCCGTGCCCAGCATGGCCTTGAGCGCCTTGGCCGACGGCGTGTGGCACACGCGCGCGCAGCAATCGACGTTGTTGGTGCCGATCACCATGCGGGCGAATTTCTGCGCCAGGTAGTTTTCCTCGTTGGTGGCGCGGGCCGAGCCGAGCACGCCGATGGCGTTGGCGCCGTGCCGGCCCCGTATCCGCTGCAGGGCGGCCGCCGTGTGGTCCAGCGCCTCGTCCCAGCTGACCGCGCGCCATGCGTCGCCGTCGCGCAGCATGGGCGTGGTGACGCGGTCCGGCGCGTGGTTGTACTCGAAGGCGTAGCGGCCCTTGACGCACAGGTGGCCGCGGTTGACGGGATGCTCGGCCGGCCGCACGGCCACCACCTTGCCGTCACGGCTGCCCACGTCCATCTGGCAGCCCACGCCGCAGTAGACGCAGGTGCTGCGGGTCCACTGCTCGGCCGGCTGTTGCGCGCCGCGCTTGTCGAAGATGGCGCCGGTGGGGCAGCTGTCGGCGCAGGCGCCGCAGGAGACGCAGCCGCTGTCGGCCAGCGTGCCGCCCAGCGCGCTGCCCACGTGGGTGCGTTCGCCGCGCTGCCACACCTGCCACACGAACTGGCCCTGCAGCTCGTCGCAGATGCGCACGCAGCGGTTGCAGGAGATGCAGCGGTCCATCGCCACGCCCAGGTAGGGATGGCTGTCGTCGGCGTAGCGTTGCTGCCATGGCGCGCCGCCGGCCGCCACGCCGTAGCGGGCCAGCAGGCGGTGGAATGGCTGCTGCGGCTCCGCCGCCACGGCGGCACCCGGGTAGCGCCCGGCCAGCAGCGACAGGTTGGTGCGGCGCAGCGCCTCGATGGCCGGGGTGGCCGTGCGCACGGCCATGCCTTCGGTGACGATGGCCGTGCAACTGGACACGGGCCGCGGCTCGCCCGCGATCTCCACCACGCACATGCGGCAGGCGCCGGACGGCTGTACGCGCGTATCGTGGCACAGGTGGGGAATGTCGCGCCGCGCCGCCAGCAGCACTTGCAGCAGCGTGCTGCCCGGTTCGGCCGTGTGGGGCACGCCGTCGATGGTCAGATGAAGCATGATGCCAGTTCCTCCGGATAGTGGCGGGCGATGGACTGCGCGAACTCGGCCAGGCCGCGGCCGTGGCCGCACAGGCTGGTGGCCGCCAGCGCTTCGACCAGCGCCTGCCAGCGTTGGCCGGCGCCGCGTGTTCCCGTCACGGCCTGCGCGGCCATGCGCGCCAGTTCCGGACTGCCCAGGTGGCAGGGCGTGCACTTGCCGCACGACTCCAGCGCCCCGAAGCGCAGCACGTGGGCCAGCAGTGCCGCGATCGGGGTGGCGTCCGTCACGGCCAGCACGCCGCCGTGGCCCACGGCGCCGCCGGCGGCCGCCATGGCGCCATAGTCAAGCGGCGTGTCCAGCAGGGACGGCGGCAGCAGGCCGGCCAGCGGGCCGCCCACCATCACGCCCGTCAAGCGGCCGCGCCGCACGCCCTGGCCCAGCATTTCCACGATGGTGCGCAGGCTGATGCCGAACTCCACTTCGTACAGGCCGGGGCGGCGGAACAGGGAGTTGAGCGACAGCAGCTTGGTGCCGGGACTGTCCGCCGTGCCCAGCGCCGCGTAGCGCGCCGCGCCGTGTCGCAGTATCCACGGGATGGCGCACAGGGTTTCCACGTTGTTGACCAGGGTGGGCACGCCTTCCAGGCCGTGCTCCGTGATCTGGGGCGGGCGCAGCCGCGCTTCCGGGCGCCGGCCTTCGATGGCGTTCAGCATGGCCGTCTCCTCGCCGCACAGGTAGCTGCCGTGGCCCACCACCAGTTCCAGGTCGAAGCCGTGGCCGGCGCCGGCATGCTGTCCCAGCCAGCCGGCCGCGTAGGCCTGGACCAGCGCGTCGCGCAGCACGGCGGCGGCCGCGTCGTATTCCTTGCGCAGGTAGATGATGCCGTGCGTGGCGCCCACCGTCAGGCCGGCGATGAGCATGGCCTCGATCAGGCGGAACGGATCGGCTTCCATCAGCATGCGGTCGCTGAAGGCGCCGGGGTCGCCCTCGTCGGCATTGGCGACGACGTATTTTTTCGGTGCGCTCTGCTGCGCGACCTTGCGCCACTTGCTGCCGGTGGGGTAGCCGGCGCCGCCCCGTCCCCGCAAGCCCGATGCGTCCAGCGCCTGCAGCACGGCCTGCGGCCCCAGCTTGAGCGCCTGGCGCAGGCCCACGCCGCCACCGCCGGCCACGTAATGTTCCAGGTGACGCACGCCGCCGGTCAGCACATTGCCCAGCAATACGGTCTCCTCGGCGTGCACTTCGCAGTAGGGCGTCGTGGTGTCGCCATGGCTGGCCGGGGCCTGGTAGCACTGGCCCAAACAGAACAGTGGTGCCGGGTCTTGCTGTGTGCGGGCCCAGCGGGCCGGATCGGCCTGGCGCGCCAGGAAGCAGGCCAGGCCCTGGCAGGCCTTGCCCTGCAACGCCACATGTTCCAGATGGTAGAAACTGTGCGCCGCCAGATCGCGATGGATGGGTATCATGGGAGGCCCCGTCGTATGGACTATATTGCCAGCGTACGCGGTTGAGCGGCCAATTTGACTGATCCAGATCAAATTATTCACAATAAGTAATTGACAAGGATTGGCCGGCTGGGCGCCCATGCCAGTCCGGCCGGCCGGCCGGCCGCCTGGCCGGCCCTGCTTCAACATGGCCGTCCGTCTCGGCCGGGTCGCGATTGCGCGCCACCCTGATCTGTATCAGTTGTTTTCAAGCGTGCGCGCCGCAAGAGGTCCAGAATAGCTATTCAGTTCGCCGGCATGCCGGCGGGCGGCGTCATCGTCATTACCCTGTCACTGCGCGGCAACGCGCCAACCACAAGGAGAATAGAGATGCAAAGAACAGCACTGGTGACCGGCGGCACGCGCGGCCTGGGACAGGCCATTTCGCTGGCCCTCAAGGCGGCGGGCCATCGCGTGGCGGCCGTCTACCACGACAACGAGGAAGCGGCGCGCACCTTTTCCGCCAGCAGCGGCATCCCCGTGTTTCATTGGGACGTGTCGGACTACGCGGCCTGCGGCGAGGGCGTGGCGCGCATCGAGCGCGAACTGGGACCGGTGGACATTCTCGTCAACAACGCCGGCATCACCCAGGACGCCGTGTTGCACAAGATGTCGCCGGAGCAGTGGTGGGCCGTCATCAACACCAACCTGGGCTCCATGTTCAACATGACGCGCCACGTGATGGACGGCATGCGCGAGCGCCAGTACGGCCGCATCATCAACATCAGCTCCATCAACGGCGAGAAGGGCCAGATCGGCCAGACCAACTACGCGGCGGCCAAGGCCGGCATCCTGGGCTTTACCAAGGCGCTGGCGCTGGAGTGCGCGCGCAAGCACATCACCGTCAACGCCATCGCGCCCGGTTATTGCGACACGTCCATGGTGGCCAAGGTGGCGCCCGATGTGCTGCACACCATCGTCGATGCCATCCCCGTGGGACGGCTGGGCACGCCCGACGAGATAGGCCGCGCCGTCGCCTTCCTGGCCGACGAGGGTTCGGGCTTCATCACGGGCGCCACGCTGGACGTGAACGGCGGGCAATACCTGGGCTAGCGGACTAGTTACACCCCGGCCGGGAAGGTTTCCGGCGCTTCGCCCGGCTCCGCCTGGCGGCCGCCCTCCGGTCCGTCCAGCGGCGTCAGCGCGTGGCTGGTGTCGATGTGCAGCATGGCGTCGAACTGGTCGGCCAGGTGGGTCGTCAGGTAATGGCTCTGCAGTTCCGTGGTCGGCTGGTAGATCACGCCGATGGCGCGCTGCAGGCCCTGCCGGGGCAGCAGCTGGGCGGCGCCGCCTTCGCCGCGCAGCGGCAGCAGCATGCGTGCGATGCCGGTACGGTGCAGCAGGGTTTCATAGCTGTCCGCATGGGCCGGCCGCACGCGCATGGTTTCCCACGGCCCGTTCCAGCTGGAGGCGGCTGTCACGTTGCCGTCGTACGTGCTCATGCCGACTGCATAGACCTGGCCTTCGTACAGCTGGCGCACCAGCTGGCCCACATTCCACTGGCCGTGATCGGCCGCGTCCGTGGCGCGCGCGTCGCCCAGGTGCGAGTTGTGGGCCCAGACCACGATGCGGGCCGCCTCGCCATTGCGGTGCGACAGGTAATGCTCGAGCGCTTCCAGCGTCATCGTCATGTGGCGGTCGCGCACGTTCCACGACGCCACCCGGTCCTGGAACATGATGCGGTAGTACTGCTCGGCGTTGGCCACCAGGCTGGCGTTCTGCTGGGCATAAAAGAAAGCGTCGCTGCCTTCGGCGCCCGCGTGGTGCAAGTACTTGGCGCCCTGGCGGTGCATGTCGTGCAGCTGCGCCAGCACGGCCAGTTCGCATGTGGGCGTCAGGCCCAGGCCGGCCGCGTAGCCGTAATCCTGGCTGTCGTGGCGGTAGCGGTCGAAGCAGGCATAGCGCTGGCGGGCCCGTTCGGCGGCGGCCGGATCGACCTGTTCCAGGTAGTGCAGCACGGCATCGACGGAGGCGAACAGGCTGTACAGGTCCAGCCCGTAGAAGCCCACCGGGTGGGCGCCGGGCAGCAGGGCGCTGTTGTAGTCGCGCAGCCAGTCCACCAGGTCGGCCATTTCCGTGTTGCGCCACATCCAGGTGGGGAAGCGCTTGAAACCGGCCAGCGCGCTTTCGGCATCGGCGTCGTCGCTGCAGCCGCGCAGGTAGCGGTGCACGCGGTAGGCGTCGGGCCAGTCGGCCTCCACGGCAAGGGCCGAGAAATTGCATTCGCTGATCAGGCGTTGCGTGATGCGCGCGCGCTCGTGGTAGAACTCTTGCGTGCCGTGGGTGCATTCGCCCAGCAGCACGATGCGCGCATCGCCTATCCGTTCCAGCAAGCCGTCGTAATCGCCTTCTTCACCGCTGACGACGTGGGCACATGAAGCGATGGCCTGGATGTTGCTCATGATCTTCTCCCGCTGGCATAGCCCAGCTTTCACAATAAGACTGTCGGCGGCCGCGTGCAGCAGGGGAATGTGATGCAGATCAGGTGACCGTGAAAAACATCAGCGGGATCGACGCCAGCGCCATAACACCAGCCATGCGCCCAACATGCCGCCCAGATGGGCGAAGTGGGCCACTTTCGCTTCCGTGCCACTCACACCCATG
>JAZJZQ010000117.1:1258-2867 GCA_040389625.1 Pseudomonadota bacterium | reverse complement strand
GGCATGAGCATCCGCGACCTGCGCGACTTGATGGGCGACCGCCGCACCAAGTACCGCCTGTCCGACGCCCAGGGCCGGCCCAAGCCGGAAGACCGCGGCGACCGCCCGGAGGTCAGCAGCTACGCCCGTCACTGATGGCGCCGCACCTGCCTGCCGTGCCCCGCCGGTCCGGCAGGCCAGCGAGCCGTCCGCGCTGACCCGGCGCCGGCGTGTCCAGCTGCCAGCCAGCTGCCGGCGATCCCGGCAAGCGGCGCAGCACCATCTGCACTGCGACGTGCCATCGGCACGGTCACCGGCCCCGGCCACGGGGCGCGGTCAGGACAGCAGCACCATCGCAATTTCCCCGAACTGCAGCTCCGTCTCGCGGAACAGTTGCAAGCACGTTTCCTCATTCAGGGCCAGCGCCGTCCAGGCCACGGTCGATACGGGCGGCACCAGGCCGTCGGGCACCTGCGCCAGGTCCAGCGCATGCACCATGGCATCGGCCACGTGGATGATGGCGGCCAGGAAGCCGGCGCCCGGCGCCTCCGGATCGTGGTGGCCGCCGATGGCCAGGCGCATGGTGTCGGAAAAATTCCAGTGTTCGGCCAGCGCCATGCCCGCGTCCACGTGGTCGATGCCCAGCACCGTACGCTCCGCCTCCAGCATGGTGCAGTCGTGCGCGGCGCGGTGGGCGATGGCTTGCGCGTACTGCTGGGGGAAGCAGGCCACCAGCACCAGCCGGCCGATGTCGTGCAGCAGGCCGGCCGTGAAGGCGTAGTCCTGGTTGAAGCGCATCTGGCGCGCCAGCACCTTGGCGCAGGCGGCCGTGGCGATCGAGTGGCGCCAGAAGCGCTTGTGGTCGAAGCCGGCGCACTGGCCCTCGGCAAAGCAGCCCGTGACGGCGGCCGCCGTGATCAGGTTGCGCGTGGTCTGGAAGCCGAGGAAGGTGATGGCCTGCTGGATGGTGGTGACCTTGACCTGCAGCCCGTACAGCGAGGAATTGGCCAGCCGCAGCGTCTTGGCCGTCAGCGCCTGGTCGTACGATACTTTCTTGGCCAGTACCGAGATGTCGACCTCTTCCTGGTCTATGCTGTTGAGCAGTTCCATCACGACCGCCGGTAGCGAGGGCAGGTCGTCCAGGTTCTTGACGACGTCGTCGTAGGTCAGCGGTGTGCTCATTCAGGAATATCCTCCATGCCTAGCCGGAAGTCCGACACGTAGCGCCGCAGCAGGCCCGTGGCCCAGTCGGCGTCGTGGTCCGGGTCGTGTTTGCGGAACAGGTGATCGATGCGTTGCTGATAGTGGTGGCGGCTGGCCGCCAGCTCGTCGTGCGAGATGGGCGGGCGCTCGATGGGTAGCACGGCAATGCCGTGGCGCGGCATCAGCTCGAGCATGGCCTCGGTCAGCACGGTGCCCTGCGGCAGCAGCACATGGCCCTGCATGTCGAGCAGCTCGTCCGACAGGACCATGCCGGGCGCGACCTGGGCCAGCGGGATGTGGTGGTATGTGGCAGTCATGGTGCCTCCGGCTTTCTGTTGTCCCGATCTTACCATTGCCGCAGCGCCCTGTGTGGCGCCGGCCGGGTCGCCGTTGTGGCGCCAGGAGCGCACCGGCGCGGCCAAAACGG
>JAZJZQ010000117.1:0-1158 GCA_040389625.1 Pseudomonadota bacterium | reverse complement strand
CGGGCCAGTTCTTGCCAAGACGCATGTCATACCGTACATTGGGGCGTTGCCGTCAAATCCACGTTTTTGGTTCCGCCCGCGCGGGGCCCGGTATTCCGGGGGAGGTGTGTAGATGTTTGGTATCCAAGGTCGGCTGACGGCGCTGTTCGTGGTGATAGTCACGCTGGTGCTGGCCATTTCCGGCACGTATGCCCAATACAGCCTTGGCCATGAACTGGAAGTGAGCAACCAGCGCCTGCGCCAGGGCGTGCTGACGCGACTGCAGACGAGCTTGCCGTCGGCCCTGTGGGACCTGGACAAGGCCAAGGTCGACAACATCGTGGCGGCCGAGATGCTGCCGCCGGAACTGGTGGCCATCCGCGTCTACGACACCTCGGTCGGCCTGTTCTCGGGCAAGCTGCGCAACGACGGCGGCGGCGTGGTGGCGATCGAGAACGACGCCCCGGTGGCCGGCGCGCCCGTGGTGGCCGACCTGGCCTACCGCGATTCGGGCGCCGCCGGCGCCTCGCTCAAGCCCGTCATCGTGGGACGGGTGGTGGTCAACTTCAGCCGGGCCCAGATCGACGCCACGCTGGCGGCCGAGGTGCGGCGCAAGGTGACGGAGGTGCTGCTGCTGGACCTGATCCTGGTGGCGGCGCTGGCGCTGTCGCTGCGCATCGTGTTCGACCCGCTCAAGCAGCTGCGCGACGGCCTGTTCGACCTGGCCACCCGCGGCAGCGACGAGGTGGAGGAGCTGGCCGACAACCGCCACGACGAGCTGGGCGAAGTGATACGGGGCTTTAACGCCATCCAGCGCAAGGTGAAATCGATCATCGCCCGCATCCGCGAGGCCGAGGACGAGGCCCGCAAGTCGGCCCAGGCCACGGCCAAGGCGCTCGACGACCTGCGCCGCACCCAGGAATCGCTGCTGCAGGCCGAGCGCCTGGCGTCGCTGGGCGGGCTGGTGGCCGGGGTGGCGCACGAGATCAACACGCCGGTCGGCATCGCCCTCACCAGCGCCTCGGTGCTGCTGGAGGCGACCGAGAGGGTGCACCAGTCCATCGAAGGCGGCAACATCAAGAAGTCCGACATCCTGCGCTACGTGGAGACGGCCGGCGAGAGCACGCGCCTGATCATGAACAACGCCTACCGCGCCGCGCACCTGATCCACAGCTTCAA
>JAZJZQ010000116.1:17307-19985 GCA_040389625.1 Pseudomonadota bacterium | reverse complement strand
CCCGCCGTGCTGCACGACGGGGCGCTGGTGACGGAGCAGGTGGCCGTCTACCTGTACCTGGCCGACCTGTATCCGGAAGCGGGGCTGGCGCCGGCCATCGGCGATCCGCTGCGCGGCCCCTATCTGCGCTGGATGGTGTTCTATGGCTCCTGCTTCGAGCCGGCCCTGTGCGACCGGGCCATGAAGCATACTCCCGCCGCGCCGTCCATGTGCCCCTGGGGCGACTGGGACACCATGCTCAAGACCATCACCGACCAGCTGGAAAAAGGGCCCTATCTGCTGGGCGAGAAGTTCAGCGCGGCGGACGTGCTGTGGGGTACTGCCCTGAACTGGACCACGGCCTTCGGCCTGGTGCCCAAGGTGCCGGCCATCGCCGCCTATATCGAGCGCGTCCAGGCCAGGCCCGCATCGATTGCCGCCAACGCCAAGGATGCGGAACTGGTGGCGGCACAAAACCTGTCCATTTGAGCAGTTGCCGGGCCATTGGCCCATCGGCGAGGCGGGCGACGAGGCGAAGGGACTGCCTGGGCCGTCGACTCGGGACGCCCGCCTTGGCAGCGGCTGTCCGGCACGGCGCCGGTGACTGGCCCAGTCGCCCGGCCCAGCCCAGGCAGCGCCATCGGCATCAGCTGCCCGGCGCCGCCCGCCGTATCGTATGCAGGACGCGTGATTGAGGCTGTAACGCCTCCGCTATGATAGCGAGCGCTAACTCCGGCTGGGCGCTGCCGCACATGAAGATGTCGGCGGCGGCAAAACCGGCTTCCGGCCAGGTGTGGATGGAGATGTGCGATTCGGCCAGCAACACCACGCCCGTCACGCCCAGTCCCACGCCAAAGCCGTGGAAGTGGCTGTGCAGCACGCGGGCGCCGGCGGCCTGGGCCGCGCCCCGCAGCAGTTGCTCGATGCGGTCGCAATCGCTGAGCTTGTCCGCGGCGATGCCGCCCAGGTCCGCCAGCAGATGGGTGCCGGCCGCTTGATGTGGCGCTTGCTGGTTCACGATGTTGTCCACTTATTTGTGCCCACCGCCACCGGAGCCGCCGCCGAAACTGCCGCCGCCGCCGCCGGTGCGGGAACTCCAGCTGCTGCCGCTGCCGTAGTTGCTGCCGCTAAAGCCGCGCATCCACGTCGAACACGAGGTGAACATGGTGACGACCAGGGCGTAGATGACGTATTTGCTCATGCGGGATTACTCATCATTTCTTGCTGTCGTCGTTGGAGTCGAGGAACACGGCCGGCAGGTACAGCGCCAGCGCGCCCAGCGCGCTCAAGGCCCAGGTGCGGGAAAAATTGGCGAGCATGGGCACGGCGTTGATGGCCAGCATGACCATGATGAACTTCCTGGCCACGCTCCGGTACCCCTGGTGCTGGAACGGTGCCCCGGCCGCCGGTGCGCGGCCGTGGAACTGGGGCCCGAACCACGCTTTCAGCTGGTCCACCGGCACGGGCGAGGAGCGGGACCACGTCATTTCCGCGTCCGTCGTCTCGACGGCCAGCCGCACCTGGTCGCTGGCAAACTCGGCCACGTGGCACTGGTCGCCCACCTGTACCCGCCAGTTGAAGGCGCCGGCCGCGAAGGTGACCCGCGCGCCATATTCGTACAGCTTGCTGAATGCGGACTTATCCACAATCACATCCTGCCCCTTGGGGCCGCCGAACTGGGGCCACTCCGGCATGACGTTGGCGCGCCACCAGCCTTCATCCGTTTCCACCAGCCAGGAAAAGCCGGCCCGCGGCGCATACAGCAGGTATTCCGTCCACTGGTTGTTTTCGTCGTCGGCGCGGCGCATGACGCCGATGGCCGTGTATTCCTGGTTGTTGAGCTTGGCCTGGGCGCCCAATTCCAGCGTGGTGGCGACGGCGGCAACCCGTTCGCCGGCGGCCAGCACCTGCGCTTTCGGGCTGGCCGCATCCACCTGGGCCTGGCAGGCGGGGCACACCAGGTGGGCCGTCATGCCGGGCAGGTATTTGATGGGGCTGCCGCAGGACGGGCAGTCGAGCGCGTCGAGCCGGCCGCGGTAGCGCCCGGCGCTGCGCTGGATCTGGTCGTCGTCGCGCAGCAGCTGGCATTGCAGGCTTTCCAGCATGACGGCCAGGCCCGTGTAGACGACGGGACGGGGACCGTCGGAATAATCGAGCGTGAGGAAGGCGCTGCCGCGCCGGAAGTCGGCCACTTTGGCTTGCCAGCCCTGGCCTACCTTGAACGGCAGCTCGCCCTGGCCGCCGATGCAGTCGGCGGTACGGATTTCGGCCGCCGTGTAGTATTCGCCGCCGATGGGCAGGTTGCGGCCCGGTGCCAGCTGTTCAAAAGCGGGCAGGGCGCCCTCCACCTGACGCTCGGTGGTGACGGTGTACATGCCGGACGAATCGCCCAGCCAGGCCGTGGCGCCGTCGTCGAACAGCAGATACCACTCGTTCCACAGGCCGGCGTCGTAGCGCAGCTGGATGCGGCCCACCGCGGTGAAGGCGCGTCCGCCCAGCACGCCGGCCGTGCCGATCTGGATGGGCGAGTAGTCTTCCAGCACGGACGACATCTTGCCCAGGTCCTTGACGGCGTCGGCGTCCTTCAGCACGCTGGTGCTGCAGTACTCGCACACGGCCATGACGGAAGCGTGCGAGCGGAACTTGACCTCCGCCCCGCAGCTGGGACAGGAAACGATTTGCATGTAGTGGTCCGGCCT
>JAZJZQ010000116.1:0-17207 GCA_040389625.1 Pseudomonadota bacterium | reverse complement strand
CCCAGGCCGGCGCCGATGCCGGCCATGCCGCCTTCGTTCTGGGCCGCCAGCGGAATGGCGCTGGCTACCTGGTATTTGGTGAAGCCGGCCATCTTGTCGGCGCTCATGCCGCCCTTCATGCCGGCCGAGATGCGTTCGTCCAGCGCCGCCTGCAGTTCTTCCGGCAGGCTGACCGAGGCCACGTTGAATTCATCGAGGCCGATGCCGTAGCGGCCGAAGGCCGTGGCCAGGTCGCCCTTGACCTGCTGCGCCATCAGCGCCTGGTTGGCCGCCATGTCGAGGAAGGGCACGTTGGCGCCGCCCAGCGAGCTGGCCATGGTCGCCATCAGGATGCCGCGCAGCTGGTCTTCCACCTCGTCGCGCGTGTAGACGTCGCGCGTGCCGCTGATCTCCTTGAAGAACAGGCGCGGATCGGCCACCCGGTACGAGTACATGCCGAAGGCGCGCACTCGTATCATGTCGAAGTCCTTGTCGCGGATGGTGATGGGCTGCGGCGTGCCCCACTTGCGGCCCGTCTGCACCCGGGTGCTGAAGAAGTACACGTCCGACTTGAACGGGGAGGCGAACAGCTTGTCCCAGTTTTTCAGGTTGGTCAGCAGCGGCAGGGTTTGCGTGGTGAGCTTGAAGGTGCCGGGCCCGAACACGTCGGCCACCTGGCCTTCGTTGACGAACACCGCCATCTGCGATTCGCGCACGATCAGCACGCCGCCGTTCTGGATCTCGAAATCCTGCATGGGGTAGCGCCAGGACAGCACGCCGTCCGTGTCCTCGTTCCACTGCAGTACGTCGATAAACTGCTTCTTGATAAAGCTGCCGATGCCCATGATGGTGTCCTTCGCAAAAATTAGGAAATGCACGCGCCGTTGATCACGCCGATCGACAGCGAAATTGCGCCCAGCAAGCCGCCAAAGGCGCAGTTGTTCGATTCTATGTGGTCCTTGGACATGCGCAGCAGGCGGGTGGTGACGGCATACGCCAGCATCTGCACCACCATGGCGCCGAAGGCCCAGGCGAAAAATTCGCGGTAGTCCGCCGTGTGCAGCAGGGCCGAGCCGATGGTGGCCGAAAAGCCCAGCAGCGCGCCGCCCAGCGACAGGGCGGCCGCATGGTTGCCCTGGCGGATCAGCAGCACTTCATCATACGGCGTCATGCGGGTATAGGCCGCGAAGAACGCTGCCAGCAGCACGGCGGCCAGTACCATGTGGATCAGATAGTTTAGGATGGCGTACACGGCGTACTCTCGGTTAAAGTGGTTAACTTGATAACGCAAAACCATCTTAGTGCAAAAGCGCATAAATGACCAAAAAAATTCTGATACTTTCCGTTTTTGTGGTCGCTTCCTGCGGCCTGGCCTATGAGTTGATCGCCGGGGCGCTGTCGAGTTACCTGCTCGGTGACTCGATCCTGCAATTCTCCACCATTATCGGCTGTTATCTGTTCGCCATGGGCGTCGGCGCGCATTTTTCCAAGTTTGTGCGCGACGACGACGTGCTGGCCCGCTTTGTCGACATCGAACTGGCCGTGGGCCTGATCGGCGGCGTGTCGGCCGCCGCCCTGTTCCTCACCTTTTCCTGGATGGCGGCGCCGTTCCGCACCCTGCTCTATGTGCTGGTGTTCCTGGTCGGTGCGCTGGTGGGCATGGAAGTGCCGCTGGTGATGCGGGCCCTGAACGCGCGCCAGACGGAATTCAACGAGCTGGTGAGCCGCGTACTGACCTTCGACTACCTGGGCGCGCTGGCGGTGTCGCTGCTGTTCCCGCTGGTGCTGGCGCCCTACCTGGGCCTGGTGCGCACGGGCTTTTTGTTCGGGATGCTGAACGTGGGCGTGGCGCTGTGGACCATCGTCACCTTCCGCCGCGAGCTGGCCAACGTGGGCGGCCGGCTGCTGCGCGCCAGCGGCGTGATGTGCGTTCTGGTGTTCGGCTTCGCGCTGGCCGACCGCATGACGTACTGGGGCGAGCATGGCCTGTTCGGCGACGAAATCGTCTATTCCACCACCACGCCCTACCAGCGGCTGGTCATCACGCGCTGGAAGGACGACCTGCGGCTCTACATCAACGGCAACCTGCAGTTCTCCTCGCGCGATGAGTACCGCTACCATGAGGCGCTGGTGCATCCGGCCCTGCAGTCGCTGCCGTGGGCGCGCCGGGTGCTGGTGCTGGGCGGCGGCGACGGCCTGGCGCTGCGCGAGATCCTGCGCTATCCGAACATCGAACAGGTCACGCTGGTGGACCTGGACCCGGCCATGACGGGCGCCTTCACCGCGCGCGAGGAACTGGTCAAGCTTAATCACGGCTCGTTCAGCGACAAGCGGGTGCGCGTGATCAACGCCGACGCGGCCATCTGGCTGCAGCACAACCAGGAACTGTTCGACGCGGCCATCGTCGACTTCCCGGACCCGTCCAGCTTCGCGCTGGGCAAGCTGTATTCGGTGCCGTTCTACGGCATGGTCAAGCGCCACCTGGCGGCCAACGGGCTGATGGTGGTGCAATCGACGTCGCCGTTCTTCGCGCCGCACGCCTACTGGACGGTGGACGCGACGCTGCGCGAAGTGGGCCTGCGCACCTGGCCCTATCACGCCTACGTGCCTTCGTTCGGCGAGTGGGGCTTCATCCTCGCCTCGCCGCAGCTCGACTTCAAGCCGCCCGCGTCGTACCGGCTGCCGATGCGCTACCTGAACGCGGACACCACGCGCGAAATGTTCATCTTCCCGCCCGATATGCAGCGCCTGCCGATGGAACCGAACCGCCTCAACACGCAGTCGCTGGTGCGCGAGTTCGAGCAGGACTGGCGGCGGGTGATCCGTTGATGGAGCGCCGCTCCTTCCTGCTGTGGGCCGCCGCAAGCGGGCTGGCCGCGGCCGGCAGCGTGGCCGGCTTCCAGCGCTGGCAGGAGATCACGCCTGCCGTCCATTATCCGGGCCGCGACGAGGGCCACTTCCTGCGCGACCGGCGCGCGCTGCCGCCGCCGTCGGAGGAGGTGGAGACGGACATCGCCATCTTCGGTTCCGGCATCGGCGGCCTGATGGCTGCCTGGCGCCTGCGCAAGCTGGGCGGGCAGGACGCGCTGATGGTGGACGGTCCCCAGCCCTACGGCAACGCGGCCGGCGGCGCCTTCGGCGAGCTGGAGTTCCCCACCGGCGCGCACTACCTGCCGCTGCCGTCGCCGGAATCGGTGCACGTGCGCGAACTGCTGGCCGACCTAGGCATCATCGAGCGCGATGCGTTGGCGGAAAAGCCGTATTACGACGAGCGTACCATCCTGCACGCACCGGAGGAACGGCTGCTGTACCAGGGGCGCTGGCAGGACGGTTTCATTCCCACCGACGGCGTGCCGCGCTGGGAGCTGGACGAACATACGCGCTTTTTCGCCGAAGTGCAGCGCCTGCGCCAGCTGCGCGGCAGCGACGGGCGGCGCATCTTCGTGTTCCCCACCGTGCTGTCGTCCGAGGATGCGGCGTGGCAGGCGCTCGACCGCATCACGCTCAGGCAGTGGCTGGAGCAGAACGGCTACCGTTCGCCCACGCTGCACTGGTATCTGAACTACTGCTGCCGCGACGACTATGGCACGCGCTACGACAAGGTGTCGGCCTGGGCCGGCCTGCACTACTACTGCAGCCGCTGGGGCCAGGCCGCCAACGCCGGCAACGGCGCCTGGCTGACGTGGCCGGGCGGACTGCAGCCGCTGGCCAGGGCCATGGGCGAGGCGGCTGCCATCCGCCGCGTGGCCGGCACGGCCGTTTCCATCAAACGCACGGCGCACGGCGTGGAGGCGCTGTGCTTCCGGCTCGAAGGGGGCCAGCCGCGCAGCTATCTGGTGCGGGCGCGCAAGGCCATCTGCGCCATGCCGCTGATGGTGGCCGCGCGCGTGGTGGAGGACATGGCCGCTTACGGCTTCGACCCGGCCCACCATATGCCGCAGTACGCGCCGTGGATGATTGCCAACTTCCTGCTCAAGCGCTTTCCCGACGAGCGGCCGGCCCAGCCCCTGTCGTGGGATAACGTGGTGTACCAGGAACCGGGGCTTGGTTTTGTCGTCTCCACCCACCAGGATATCCGTGTGCGGCCGCCGGAGCAGACCGTGTTCAGCGCCTACACGGCCCTGTCGGACCGCACGCCGCAGCAGGCGCGCCGCTGGCTGGACACGGCCAGCCCGGAAGAGTTGCTGGCGCTGGCCAGCGTCGATCTGAAGACGGCCTACGGCGCCGGCTTCGCCCAGTGCGTGGAACGGGTCGACATCACGCTGCGCGGCCATGCGATGGCGGCGCCGCTGCCCGGCTTTCGCAGCAACGCCGGCTTGCAGGCGCTGCGCGCGGCGGACGGCCCCATCCTGTTCGCCCATGCCGACCTGTCCGGTTTTTCCGTGTTCGAGGAAGCGGCGTGGTGGGGCGACCGCGCCGCCCGGCTGGCGGCCCGTCCTGTTTGAGGCGGGGGAGACAGGTGGCGTACTGATCTGTTACGCTAGCCTGACGAGGCTGCGCCGGCCGGCGCGCCGCAACGACAGGAGTCCGCCACCATGCCAGCATCCGCCCGCCAGCGCTTTCGCGCCACCGCCAAGCTCAAACTGCGTGAGGAGGACGCGGACGACAGCGCGCTGTCGAGCCGCGCGGCCAATCCCAGGCTGAGCAAGGCCAAGGCCAAGGCGCAGGACCAGCGCCACACGGCGGCCCTGATCGCGCGCGTGTCGGAGTTGCAGATGATGCTGTTCGCCCAGCGCAAGCAGAAGGTATTGCTGGTGCTGCAGGGCATGGATACGTCCGGCAAGGATGGCACGGTACGCACCATGTTCAGCATGATCAATCCCATGGGCATACGGGCCGTGGCCTTCCGCCAGCCGACCGACATCGAACTGGCGCACGACTACCTGTGGCGGGTGCACCAGCAGGTGCCCGTCAAGGGCGAAATCGCCATCTTCAACCGCAGCCACTACGAGGACGTGCTGATCACGCGCGTGCAAGGCTGGATCGATGCGCGCGAATGCCGGCGGCGCTATGCCCAGATCCGCGACTTCGAGCGCATGCTGGCCGAGAACGGCACCGTCATCATCAAGGTGTTCCTGCACATTTCGCGCGATGAGCAGCGGCAACGCCTGCAGGAGCGGCTGGACGATCCGAACAAGCAGTGGAAGTTCAACCCCACCGACCTGGCCCAGCGCGAAAAATGGGACGACTACCAGCACGCTTATGAGCAGGCCATCCGCGCCACGGACGCCGAACATGCGCCGTGGTACGTGGTGCCGGCCAATTCCAAGACCCACCGCAACCTGGTGATCGCCACCCTCCTGCTCGAAACGCTGACGGCCATGAAGCTGACCTTTCCCGCGCCCGATCCGGCGTTGACGGCCATCACGGTCGACTAGCCTGCCGTCCCACCCTCCAACGCTGCGGTCGCGCAGCAAGGACGGGAGAGCCGGCGCGGACGGCGGCTGCCCCGGCGCCGGCGTGGCAAGGGTTTGCCGTCAGGCGCCGCCTTCCAGCAGGGGCGGCGTCTGCAGCACGGCCGGCGTTTGCAGCAGCGGCAGCAGCCGTTCGCTGAGCTGGCGGAATTGTTCGCCGTCGCGCGTGCGCAGCTTGACGATGGCGTCCTCGATGTACTGGGCCGTCATCACGTGCCGGTCCGCATCCTGGGCGCGCTTGATGTGCTGGATTTGCTCATTGGCTTCCACCAGGTTCTGCAGTGCCTCGCGGGCCTGGCTGGAAGAGGGCGGGGCGGTCTTGGCCAGGTCCAGCAGCACTTCCGAAATCCACCCCAGCTGGCGGCCGTAGGAGGCCACGTCGAAGGCCTTGCGCTCGATCTTGCCGTCCCCCGCCTCGGGCGGGATGGCGTCGAAGAAGCGGTCCAGCTCGATCTGTTGGGCCACGCCGCCGCTCCAGGGAAAATGCAGCTGGGGCGCCCAAAACCATTGCATCGGATACATATGACCTCCTGTGGTGGGATGGACGGGCCGGTATCAGGGACAGCTGCCGACCACGTAGAAATTGGGCCCCGTGCGCTTGAGCGTGGTATGGATGAAGATGTTATCCAAGCCCATGTTCTGGTTGGAACCGTTGGCCAGCGCGCGGAACAGGCTGTCGTGGGCGCGGCCGGCCTGCACATGGTCGCGGTTGCTGGCCGTGTAGCACTGGGCCGGCGGTGGCGGCGGCGGCGTGGTGCCGCCCGTCAACCGGTCCACCATCTGCTTGACGGCGGCCATCTGGCGGCCCGTCTTTTGCGCGTAGCGGGCATCGTCGTAGTTGAACCAATCCCAGCAGCCATTGGGATTGGTCAAGGGATAGATGGGCGCCGCCTGCGGATACAGCAGGACGATGCGGTTGCTGTCGGCCCAGGCGTTGTAGCCGGCGTGGCGCAGATAGGTGTCGCCGATGGTGCCGGCGTCCTGCAAACAGCCGTGGAACACGACATGCAGCCGGCAGCCCTGGCCGCCGTTGCTGTCGCAGCCGGGCGGCAGGTACAGGTAACCACTGGTGGCCATGCCGTGCGACTTGGGGTCGGGCAGGAATTCAGTCTGGTCGAATTCGACGAAGCGGCCGGCCGGGCTGCCGCTGGCGCGGTTGTTCAGGCTGCCGTAGATCCACTTGAGCAGTTCGCCGGCCGCATCGTAGCCGCAGTTGTTGATGTAGGGCGAACCGAGCTTGTCGCAATTGTTGCCGTAGCTGTCCGTGGGCATGGCGTGCTGGGCCGGCAAGTCCTGCTTGTAGAAGATGTTGGCCGCGCCGATGTAGTGCCGGTAATAGGTTTGCAGGTCGTTCATCACGGCCTGGGGCACGACGGAGTCGGCCGTGCCCGACAGCAGCCAGATGCGGTGGCTGGCCAGCCCGGCCGTGGGATCGACGGTGCCGTTGGCGGCGTTCTGGTCGGTCAGTTTGACCAGGCTGGCCACCCCGGTGCCGCCCGGCGCCACGCGGCACGAGTACGGCGTGCCCGTGCAGCTGCAGACGGTAGTGGCCGTGGTCACGCTGCCCTGGGCGCAGTAGTACGGTCCGCCCGCCACCACGCCGGCACCCATCAGGCTGGCGGAGTAGGCCACGTCGAACTGCACCGCCATGTAGCCGCCGGACGACAGGCCCGAGACGCTGATGCCGGCCGTCTGCATGGCGGGCAGGGGAACGACCTGGGCGCGGGCCGGCAGCAACGCCAGCCAGAAAGATGCGAGCAAGAATAAACGTAGCGGCATGGAAAACTCCGGAAGGGCGACTGGAAAGGTAGTAGGAACTGCCATTGTGGGCGATGGCCGGGGCGCGGGTTTAATCTCGCTCAACCGTGCCGACAATTGCGCGCGGGCCGAGGTGTGCGGGAGCGGAAATGCACGGCCGGCGGGCGTTTGACATAGAATGGATTTTCAATTCACTCCGAGCGTTTGCCCCATGTCCAACACGATCGTCAAACTGAGCCTGATTTCCGCGCTGGCCGGCGCGTTGCTGGGCGCCCTGCCGGCCCATGCCGCCGCCGCCGCGCCAGCCGCCGCCGTGCCACCGGCCGCCGCCGGCAGCTGCCCCGCCATCCTCAAGCAGACCTTCAACCGCTTGCAGGACGACACGCCGCAGGACTTGTGCCAGTACGCGGGCAAGGTGGTGCTGGTGGTCAATACGGCCAGCTACTGCGGCTATACCAACCAGTACGAAGGACTGGAGGCCATGTACGCCAAATACGGCCCCAAGGGCCTGGTGGTGCTGGGCTTCCCGTCGAACGACTTCGGCAAGCAGGAACCGGGCAACAGCAAGGAGATCGCCGATTTCTGCTACAACACCTACGGCGTCAAGTTCCCCATGTTCGCCAAGTCCGTCGTGCATGGCGACCATCCCAATCCGCTGTACGTCAACCTGATTAAAATCACCGGCAAGGCGCCGGCCTGGAACTTCCACAAATACCTGATCGACCGCAACGGCAAGGTGGTCGACAGCTATCCCAGCAAGGTCACGCCGACCGACAAGCAACTGGTGTCGGCGGTCGAACAAGCGCTTGCGAACTAAACCATGAACAGGGGCCGCACGATGATGTCCAACAAAGTCTCCCACGCGGCCGATCTGCTCGGCTTGTCCCGCTTGACCGTCAGCGCCGTCACGGGCGTGGCCGACCTGGCCGAGGAAGTGCATTTGAAGCTGATCGGGCAGGCGCCGGGCCTGGTGGCCAGGCCGCTGGCCCGCGCCACCTCGCTCGTCTACAGCGGCGTGCGCGGCGTGACGCGGCTGGTGGGTGGCGGCATGGATGGCGTGCTGAGCCGCCTGCAACCGCTGCTGGGCGAGGGCAGCGGCTGGGCCGGGCGCGAACCGCTGCTGGCGGCCGTCAACGGCGTGCTGGGCGATTACCTGGCCGAGACCGACAATCCCTTGCAGATACCGATGCAATTCCGGCGCGACGGCGCGCCCTTCGTGGCGCAGGCGGGCGCCGTCACAGGCCGGGTGCTGGTGCTGGTGCATGGCTTGTGCATGAACGACCTGCAATGGCGCCGCGCCGGCTACGACCATGGCGAAGCCTTGCAGCGTGAGCGCGGCTATACGCCCGTCTATCTGCGCTACAACAGCGGCCGCCATATTTCCGAAAACGGGCAGGCATTCGCCGCCCAGCTGGAAAGCTTGCTGGCCCAGTGGCCCGTGCCCGTCAAGGAACTGGTCATTGTCGGCCACAGCATGGGCGGGCTGGTGGCGCGCAGCGCCTATCACTACGGCGCCGCGGACGGGCAGAAATGGATCAAGCGGCTGAGCAAGCTGGTCTGCCTTGGTTCGCCCCACCATGGCGCGCCGCTGGAGCGGGGCGGCAACTGGTTCCATGTGATCACGGGCATGAGCAGCTACACGGCGCCGTTCTCGCGGCTGGGCAAGATCCGCAGCGCCGGCATCACGGACTTGCGCCACGGCAGCCTGCTGGACGAGGACTGGAACGGCAAGGACCGCTTCGAACACGGCAGCGCCTTGCCGCAGACGGTGCCCTTGCCGGCCAAGGTGGCATGCTACGCGGTGGCGGCCACCATCAGCAAGCCGTCCGCCGAAGAGGGCGGGCGCCTGGCCGGCGACGGCCTGGTGCCCGTGGCCAGCGCGCTGGGCCAGCATTCCCACAAGAAGCGCCAGCTCGACTTTGCGCCGGAACGGCAAGCCATTGTCTACCGCAACAACCACATGGACCTGCTCAATTCGCCCGAAGTGGCGCAGCTGCTGCTGGACTGGCTGTAAGCGCGCTCAGGCGGCGGCCGATGCCGGCCGTTGCAGGGCAAAGCCTTCATCGAGCCAGCCCGTGATGCCGCCCGTCATCAGCTTGACGGGCCGGCCCAGCCGCGCCAGCCGCACGGCCGCGCGCGCGGCGCCGTTGCAGTGGGGACCGGCGCAATAGACGACGAACAGCATATCGGCCGGATACTGCGCCAGTTTCGAGCCGATGATCTTGCCGTGCGCCAGGTCCAGCGCGCCGGGCACGTGGCCGGCCGCGTATTTTTCCGTGCCGCGCACGTCGAGCAGCACAAAGTCCTGCTGGCCGCTGGCGAGGGCGTGGTGCACGTCCCAACAATCGGTCTCGAAGCTGAATTGTGCTTCGAAATGGGCCAGGGCGGCGGCGGCAGGGGCGGCGGCGATTTCGCTCACGTAGGACATGCGGGACTCCTTGTTTGGTGGACGGTGATGCCATTATCGGTGCCGCCCGGCGGGGGCGGCAGTGGCGTAAATGCCAATATGCGGTAAGATCGCGCCATGAAAAAACACCTCGTCGTCGCCCTGGCCTATGACCGGCTCTGCACCTTCGAGTTCGGCTGCACGGTCGAACTGTTCGCCCTCGAGCGCCCCGAGCTGGAGGTGGACTGGTACGCGTTCGCCGTGTGCGCCGTGGAGCAGGGGCCGATCCGGGCCGCCGGCGGCATCACCGTGCAGGCGCCGTACGCGCCCGAGTTGCTGGAGCGTGCCGACACCATCGTCATCCCCGGCTGGCGCGATGCCGACGAGACCCCGCCGGCAGCCCTGCTGGCGATGATACGGGCCGCCCACCAGCGCGGCGCGCGGCTGTGCTCTATCTGTTCCGGCGTATTCGTGCTGGCCGCCGCCGGCGTGCTCGATGGCCAGCGCGCCACCACCCACTGGCGCTATGCCGACAAGCTGGCCCAGCGCTATCCCCGCATCGCCGTCGAGCCGGACCAGCTGTATGTGGACAATGGCCAGGTCATCACGGCGGCCGGTTCCGCCGCCGGCCTGGACATGCTGCTGCACGTGGTGCGGCGCGATTATGGCGCGCGGGTGGGCAATATGGTGGCGCAGCGGCTGGTGGTGGCGCCCCATCGCGAAGGGGGACAGGCGCAGTTCCTGCCGCGACCGATGGCGCATGACGAGCAGGGCCGCCTGACGCGGCTGATGGACTGGCTGCGCAGCCATCCCGAACAGCAACATACGATCAAGAGCATGGCCGAGCGGGCCGCCATGAGCCCGCGCACGCTGCAGCGCCAGTTCCAGCAAGCAACGGGGCTGGGACCGGTCGAGTGGCTGATCCGCGAGCGGGTGGCCATCGTCAAGGACTTGCTGGAAGTAGCCGACATTCCGCTGGCGCAAGTGGCCGAGCGGGCCGGCTTCGGTTCAGAGGAATCGCTGCGCCACCATTTCCGCCGGCTGGCCGCCACCACGCCGGGCGCTTATCGCCGCCAGTTTGCCAACGCGGTCTGACGGCGAGAACGGCCTGGACAAACATGGAACCGCCCCTGGACCACGCGCACGATAGCGCGCTCGCGCTTGTCCTTTCGATCATCTTTTACTACGCTGGTTTCATCAACTGCGAAGGAGACGATCATGGCTTACGTCGATGGATTTGTGGTGCCGGTGCCCAGGAATAACCTGGATGCATATGAAAAAATGGCGCGCGCCTGCGGTGCCGTCTGGAAGGAGTATGGCGCGCTCGAGTATCGCGAGTGCGTGGCCGACGATGTCAAACCCGGCAAGCTGACTTCCTTCCCGCAAAGCGTGCAGCTGGAGGAAGGGGAAGTGGTGGTGTTCTCGTGGATCGTCTACGAGTCGCGCGCGCGGCGCGATGCGATCAATGAGAAAGTCATGAATGACGAGCGTATCAAGGCCTACATGGACCCCAAGAATATGCCGTTCGACGGCAAGCGTATGTTCTTCGGCGGCTTCCAGATGATGGTGGACCTGTAACGCTGGCGGCATTGCGCCGTTTGGCTCGGCCGGACCTGTAAAACGCCGGGCGATGCGAGTATGCTGGCGAATCAGCTATTCCATCAACCTTGCGGAGGACGATATGGGCACTGGCGGCAGCACCTTGCGGGATACCGTTACAGCGGAAGAATGGCAAATCCGGGTCGACCTGGCGGCGGCTTACCGCCTGACCGCGTTGTTCGGCTGGGATGACCTGGTTTTCACCCACATCTCGGCGCGCGTACCGGGGCCCGAGCACCATTTCCTGATCAACCCCTACGGCATGATGTTCGAGGAGATCACGGCGTCTTCGCTGGTCAAGATCGACGGCGCGGGCAACAAGGTGAGCGAGTCCCCCTACGACATCAACCCGGCCGGTTTCGTCATCCACAGCGCCGTCCACGCGGCGCGCGACAACGCGCACTGCGTGATGCACACGCATTCCGTGAACGGGGTGGCCGTGTCGGCCCAGCAGGGCGGGCTGCTGCCCATTTCGCAGCAGTCCATGGGCGTGCTGTCGTCGCTCGGTTATCACGACTATGAGGGCATCGCCCTCAACCCGGATGAGAAGCCGCGGCTGGTGCGTGACCTGGGCAATAACACCTACCTGATGCTGCGCAACCATGGCCTGCTGACGGTGGGCACCACGCCGGCCGATGCCTTCGTGGCCATGTATTTTTTCGAGAGCGCCTGCATGATACAGCTGCGGGCGCAAGCGGGCGGCGGCCCGCTGGTGCATATTCCGCCGGCGGTGCTGGACACCGTGCGCGAGCAGATCAAGATGGCCACGCGCGGCGTGCGTCCCGGCCAGCTGGTCTGGCCCGGCCTGTTGCGGCGGCTGGACCGCAGCAATCCCGGTTACGCCGACTGAAAGCGGTGCCTGTCCGGCGCCGGTATGGCGGGCGCCGCGTAGCGGTCGTTAACGCCGGCATCCGCCCGGAGTGGAACGGCCGACGTGCAATGTCACCGACGTCCTAGCGGATCGCGCGGATCGGCCCGCGCAGGGCGTTGCACAGCACGATCTCCTGCGCCTGCTCGAACATGGCGCGGGTGATCACGCGTTCCTGCGCCTGCCAGGCCGGATCTTCCAGCATCACGCTGCGCATCACGCCCGGCAGCACGCCGCTGGCCAGTGGCGGCGTGTACCACTTGCCATCGAGCTTGACGAACACGCTGCTGCGTCCCCCTTCCGTCAACTCGCCCCGCTCGTTGAAGAACAGGGTGTCGAACGCGCCTTGCGCTTCGGCCTCGCGCCAGGCCGCGTCGTAGCGGGTGCGCACGCTGCTCTTGTGACGCAGGAACAGGTCGCTGGCGCTGGTGGCATCCGGCGCCAGCAGCACCCGCACCGGCTCGGCCAGCGGCGCCAGCGGCGCATGCTGGACGGAGAAAGCGCCCGACGGCGCCAGTGCCAGCCGCAGCCGGCATGGCTGGCCGGCGGGCAGCATGGTGCGCGCCGCGTCCAGGTAGGCGTTGGCGGCCGCCGCATCCCACGGGTAGCCGAAGTAGGCGGCCGAGCCGGCCAGCCGGGCCAGGTGGCGCGCGCGGTGGCGCATGCCGTCCTCGCGCGTGGCGTACATGGTTTCGAACAGTTCAAAGTCGTTGTCCAGCCCCGTCAGGAAGCGGGCCTTGAGCGCGCATTCGGCAAATTCTTCGCCGGCGTCGCTGTCGTAGACGATGCCGGCGCCCACGCCCATCTCGCCGCGACGCACGCCATCGGCTTGCGCCTGCAGGGCCAGGGTGCGGATCGGCACCGACAGGCAGAAGTCGCCCACCTGCCGCCCATTGGTCGGTTCGAACCAGCCGATGGCGCCCGTGTACAGGCCGCGCCGGTCCGGCTCCAGCTCGCGGATGATTTCCATCGTGCGCCGCTTGGGCGCGCCCGTGATCGAACCGCAGGGATAGAGCGCGTCGAAGATGTCGGCCAGCGTGGCGTCCGCGCGCAGGCGGGCCTGCACGGTGGAGGTCATCTGCAGCACGCTGCTGTAGCGGCGCACCTCGAACAGGGCCGGCACTTCCACCGTGCCGGTCTGGGCGACGCGGCCGATGTCGTTGCGCAGCAGGTCGACGATCATCAGGTTCTCGGCCCGGTTCTTGGGATCGGCCGCCAGCCCGGCGGCGCGGCGCGCGTTTTCTTCCTGCTGGGCTGCCGGGGCGGCGGGCGCCGTGCCTTTCATGGGGCGCGCCGTCAGCAGGCCGTCCGCGTGGCGCACGAACAGTTCCGGCGACAGCGACAGCACGGCCGTGCCGTCGTCCAGCGCGACCAGCGCGCCGTAGGGCACGGGCTGGCGCGCGCGCAGCCGCGCATACAGGGCGGGCAGGCTGCCGAAAGCATCGAAGCGCAGACGGAAGGTGTAGTTGACCTGGTAGGTGTCGCCGGCTTCGATGTAGGCATGGATGCGGGCCAGCGCGGCGGTGAAGGCCGCTTGGTCCACGTTGGGGCGCACGGCGGCGATGCCGGCCGGGCGCTCGATGGGGAAGGAGCGGGCCGCCAGCCATTCGCCCACTTCGGCGGGCGACAGCAGCTGGCACTGGTCGAACAGCAGCACCTGCGCCAGCGGAGGCTGCGGCGCCGGTTGGTCATCGGCCACGGCCAGTCCCTGCAGATGTTCACCCAGCTCGTAGCTGCACAGGGCCACCGCATGCTGGCCGCGCGCCAGCGCCTGCTGCATCTGTTCCAGCAGCACGGGCCACTGGGCCATGTCGCGGCAGCGCAGGGTGGCGCTGTGGCCCGTGTACAGGCGCGAGCGGGCCTGGGCGGGGGCCGAACCATCGGGGCTGGCGTCGTCCAGCAGGGCAAATACTTCGGGATTCATCATCAGGGGTTCTACGACTCGTGTTACGCCAGCAGCAGGGCGATCTGCAGCGCCGCGTCCTGTGCCGGATTCTGTTTGAAACCGCTCTTGGCGTAGCGGTGCCAGCGGCCCAGCACAAAGCTGGCCAGCATGCCGGCGCGGGCCGTCACCTCGGCCTCGGGCCCGTGGCCTTCGGCGACGGCTACGCGCAGCGCCTGTTTCAGGGCCAGCTCCACGCGGTCGTAGAACTGGTTCATGCGCTGCTGCAGGCGCTCGTCCTCGTTGACCAGGGCGTCGCCGATCAGTACCCGCGTCATGCCGGGATTGTTGCTGGCGAACTGCAGCAGCATGCCGACGATGTCGCGCGCCTGCGCCAGGCCGTCGTCCTGGCGTTCCGCGATCTGGTTGATCAGGCCGAACACGGTGGTCTCGATGAATTCGATCAGTCCCTCGAACATCTGGGCCTTGCTGGCGAAGTGGCGGTACAGGGCGGCCTCGGAAAACGCCAGCTTGCGCGCCAGCGCGGCGGTGGTGATCTTGTCGCCCTTGGGTTGTTCCAGCATCTCGGCCAGGGCCTGGAGAATTTGCATCCGGCGCTGGCCCGGCGGTGTGCTTGCCATGTGATCTCGATAGGAAGGATGAAAAAACGTCAATTAATCGCGCGCCCGCTTCAGCGCAGGCGGTGCAGGCGTGCGGGCAAATGCCTGACAGATTTTACTTTGACATCGACATAGCCGGGGCGATTTAGCGTTTTGGCGGGATGGGCCAGGCCCACCGCGTCGCCCACCCGCAGGTATTGGGTGATCCACGCCGTGCGCATGCCCAGCGCGCGGGCACTGCGCAGGTTGGCCAGCGTATCTTCCACCAGCACGCAGCGCTGCGGCGTCAGGCCGTGGCGCCGCATCAGCTTACGCAGCAGCAGCTTGGACGGCTTGGGCCGCAGTTGGCCATGCACCCGCATCGCCTCCACCGCCACGTGATGTTCGAAATGGCGGTGCAGGCCCAGGTGGCGCAGCACCTGCGACGAATAGCCGTGCGGTGCGTTGGTCAGCAGGATCTTGCGGCCGGGCAGGCGGCGCAGCAGGTGGCGCAGGCCCTTTTCGGCCCGTATCATGGCCGGCAGCTCCGGCATGTGGTGGGTCTCGGCCAGGAAATGCTCGGCCCGCACGCCGTGGTGCTTGACCAGGCCCAGCATGGTGGCCCCGTAGCGCCGCCAGTACAGGGTGCGCGCCGCGTTGACGGCGTCCTGGCTGGCCGGCGTGGTACCGTCGCCCAGCACGCGGGCGATGTAGTCGTTCATGTTGGCCATGATCGCCGGGAAGATGGCATGCGAGGCGTTGTGCAGCGTGTTGTCCAGGTCGAACAGCCAGACCGGCGGGTTGCGGTTAATATTCACGGACGTCTCGATCAATAGCAGCAAAGGAAAGCATGCGACGCCAGATTATAGTGTTGTTCTGCAGTTTGTTCTGGTTTGCCCCCGGCCTGCCTTGGGCGCAGGACGGCGCGCCGCAGCCGGTGGCCCAGGAGCCGCGGCAGGCCGCGCCCAACCGGGGCGCCCTGTTCAAGGTGGCGCAAAACGGCCACACCCTGTACTTGTTCGGCACCATCCACGTCGGCGCGCCCGACTTCTATCCGCTGGAAGAGCAGGTGCAGGGCGCACTGGCGCGCGCTTCCGTGCTGGCGCTGGAGATCGATCCGCTGGGCGACCCGGCCCGCATGCTGCAGGCGGTGCGGCAGTACGGCATGTATCCGCGCGGCGCGGGCAATGCGCAGGCGACGCTGCCGGCCCCGTACCGGCCGCGCCTGGAGCGCCTGCTGCGCCATTACGCGCTGGACGCCGACACGGTGGCCGGCATGAAGCCCTGGCTGCTGGCCAGCGTGCTGACGGTGAGCGAGTTCTCGGCCCAGGGCTACGACACGGCGCAGGCGGTCGACGCCTGGCTGGCGCGCCAGGCGCACCAGCGCAAGTTGCCGGTGCTGGAGCTGGAGTCGCCCGAGAGCCAGATGGCGCTGTTCGACCAGATGTCGGCCGAGGAGCAGTCGCGCTTCCTGCAGGAGGGCATAGACGCCATCGACGATCGCCAGCAGGCCACCCAGGCGCGCGAGATCGCCCAGGCCTGGCGCGGCGCCGACGCGGCGGCGCTCGACGCGCTGGCGCGCAAGGCGGCCGAGGACGACACTTTCTCCGGCCGCTTCGTGCAGCGCCAGTTGCTGGACGGGCGCAATCCGCACCTGGCCGACGGCATCGCGGCGCTGCTGGCGCGCGAAACGGACAGCCTGGCGGCGATCGGGGTGTTGCATCTGGTGGGAACGAACAGCGTGCCGGAACTGCTGCGCAAGCGCGGCCTGGCGGTGGAACGGATTTACTGAGTGCGGGGGATTTACTGCAGAGGGTAGTGCGGATGGTGCCCTTGACGTGGATTGAACACGTGGCCTCTCCCTTACCAAGGGAGTGCTCTACCACTGAGCTACAAGGGCATCTTACTGTGGCGACGCGCTGCCAAGACGGTGCGCGGTGCGTCGCCGTTTTTTCAGTGCGAACGGATCATAGTGCCAAAAGCCTGTTCGGTCAAGACTTCGAGCAATAAAGAGTGCTCAATCCGGCCATCGATGATGTGCACCGTGTTCACGCCGGACTTGGCCGCGTCCAGCGCCGATGAGATCTTGGGCAGCATGCCGCCCGAAATCGTCCCGTCTTCGAACATCTCGTCGATCTCGCGGGCCGACAGGTCGGTCACCAGGTTGCCCTGCTTATCCTGGACGCCGGCGATGTTGGTCATCATGATCAGCTTCTCGGCCTTCAGGATCTCGGCGATCTTGCCGGCCACCACGTCCGCGTTAATGTTGTAAGCCTGGCCATCCTGGCCGAAGCCGATCGGCGAAATGATGGGGATGAAGGCGTCGTCCTGCAGGGCCTTGACCACGGCCGGGTTGATGGCGTCGATCTCGCCCACGAAGCCGATGTCGAGGAACTGGCCCGGATTTTCCTTGTCCGGCATGGCCATCTTGCGGGCGCGGATCAAGCCGCCGTCCTTGCCGGTCAGGCCCACTGCCTGGCCGCCGTAGTGATTAATCAACATCACGATATCCTGCTGCACTTCGCCGCCCAGCACCCACTCCACCACTTCCATGGTTTCCTCGTCGGTGATGCGCATGCCCTGCACGAACGTGCCCTGTTTGCCGATCTTTTTCAGGGCGTTGTCGATCTGCGGCCCGCCGCCGTGCACCACCACCGGATTCATGCCCACCAGCTTGAGCAGGATGACGTCGCGCGCGAAGCCGTGCTTCAGGCGCTCGTCG
>JAZJZQ010000115.1:0-5102 GCA_040389625.1 Pseudomonadota bacterium | reverse complement strand
GGAAAAGTTTACCTGGTGGGCGCCGGTCCCGGCGCCCAGGACCTGATCACCCTGCGTGGCGCGCGCCTGCTGGCGCAAGCGGACGTGGTGCTGCACGACGCCCTGGTGACGGACGAGATGCTGGCGCTGTGTCCTCAAGCTGAAAAAATCCTGGTCGGCAAACGCTACGGCCAGCTGTCCACGGCCCAGCAATTCATCAACAAGCAACTGGTTGATTACGCCGGCAAGGTCGCACTGGTGGTGCGGCTCAAAGGCGGCGATCCGATGCTGTTCGGCCGCGCCGACGAGGAATTGCGCGCGCTGGAGGAAGCCGGTATTGAAGTGGAGGTGGTGCCCGGCATCACCACCGCGCTGGCCGCCGCCGCCGCCACCAAACAGCCGCTCACCAAGCGCGGCGTGGCGCGCAGCGTGGCCTTCTTCACCTCCAGCACGGCGCCCGAACACAGCGACCACCACGCCATCCCCGACACCGACACGCTGGTGCAGTACATGGGCGGACGCGAAGCGACGGCCACCGCCGCCCGCATGCTGGCCCAGGGCCGCCGGCCTGAAACGCCGGTGGTGGTGATCGAGAACTGCAGCCGCCCCGACCAGCGCATCCACCGCCTGACGCTCGCTTCCCTGGCCCACGGCCTGGGCCCGGCCCACGGCCCCGTGCTCGTCATGCTGGGCGACGCCATGAAGATGCGCAGCCACCAGGTGGCCGGCATCGACGCCGCCACCGCCGCCACGGCCATCAGCGCGCTGCAGCGGCGCGCCTGACCCGCCTTTTACCGGCCGCGCAGCCGGGCACGCCGGCGCGCCCGGCTGCCCTTATAATGGTCGCTTTCGATCAGCCTGGGAGGCGGCAGTGGGTATGGTGCGCGAAGTCGGTTTGAAACCGGTACTTTCAAAATGGCTGCTGTGCGCGGCCCTGGTGCTCGGCCCGATCGGCGCGCCGGCGCTGGCCGATACCATTCCCGTCTACGACATCACCGTCGTCCACACCTATCCGCACGATCCGCAGGCCTTCACCCAGGGGCTGCTGTACCGCGACGGTTTCCTGTACGAGAGCACCGGCATGCACGGCCGCTCGTCGATCCGCAAGGTGAACCTGGAGACAGGGCGCGTGCTGCAACAGGCCAACCTGCCGGCCGATGTGTTCGGCGAAGGCATGACGGTCTGGGGCAATGAACTGTTCGGCATCACCTGGCAGTCGCAGACCGGCTATGTGTTCGACCTGGCCAGCTTCAAACTCAAACGCACCTTCGCCTACCCCGGCGAAGGCTGGGGCCTGACCCAGGACGGGCACCAGTTAATCATGAGCGACGGCAGCAACGAACTGCGCCTCTTGGACCCGGCCACGCTGCGCGAAACGCGGCGCGTGGCCGTCACCGTCAACGGCGTGCCGGTGGACCAGCTCAACGAGCTGGAATGGGTCAACGGCGAAATCTACGCCAACATCTGGCAGACCGACGTCATCGCCCGCATCGATCCGGCCAGCGGCAATGTGGTGGGCTGGATAGACCTGAGCGGCCTGCTGCGAGCCGAACGCAGGCAGATGGGGCCGGACGACGTCCTCAACGGCATCGCCTACGACCCGGCCAGCGGCCGCCTGTTCGTCACCGGCAAGCAGTGGCCCAAGCTGTTCGAGATCAAGCTCACCCGCCGCGCGGGCAAATAAGTATCGGGATAGCCCGTGGGCCAGGCCGGGCCGGGTCGGGTCGGTCAAGGCTGGCCCAGCGCGCCCACGCAGTAGTCGCAAATGGCGTTGAGCACGGCCGCGTTCTCGCCGGCCGCTTCGGCCACGCTGATGGCGGCCTGGGGATAGCTGCTGCGCAGCTGCGCCACCATCACGGGCAGGTCGCGCAGCACGTGGCCGCCCTGCCCCAGGAACACGGGCACCACCGTGATCTGCGTGATCCCGCTGCGCACCAGCTGCGCCACCAGCTCCGGCAATTGGGGCGTCATCAATTCCAGGAAGGCCAGCGACACGCACACGTCGGGCATGCGCGCCTGCGCCAGGTCGCGCAGCCGTTCGAACGGGGCGGCCCAGGACGCGGCGCGGGCGCCGTGGGCAAACAGGATCAGGGCTCGCTTGGACATCAGTGTCTCTCCACCCACCACAAGGCGCCCAGCGCCAGCAGCAGGAACAAGGCGCTCGGGGCGATCGCCGTCACAATGGCAGGCCAGGTACTGAGCAGGCCCAGGTGCGAAAACAGGGTATTAATCAGCAGGAAGCTCACGCCTATCATGATGCCGACGAAGATCTTCAGGCTCACGCCGCCGCTGCGCGTGTGCAGGTAGGCGAACGGCAGCGCCAGCGCCATCAGCACGAAGATGGCCAGCGGATCGAACAGCTTTTTCCAGAACGCGATCTTGAAGCGCTCCGTCTCCTGCTTGTTCTCCTGCAGGTGGCGGGTGTAGACGGCCAGCTCGTTGGCCGACATGCGGTCCGGATCGGCGCCGGACACGGACAGGATCTTGGGCGTGATCTCCGACACCAGGTCCAGCGTGGCGCTGTGGCGCGTGGTGACGGCGCTGGTGTCCTGCGCGAAGTTGTTCTCGACGTTGGCCTCGCTGCCCGGCTTGAGCAGGGCCGAGTTGGTAAACAGGTTCTCCGTCACGTCCGTCAGGCGCCAGGTGTTGTTGCCCTGGTAGGTGCCACTCTTGGCCAGCGTGAGTGAGCGCAGGCGGAAGTTGGTGTCGAATTCGTAGAGCTTGACGTCGGCCAGCTGGCCGTCGGGCCGCACCTCGCGCACGTTGAAGAAGCGCGATCCCGTCACGGCGCCCGTCATGCCTTCGCTCTTGACGATATCCTTGGTCCACATGCCGGAGCGGAATTCGGCCGACACGGCCGCGCCGCGCGCACTGAGCTTGATCTTGTCGGCGAGGGGCGCCGTGCGCGGCGCGATCAGTTCACCGAAGATGAAGGTGATAATCACCAGCACCACGCCTATCTTGGCCAGCATCCAGGTCACCATGCCGGTCGACATGCTGGAGGCGCGCATGATGGTGAATTCGGAAGTCGAGGCGAATTGCGCCATGGTGTAGATGGTGCCGATCAGGGCCGCCAGCGGCATCACCTCGTACACGTGGCCCGGCAGCAGGATCAGCACATACAGGAAGGCGTGCTGGATGGCGTAGCCGTTCTTGCCGATCGAAGGCAGTTCGCCCGTCAGGTCCATGAAGGCCTGCAGGGCCAGGAAGGCCACCAGCACAAAGGCCACCGCCTGCGCGATGGAGACGGCGAAATAACGCTGCAGTATCTTCATTTGGAGGCGCCTTCCTTGCGGGCGCCATTGCGCTTGAATGCCGCCAGCAATGCCAGCGGGTGGTAACGGTGGTTCAGGTTCAAACGCCAGGCGAACAGGCCCAGCACGGCCAGCGCGGCCAGCAGGTGCAGCGGCCACCACGACAGCGCGAAACCGATGCGGCCCTGCTTGACGCTGGCCTCGACCAGCTTGACCAGGTTGCTGTAGCTGAAGAACACCAGCAGCGCGATGATCAGGTTGGCCGAACTGCCGGCGCGCGGGTTGACGAAGCCGAGCGGGATGGCCAGCAGGATCAGCACCAGGCAAGTCATGGGCGAGGCGATGCGCCACAGCAGTTCGGCACGCGCCTCATTGCTGGTCAGCTTGACCAGCGCCATGGTGGTCAGCGCGTCGGCGCTGTGGTCGGACTCCATGTCCTGCGTGTGGTTGGCCACGCGCATGCTATAGCGTTCGAATTCCATGGTCTGGAAATCGGACTGGCCCGGCATGCCCTGGTAGCGCCGGCCGTTCTTCAGTACCAGGTAGCGCTCGCCGTTCTTGCCCGTGTTGATCACGCCTTCGCGCGCGACGATGACGGCCGTGCCATGTTCGTCCACGGTGTTGACGAACACGTTCTGCACCACCGGCGAATTGCCGTCCGCGCCTTCCACGAAGAAGATGCGGTTGGTGGAGGCCGACTCGCGGAACTGGCCGGGCGAGACCTTTTGCAGGTCCTCGCGCTTTTCAAAGCGTTCGATGTACTCCGAGCTTTTCTGCTTGGCCCACGGCGTGGCGACAAAACTGAGCACGGCCGTCAGCAGCACCATCGGCAGGCCGAAGTTGAGCACCGGGCGTATCCACTTGGTCAGGCTCAGGCCCGAGGCAAACCACACCACCATTTCGGAATCGCGGTAGCTGCGCGTGACCACCATCAGCACCGAAATAAAGCTGGTGAGGATCAGGATAGTTGGCAGATAATTCAAGGCCGCAAACAGGATCAGGGCCAGCACATCGCTCGATGCGACCTTGCCGCCGGCGGCCTTGCCGAGGATGGTAATCAGGGTCCAGGTGACCGAAATGCTGAACAACACGGTGAAGGTCGCCCCGGCTGCACTGGCCATCTCGCGTTGAAGGGCACGTTGAAAGATCATTCGAAGCTTATAATTCGGTAGTTAAGGATACGAAACCACGCATCCTTAGGTTAAGTAAGACGCTGCGTCCCGGGCTGCCCGCGGCCCGGAAGACGCGCATGACAAGCACACGATACGGAGAATCCAATGGACTTTAGCATAAAAGCATTCGACACAAAAAACACCATCGCGTCGGCCAAGACCGGCTGCGTCGCCGTTGCGGTCTTCGAGAACAAGAAGCTGTCGGCCGCCGCCAAGGCCCTCGACGGCGCCGGTGAAATCACCGCCGCGCTCAAGTCCGGCGACATCAGCGGCAAGGCCGGCACCACCCTGCTGCTGCGCGGCGTGAAGGGCGCGGCGGCCGAGCGCGTGCTGCTGGTGGGACTGGGCAGCGACGAGACGGCCAGCGAGAAGAACTTCGCCAGCGGCGTGGGCGCTGCACTCAAGGCATTTGCCGCGCTGGGCGCGAGCGACGCCATTATCGCATTACCGCTGACGGAAGTGAAAGAGCGCGATGTGAACTGGGCCATCCGCAACGTGGTGCAGGCCGCGCATGAAGGCGTGTTCCGCACCGACGGCCAGAAGAGCAAGAAGGACCCGGCCCCGGCCGGCGTGAAGAAGATCGCCCTGGCCGTGCCCAGCAACGCCGGCACCAAGCTGGCGCTGGCCCAGGCCATCGCCATTGCCAACGGCATGGACCTGACCAAGGAACTGGGCAACCTGTCGGCCAACGTCTGCA